>NZ_JAQRFI010000003.1 GCF_028598805.1 Xenorhabdus yunnanensis | reverse complement strand
GACTCCAATTTAAATTCGGGGCTGAAACTTCTTTTCATCATGTCACCTGTTGAATTATCGAAGTGAGCATATCACCTCTATAACGGTGACCAAAATCATTGAACCACATCAGCATCTTCCTGGCTGTGGACGGGCTCTGTGGTAAGAAGATACCAGCTTAAGCCATTTTCATGCCCTTTTTCATGACAACCGACATAAAATAACGCGACTGCGCTATCGGTCTTACCTTTCGGGACTTTCAGCGTGACTTCGGCATAACTGACTTCACAATGCGCGATACGGGCTTTGCGTCCGCCTTTTTGTCTGACCTGAACATGCCGTTCTCCTGCCGGTGTTAAGCTGCTGACAAAATCATAAAGTTTATCTGCACTTTCTTCTCTCTGGCGGCTCTGCATCGAACGCACAACAAAGCGCTGGTTTCGTGAGATTTTGTATGTCAGATATTCGATAATGTCTGCGTCACGGTCACAGACCGAAATGATTTTCGCCGTCTGCTCACCCAGCCGCTGCTCCATTGCACAGGAAGCGCGCTGCCACTTATAACTCTCTTTTTCTTCATAGGAGCGATGGTCGCGCTGGCGGTTTTTGCCATATTCACGGATATCCCGACTCCAGCGATATCGGCGGGGAAGTTCAGGGATTGCACAAGGGATTATCCTGTATGTTCAGCAAGTGAAGCCGCCATCTGAATAAGGCGTGTTGTGCGGCGCTTATCACCTAATTCGGCCTGTTTAAAGGTGTCTTCTGCCCCTTATCGGGGATCGGCTAAGAATATCATCACTGACCTCAATCATGTTTTTTTATTGCGATCGATAACAGACACAAAAGTTCAAACGCATTTTAAACATCACAAAAATATTTGTGTAGGAAAAACAGGCACAGGACGCCCTCTATCCATTTGTTTTTGCGGTCTACGCCGTCATACACCAGACGGCCATAACAAATGACTATTGCCAAAGCAGAGCCGGATATCTGCGGCCACGAGTTTTTTAAGCAGTTCGGTCCATAAATCTGGGTTCTCTTTCATCTTCATAATCCACCCCATCTGAACAATGGGCGTCCGTGGGGTGAACGATGGTCGCCCCTGTGAGTTGAGTTAGTGGGAATGGGTGATAGTTAAGTTAAGCTGTAACAAGCTTAAATACTTTAAATCCATCTGTCTGAGATTCAGTTTTGTATTTTTCAATACTCATTCTCATTCTTTGTTTTCCCAGTTCTGTTAAGCTAAGCGGCTTACTCAGTTCATTTAAGTAATCCATAGACGCTTTTATTTGCTTTTTCATATCAGCACTGGCTAATTTGTAAGTGTCCTCTAAATTTTCGGGTAACTGAACTAATATGTAATGTAATTTAATATTGTTATTTTTATTCACTATCATGGTCGCTTCACCCGTCGTTGCTGAACCCGCGAAGAAGTCCAAAACGATATCGCCATCATGAAGACATTTTAAAGAGCTAATCAGTTCAGTCACGAGTTTTAATGGCTTTTTCCCATTTTTGTAAGGAACGCCACCTTTGTTATCAAGCCCTGTGGTTTTAATATGCGTCCAAAAATCACCCGGGTGGACAAACAGGTTATCAGAGGCAAATATTAATTGCAGTCTGGGGTTTCGGCTGGTTTCTGGATAGGTTCCGCGTACCAGATAGACCAATCCCTGCGCTGACTTAACAGAAAAAACACCCCTTATTTTTTTGTTTTTCTTCTTTTCTTCGCTTAGTTTGTAAACGCTGCTGGATTTAACGCACTGGCATATTCTCCAGCTATTATCAAAAAGCCATTTATTCTTTTTGGAAGCGGGTCCTTTATATACTTCGGACAAAGGCCTTAAAGTTATGCCTGATAAAATTTCATCGAGTTTTTTAACTGATCATCACTAAGATATTCCGAATCTTTTATAGAGTAGTAAAACTCCCTATTCTCCCGACTAAAATTATCCAAATATATATTATACGCCGAGTCCCACAGGGGCTTCTTTATAGGTGTAAATTCAATATTATTGATACCGCTCGGTTTTATAACAATGATATATTCTTTTAATTTTGGAATGGTTCCTAGTTTTTTGACACTAGCCATTTTTAGGCCACTCGCTTCACTCATTTTAACCGCAATGATTTTAATGGCATCGTATCCAAATATTTCCTCACAGACCTTCACTAAATTAAAGACTTCATTATCATCTATAGATATATAGATCATTCCTTCTGGATGAAGTAAGTTTTTAACAACAAGCAGCAGTGAAAATATCATGTTCAGCCAGTTTGAGTGATACCTGCCAGCGGTTGGATTGTAAATTCAAAGCCTTACTCACCCTATAATTTTTAATAATCAACTTCATTTATCTTTCATTAATATTTTATCCGAAGTAAATCGGTTCTGGTTTTAATTCCGTTTAGCTGGGTATCTATATAATGCTTCATATTACACTAAAGTCATTCTAATTCTGTTGTGAGGATACCTAAAACCAACTTATTTATATTGAGGATATTCATATGAAACGACTTGCAAGAGTTCTGTTTAGCCTTGTATTGGTATCACTCTCTTTTTCGGGACACAGCTTTCAAGCGCCGGATACGACGACAAACACGCATCAAATCTCACTCACTAAAGTGGGCTGGTTGAGCTGGTTTGGTGATTCAAGTGATCTTAAGCACTTTTACAAATCAATCAAGGATGCTCCAAACTATCCGAAAGGGTTTAAGAATGCCAGAAATGGAGTAACTAAAAATACTATTAAAAAGAAATAGTTACTGGATGAATTAAGAAAAAAATCACCCGGAAAATGGTATAAAATCTATAGGGATGGCCGGGTTGACAAAAAACACGTGTCTATTCATTATTTTGTTCACCAAAGTGGTAGTCCAGTATTTGATGTGAAAGTTGTAAATGGCTGGAGTAACCCACAAAGTTCGTGACTGGAGTAATAAACATGAGAAATATGAGACTTAATTATAACATTCAAGATAAACACGCAGAGAAATTTATTAGTTTTTTAATCTTGGGGGTGCTGCATTCTCTTGATAAAGAACTAATATCTATTGAAGAGGCAGAAGGCTTTATATTTATGCCATCTACTTGCGCTCCTTTGAAAGAAATAAAAGCATCTGGCGCATTAATTGATATTATTGAAACAGGATGTCAGCTTGAAGATGTAGAAAGTTTACGACCGGACAAGCTGTCAGAATGTGTTAACGAAATGATAGAAGATACGCTATCAGTTATCAAGAATAATAAGGAAATTGGAAGATTAGTAAAAAAAAGAATCAAAGTAATCGGTTAGGTAGAAGGTACATTACCCAGACTATATTATTTTTGCTTAAACACAATCTGGCAATTACCCGTTTTATTTATCAATTTCAAAGCGGGTGGCTGTCATCTTTTTAAGTCTGAGTCTTAAGCATAAAAAACCCCGCCGAGGCGAGGTCTGATAATTCAATAAGCTCTGTGACATTGCTATCACTCTTATCACAATAGCAGCATTTTTACGTACGTAAAGCTATTTTCAGAAATTACTGCATAATTAGTGCGCGCTAATATTCATTGGCTCTTTTTGGACACATTTATCCATTTCTAATGGGATATCTAACATCATCAGCATGCCTTCAATCACTCCCTCAGCGGTCATGTATTAAATAGTTAGTTGTTGTGATATGCTTCCCGCCTTTTAAGAGTAAAGCATGGCCAAAGTTGACGTCTATTGCCGTTATTGCCACAAATCAGAACATGTCAAAGGACATGGAAAAGGGAATGGCGGACATCCTCGTTATCGTTGCTATACCTGCTGTAAGGTTTTTCAGTTGGAATACACTTATCAAGCCTGCAAACCCGGCGTTAAAGAGCAGATTGTCGACATAGCGATGAATAACGGGGGAATTCGTGACACCACTCGAATCCTGAAAGTCGCCACAGCCACTGTCATGAAAACGTTAAAAACCTCACGCCCCGAAACGTAACGACGCTGCCCCTGGATGGAAATAACATTCAGCTTATCGGTGAAATAGACGAGCAAGGGTCATTTGTGGGGAACAAGAAAAATCAACGCTGGCTTTGGTATGCTTGGGAACCCCGCCTAAAACGAAATAGTGGCCCATGTTTTTGGCGATCGCAGTAGAAAAACGTTAGACAAGCTACTTGCTCTCTTATCGCCCTTTAATATTCGGTTTTACTGCACAGATGATTATGTTGTTTATGATAACCTTCCCGAGGAAGATCACCTGACTGGAAAGACGTTTACTCAGCGTATAGAGAGAACGAATTTAACTCAGCGTACTCGAGTAAAAAGACTGAATAGAAAAACTATCAGTTATTCAAAATCCGAAGAAATGCACGATAAGGTGATAGGGACTTTTATTAAGCATGAGTACTATTTTTGATATTCAATCTAACTATTTAATACATGACCCAATTACTGGCAATCATTCTTTTAAACATATCTAAAAACACTTATTATTAAAAATTCATAAAACACCTAATAACTTTTTTAGATAATTTTATTAGCAAATTATTTACCCGGAAAAATAAATGGATATTTTCATAAAAAATGGAATCTTGGCTTTAGCTAATGTGATTGAATTAGATCCAAACGGTTGGTTTCAAGGTCATATTGGCGCATCTTTTCTTGCTGGATCAGCATTACTGAAAAGTAATGCATTATCAAAAGAATCTTCTCACAGTTTGAAAGCAAGACTCGATCAACAAGCTGAAAAATATCACGACCTATTAGTGCCATTAGTTAGACATATAATGACCACTGTGTTTATATGTAATTTTCTTAACATAAGAATAAGTTGGGAGTAAAATTAATGAGGAAAGGTACTGTAATCCGAGATTATGTTAGCGCTTATCCAAGCCCTATCAAATTACAAACTGGAGATATAGTTTCAATCAGTCACGGCGATATTGAATATCCTTACTGGATTTGGACTACGAATTCTTTAAATGTCAGTGGTTGGGTTCCTCAACAAATTCTAGATTTTATTCATCCTAATAAAGCGGTATGTAACGAAAATTACACGGCCCACGAGTTAACAGTAAAAGCGGGAGAATATCTGTATCTGGAGAGAACGTTAAATGGCTGGTATTGGGCATATAAGAAATCAGGAGAGGCAGGTTGGATCCCATTGGAATATGTTAAGTTTTAAAAATGCCATAAATGATGTTTCTTTATCTAAGATGTAATATTCAACACGTAATATGTGAATCCGCGTGTAATTAATTTTCCTATTTAATTTTGCCCTGCTCCTGCTTTAATCTCCGCCATAGCGTCGTGCGGCTAATTCCCAAATGTTCCGCTGCTGCACGCCGATTACCTGAAAATCGCGCCAAGATATCATGTACTGTAATATCAGGCGCTGAAAGCGTGTTTTCAATAAGAGAAGATGCTTCAAACTGGGCTGCTTTCACATTATTATTAATAACATTGCTACCAATAATATTGGTATCAATCTGACGCTCAGGTGAAAGCGATAATATTAACGCAGGAGTCAAAGCCTGTTCAGGATGAGCACTCAAATAAAGCGCTATTCGTTCCATCAAGTTACGCAATTCACGTACATTTCCCGGCCAATGATAGGATTGCAATACTTCATGACACTCAGCAAGTTCTTGTATCCTCGACGTAGCAACGGGTAGATTAAGTGCTGCAAAAGCCCGTTGTAAGTATTCTATTGCCAACAAGCCAATATCATTTCCCCTTTCCCTCAATGCCGGTACGTTAATTCGCAATACACTCAAACGGTAGAACAAATCGGCGCGAAAACGCCCTTCCCTGACCCAAGTATCCAAATCACAATGTGTGGCGCAGATAATCCGCACATCAACAGCAATCGGGCGATACCCGCCAACCCTGACAACGAATTTTTCTTCCAATACCCTTAATAACCGCGTTTGCAAAGGTAATGGCATTTCACCAATTTCATCGAGAAATAACGTTCCCCTGTGCGCAATTTCAAATAAACCTGCACGCCCGCCACGTCGTGAACCCGTGAAAGCTCCTTCCTCATAACCAAACAACTCAGCCTCCAGTAAAGACTCAGTAATCGCCCCGCAGTTGACAGCAACAAACGGCTTGCCCGCTAACTGTCCATAACGCAATGTATATTCATGATGAATAGCCTGTGCCACCAGCTCTTTTCCCGTACCGCTTTCTCCCTGAATCAGAACCGTGGCTGTCGAGCGGGAATATAGCATAATCGTATTGCGCACTTGTTCTACTGCAACAGAGTTTCCTCTAATATCGCTGATCGTATGACGTGTGCGGAGCTTATCTTCTGTAGGATAAGGGGAAATCACCGCCTGATTGAGTTTGGTCATCCGGGCCATCTCCAACGCATCCTGAAATGCCTGCCGAATAGAGTCCGCTGAATAGACAAACACCCCCACCAGCTCAGCTTCATAAGCAAGATCGGTAATTAGCCCTGCTCCCACAATGACTTTGATGCCCGTCGCTTTCAAAGCATTGACTTGCGCTCTGGCATCTTCCTCTGTCACATAACTGCGCTGTTCAATGCGCAAATTGAAACGATGCTGAAACTCCGCCAATACAGGCAAGGTATTCTGGTAAGTAATCACACCAATTCGGGAACTGATTTGTCGGGCACGCGCCAATGCCTGCATAAAATCAAATCCGCTGGCTTTGGCAATAATTACCGGCACGGATAAGCGATTTTTTAAATAGGCGCCATTAGACCCCGCGCAAATCACAGCATCACAATGTTCGGTTTCCAGCCGCTTGCGAATATGTTGAACCGCACGCTCAAAACCCAACTGAATCGGAGTAATATCAACCTGGTGATCAAATTCCGGCGTAATGTCACGAAAAAGATCAAAAAGTCTGGAAACAGAGACCGTCCAGATAACCGGTCTATTGTTATCACGCTCCCCTGTGTGTACTGATGTCATGTTTCCTCCCATATTTTTTGTAATGAGATCACCCTGCTGTTTCACTTCCAAAATTTGAAACAAAAATGAAACATATTTTATTCAAGATGAAACAAGTATACATTATAGCCAATAGCTAAACAGTAACCACCCATTAACTAAAATCAATCTATCCGTGTAAATTTAAATAATAAAAACAATAAGTTTTTTATATCCACTCCTGTTTACCGCTTCACTTTTTAATCTTTGGCACAAACCTTGCTTAAATAATAACTGCATACAAATTTGTTTCATTTAAGTAACATTGGGGTTATATATGGCATTTTCTTCTGCAGGATTAGTTTTTCGTCAAGCAATAGAAGCCGAATCTCCGTTACAAGTCGTCGGAACCATCAATGCAAACCATGCATTGATGGCAAAACGAGTAGGCTACAAGGCGATTTACCTCTCAGGTGGCGGGGTTTCCGCCGGTTCGCTGGGATTACCCGATTTGGGAATTTCTACACTGGATGATGTGTTGATTGATATCCGCCGCATCACTGATGTCTGTGATTTACCACTGCTTGTTGATGCCGATATCGGATTCGGTTCTTCAGCATTCAATGTGGCCCGCACGATTCGTTCTATTATTAAAGCAGGTGCTGCGGGTGTTCATATTGAAGATCAGGTCGGTGCTAAACGTTGTGGGCATCGCCCAAATAAAGAAATCGTATCCAAACAGGAAATGGTAGACCGCATCAAAGCTGCCGTTGATGCCCGCACCGATGAACATTTTGTCATTATGGCCCGTACGGACGCACTGGCAGTGGAAGGGCTAAGTGCAGCACTGGACAGAGCAGCAGCTTATATTGAAGCCGGTGCCGATATGCTATTTCCTGAAGCGATTACTGAGCTGCATATGTATAAGGAATTCGCGTCCAAAACGCAGGTTCCTGTTTTAGCGAATATTACCGAGTTCGGAGCGACACCACTCTTTACGCTCGAAGAATTAAGAAGCGTGAATGTCGCCATTGCTCTTTATCCCCTATCGGCATTTAGGGCCATGAATAAAGCCGCCGAACAAGTCTATACCGCTCTGCGTCGAGATGGCACTCAGAAAAACGTCATCAATATGATGCAAACCCGTAACGAACTTTATGAAAGCATCAACTACTACGATTTTGAACGAAAACTGGATGCCCTGTTTTCCCAAAAAAATAGCAGAGGTGATACGCATGAGTAAACAGAATACAGCCACGAAATCCCCTGAAATTACGACATTCAAACCTAAAAAATCGGTTGCATTGTCCGGTATTACGGCAGGCAATACAGCACTTTGTACTGTCGGCAAAAATGGCAATGATTTACATTACCGTGGCTATGATATTCTCGATTTAGCTGCCCATTGTGAATTTGAAGAGGTAGCTTATCTCCTTATCCACGATAAGCTCCCTTCCCGCGCAGAATTGACGTCCTACAAAAATAAATTGAAATCCTTGCGCGGTTTGCCCAGCAGCGTTAAAACCGCATTGGAAGCATTGCCTGCGGTAGCGCATCCCATGGATGTGATGCGTACCGGCGTTTCTGTACTGGGCTGTACCTTACCGGAAAAAGAGGATCACAACCTCGCCGGTGCCCGCGATATCGCTGATCGCTTACTCGCCTCTCTTAGCTCAATCCTGCTTTATTGGTATCATTACAGCCATAATGGTCGCCGCATTGAAGTTGAAACCGATGATGATTCCATTGGCGGACACTTTCTCCACCTCCTGCATGGTCAAAAACCGCGTAAATCATGGGAAAAAGCAATGCACATTTCCCTGATCCTATACGCCGAGCATGAATTTAATGCATCTACTTTTACCAGCCGGGTCATTGCAGGTACGGGAGCGGATATTCACTCTGCCATTATCGGGGGTATTGGTGCTCTGCGTGGGTCGAAGCATGGCGGAGCCAATGAGGTTTCATTCGAAATCCAACAACGCTATGACACTCCAGCTCAAGCCGAGGCTGATATTCTTGCCCGCCTGGAAAGAAAAGAAGTCATCATTGGTTTCGGTCATCCGGTTTATACCGTTTCCGATCCTCGCCATAAAGTGATCAAAGAAATTTCCCTGCAACTTTCCCAAGAAGCAGGCACAACCCAGATGTATGACATTGCAGATCGGATTGAGTCTGTGATGTGGGATAACAAGAAAATGTTCCCGAATGTCGATTGGTTCTCTGCGGTGTCCTATCACATGATGGGCGTTCCTACTGCCATGTTCACACCGCTGTTTGTGATTGCCCGAACTTCTGGTTGGGCAGCACACATTATTGAACAACGCATTGATAACAAAATCATCCGTCCATCGGCTAACTATACCGGCCCTGAAAACTTGGCATTTATACCGATTGAACAACGTAAATAACACGATTTAAGGATTGATTATGTCTACCTCTGTTGTTAACAACCACCCTGATTACGATCAGGTGATTGTAGATATTGTGGATTATGTCATGGACTACACCATAACCTCCCCAATTGCTTACGCCACGGCCCATCACTGCCTGGTAGATACCTTGGGCTGCGGGTTGGAAGCACTGGAATATCCCGCCTGCACAAAACTATTGGGACCCATTGTGCCGGGAACAACCGTACCCAATGGAGCACGCGTGCCGGGAACCCGATTCCAGCTCGATCCCGTTCAGGCTGCATTCAACATTGGTGCAATGGTTCGCTGGCTCGATTTCAATGACACTTGGCTGGCGGCTGAATGGGGGCATCCCTCTGATAATCTGGGAGGCATACTTGCCACTGCCGACTGGCTGTCAAGAAATGCGATTGCCCGTGGGGGAAAACCGCTAATCATGTGGGATGTTCTGACAGCGATGATTAAGGCGCATGAAATTCAAGGTTGTCTGGCATTGGAAAACGCCTTCAATAAAGTCGGATTGGATCACGTTGTTCTGGTAAAAGTGGCTTCCACGGCAATTGTTGCTCAAATGCTGGGGCTGAAACGTGAAGAAATATTAAGTGCGGTTTCATTGGCCTGGGTTGACGGTCAATCCCTGAGAACCTATCGTCATTCTCCCAATACCGGCTCTCGCAAATCTTGGGCTGCGGGAGATTCAACCTCCCGCGCTGTGCGTCTGGCATTGATAGCTCAAAAAGGCGAGATGGGATATCCCTCTGTATTGACCGCCGAGAATTGGGGATTTTATGATGTTCTGTTCAATGGTCAGCCATTCAAATTCCAGCGCCCTTATGGCTCTTATGTAATGGAAAATGTGCTGTTCAAAATTTCTTTCCCGGCTGAATTTCACTCACAAACCGCTGTAGAAGCGGCAATGTTCCTTCATCAACAACTGAAAGAGCACGGCAAACGCATTGAAGATATTGCCCGAATCACTATCCGTACCCATGAAGCCTGTATCAGAATTATTGATAAACAGGGGCCATTGAATAACCCTGCTGACAGGGATCACTGCATTCAATATATGGTTGCCATCCCACTGATTTTCGGTCGCCTGACGGCTGCGGATTATGAGGATAATATCGCTGCTGATCCACGCATTGATGCCTTGCGGGAAAAAATAGTCTGTATTGAAGATGCCGATTTCACCCATGATTATCATGATCCCGAAAAACGTTCTATTGCCAATGCGCTGACTCTGGTCTTTACAGATGGCACGCAACTGGATGAAGTCAAAGTTGAGTTCCCGATTGGGCACGCTCGCCGCCGTAAAGAGGGTATTCCGCTATTAGAAGAAAAATTCAGGATCAATCTGGCGCGTCGCTTCCCGCAAGACCAACAACAAAAAATTCTGGAAAAATCTCTTGACCTCATGTCATTGAAAAATATTCCCGTAAACGAATACCTCGATTTGTACGTTATATAATCTATATACCCAATCGATTTCAGTCCACTGCTTGGTTAGCGGTGGATTGAAAGATGAAAGGCATCGCTATCGGCGGTTCTGACTCCAGAAGCCGCCTATCATCTGCATATGCCAGGAGAGATTATGTCATTCCAAGATTTCTATCAGCATTCGATTGATGATCCCAATGCTTTTTGGGCTGAACAAGCCAAACGGATACACTGGCAACAGCCTTTTGAACAGACGTTGGATCATCGCAATCCACCCTTTGCCCGTTGGTTTTGTGGAGGAAAAACCAATCTCTGTTACAACGCACTGGATCGCTGGCTGGAAAGCCAACCCGACACCAAGGCACTGATTGCCATTTCAACGGAAACTAATAGCGAGCGCGTTTTCACCTATAACGAATTACATCAAGAAGTGAATAGAGCTGCCGCTATGATGTTGTCCCTTGGCGTGAAAAAAGGCGACCGTGTTGTTGTTTATATGCCAATGGTGGCCGAAGCTCTGTTTATTTTACTGGCCTGCGCCCGTATTGGCGCGATCCACTCAGTGGTATTTGGTGGTTTTGCTTCCCACAGTCTCGCCACACGAATAGATAACGCCGAACCGGTTTTAGTCGTCTCTGCGGATGCCGGCTCACGTGGAGGCAAAATCATTCCCTATAAACCCCTGCTGGATGAAGCCATTGAGCTGGCCAAACACACGCCACGCCATGTTTTGATGTTAGATCGCGGGCTGGCTGATATTAATTGGATGAATAGCCGAGATGTGGATTTCGCTACATTACGCCAGAAACATCTTGATGCGGAAGTTCCCGTTACATGGCTTGAATCCAATGAAATCTCCTGCGTGCTCTATACATCAGGCACAACCGGCACACCGAAAGGTGTTCAGCGAGATGTCGGTGGTTATGCTGTGGCGCTGGCAACATCAATGGACGTTATTTTTGGTGGTAAGGCCGACGGCGTTTTCTTTTGTACATCGGATATCGGCTGGGTTGTCGGGCACTCTTATATTATCTATGCTCCGTTGATTGCCGGCATGGCAACCGTCATGTATGAAGGGCTTCCGATACGCCCGGACGCGGGTATTTGGTGGCAGATTGTCGAAAAATATCGTGTTACCAGAATGTTTTCCGCCCCTACAGCAATCCGCGTCCTAAAAAAATATCCTACGGACTGCATCGCCAAATATGATATCTCATCACTTGAAGCGCTCTATTTAGCGGGAGAGCCTCTTGATGAGCATACCGCCCGTTGGATTGCCGAAACCATCAATGTGCCTGTGATTGATAACTATTGGCAGACTGAAACAGGCTGGCCAATTATGGCGATTGCACGGAGTTTGGATGACAGACCAAGCCATTTTGGTAGCACAGGTTTTCCTATGTACGGTTTTAACGTCAAACTGATCAACGAACTGACTGGACAGGAATGCGACGCTAATGAGAAAGGAATGCTGGTCATCAAAGGACCTTTGCCTCCCGGTTGCATCCAGACTATTTATGGCAACAATGCCCGTTTTATCAGTACTTATTGGCGACACTTTGACCAGCAAGTATATTCGACTTTCGACTGGGGGATCCGTGACAGCGACGGTTATTATTTTATTCTGGGACGTTCAGATGATGTGATTAACGTTTCTGGTCACCGCTTAGGAACACGGGAAATCGAAGAGTGCATCGCCAGCCATGAAGATGTGGCAGAAGTTGCCGTACTTGGTATTAAAGATGAAGTAAAAGGACAGGCAGCCGTCGCTTTTGCTGTTCTCAAAGAAGGACGGGAAATCCAGTGTGCTGACCATTTTACTGTATTGGAAAAAGCGTTGATGGAATTAGTGGATAAGAAAATCGGCAGCGTTGGACGTCCGGCACGGGTCTATTTTGTGACGCAATTACCGAAAACCCGTTCTGGAAAAATGTTGCGCCGCACTATGCAGGCCATTTGTGAAGGTCGTGAACCCAGCGATATTGCCCTGATTGAGAACCCCACCTCATTGGCGGTGATTAAAGATGCAATTTCCCATTAAAGCTTTCATCATTTTACCCCACAGTCTTGTTGAACATGATGATAGATGTTTTTTATGTAAGTGATATTTTGTTTAACTAACGTTTAGTATAGTTAGGTTATTATAGCCATGTACTACATTTCCCAGCTAATTTTACCCATTATGCTCCGTTTCCTACACGGAGCTTTTTTTATTCTAATAAGCAAGTTAACTATTAAGAGCTGACTAAATTGAATATCAGTATGCTATTTTAAGTTCTTTTACCGCAGATTCCAGCCATTCCGCCATCGCAGGATGTTTCAATATGCGATCAACCCAACCCTGACTAATAACAGAAAATTTCAATCCATAAGTTTGAGCGCGTAAAGCCACAGGAGCATAAAACGCATCGACAGCCGTAAATTTATCTCCCGCTAGCCATTCACCACTAAATTTAGTTAACCCCTCTGCCCAAAGAGCATCGATTCGCTCAATATCGCGCTGCAATTCTGGCGTTATCTCATCCAACTCCGTTCGAACAGAACAATTCATTGCGCAAACCTGACGTAATGTCGTAAAACCAGAGTGCATTTCTGCTGCGGCGCTTCTCGCCCACGCTTTGGCTGTTTTATCTGGTGGCCAGACTTTAGCATGCTCCTCAGCAATATATTCTGCAATTGCCAATGAATCCCAAACCGTAATGTTTCCATCAACCAAGCAAGGAACCAACCCCGTAGGTGAAAATGCTTTGAATTTTTCATAGCTACTTTTGCCACTATCAAAAAAACTCAATTGCTCGTTAAAAGGAATATCCAATGCCTTGAGCAAAATCCACGGACGCAGTGACCAAGAAGAATAGTTTTTATTGGCTATCCACAATGTATACATCGTTTTTCTCTCTGTAGTTATAAATCATATCGTAATAAATGATATTGTGACAAATGATGTGACTGCATAAAAAATAGTAAAACATCTCATAATAAGAAAAAAGAGATAGACAATAAAATTGATCTTTTCATATGATCTTTTCATACTAAAACAGTAACTGAAATCAAAAAACTCAGCTCATAAAAAACCACAAATAGTTGGTTATAAGAAATAATCAAAAAGAATATAACAACCCATCTGATTTTCTTTATTTTACCTAAAGCATTACCATTCCATCTTATCGTTGATAAATTTTGACATTCTCAAACAAATTATTTGTTTGAGATTTATAAAAATAAAATTTAATTTTTATCTACTATAATGTCTTAAATTTTTTATTAATGTTTATGACACTTTAGGGCTGCCAGTACGCTTTATATCCGTTTTTCAAGTTGCTGACTTGTTCACTACACTTCAACCTGAAATCGATTGGATATAAGTGATCAAAAATAAGGAAACAGTATGCTGCTAAAAAATACTTCCACACGCTTTGGTCATATTTCTATTTTAATCCATTGGCTAGTAGCCCTTGCCGTTTACGGGATGTTTGCCCTTGGATTGTGGATGGTGACATTGAGTTATTATGATACTTGGTATCATCGCGCACCGGAGCTGCATAAAAGCATCGGTATGTTAATCTTCATTGTCATGGTTATTCGCCTTATATGGCGATTTATTTCTCCACCACCAAAACCATTGACAAGCTACAGTCAATTTACACGCATCAGTTCAAAACTGGCACATTTCACACTGTATATTGTCCTATTTGGCATCTTAGCCAGCGGATATCTGATTTCTACTGCGGATGGTGATTCCATCAGTGTTTTTGGGTGGTTTGACGTTCCCGCAACTTTGACTGAACAAGGAATTCAAGCTGATACAGCTGGCATTATCCATCTTTATTTTGCTTGGATTGCCGTGGTGCTCTCCCTGCTGCATGGTCTCGCTGCACTAAAACACCATTTTATCGACCGTGATATCACCCTAAAAAGAATGTTTGGTTTCAATCCCGATATAAAATAATTTCTGGAGAATCACTCTTATGTTTAAAAAGAAATGGCTCAAGAAGTCGATAATCGGCCTGACCGCAGGCATGTTATTGATGGGTACTGGCTCAGCAATGGCTGCCGACTATAAATTTGACACGGCAGGTCAACATGCCTTTATTGAATTTCGTATCCAACATTTGGGTATGAGCTGGCTTTACGGGGGCTTCAAGAAATTTGACGGCAACTTTACGTTCGATGCACAAAATCCCGCAACAGATAAAGTCAATGTCATTATTAAAACAAATAGTGTCGATACCAACCATGCTGAGCGTGACAAGCATCTACGCGGCGCCGATTTTTTGAATACAGCAAAATATCCAGAAGCTAAATTCATTTCAACCGAAGTCAAAAAAACAGGGGAAAATTACACCATCGTCGGTGATCTAACATTAAATGGCGTCACCAAGCCCGTGACATTGAATGCCAAATTAGTGGGAGAAGGCAAAGATCCATGGGGCGGATATCGCGCAGGCTTTGAGGCCAATGGAAAAATCAAATTGAAAGATTTTAAGATTAAAAGTGATTTAGGACCAAAATCTCAGGAAGTCGAGTTAATCATTTCTGTTGAAGGGGTACGGGAAAAAGCCTGATCTTCCCCCTGATAACGTTTTAATATTAATTTAAGCGATTACTTTTTAGTAAAAAACGCGGCAAGAAACCATGCCGCGTTTTATTTTCACAATCGTCTATTTTTATAGCCTTCTATCATCTCTATCTTTTGAATAACTAATTCGTTAACTGTTCTGCTATTCCAAGTCTGCCGGATAGAAATGATATTACTTCAGCAATTAAGCAATCAATTCGTTAACGTGACGCGTTATTGATGCCAAAGCATTATGGGCATCATAATCTGCCTTAATGATTTGTGACTGCTGGTGCCATATCGGGGAAGATAATATCCTTGTCACTGCTTTGTATAATTGCTGTTCACTCGGTGTATCAGTATGCAGGCTGATACCACAACGTGACCAGATAACACGAGCGACAGCTTCCAATTTACCATCTCCCGTTCCCGCAACCACCAAAGGTACGCCGTGACGAATGGCAGAATTCAGTGAACCATAACCACCATTGGTAATAAAAATTGATGCGCGAGGAAGCCAATGTTCAAAATTGAGATACTCTACCACTCTGGCATTCTCTGGAATTTCTTCTCCCAAAGCATCAATAGAACGGCCGCCGGTAATTGCCAATACCCGAACCGGCAAAGTTGCCAACGCACGTAAAGTCGGCAATATCAACTGACTAAAATCAATATTAGCCAGTGTTCCCTGGGTCACCAAGATCAACGGCAGGTTTTCATCCGGCCAACTGATTTGCGTTTCATCATCTTTCACTTTCACTGGCAATGACCCGATAAAATCCACTGTCTCAGGTAAATCATCACGTGGAAATTCAAATGATTGTGTTGCCAGTTGCAAGTAACGATCAACTCCGCTCATCAAAACATCGTTATGGTCCCCGGTCAGTGGTGCACAATCCACGGCAGCAAGCGACTGATTGAATGCTTCCCTGACCAGCTCGATTAATTGATGCGTCTCCTCATCCACTAATTGCTCACGTGTTAAATCAGCAGGCAATAATTCAGGCGGAATTCTAGGCCCCCAGAATATGGTATCCCTTGATGACCACGGCAGCGGAGTAACACCAATAGCAATGACAGGAATACGTTCGTCAGCCGATTTCTGCAATAGTGGCAACGCTGAATAAAAAGTATTGTCGATAATCAGAAGATCAGCTTGTCCCTCTTCGATCACTTGCATCAACTGCTTCGATAATACGGGAAGAGGGGAAGTAAAAAACCGCCTTAACGACAGTGCCATCTGAGTATTTCCCGGTGGATGTTCTGCCCGTTCAGGAAAGTATTTTTCCAGATAGCGGTAATCAACATCCACTTGCTTATCGAAGGGAACAAAAGTGGCTCCCAACGCTTCCGTTTGCTGTTGAAAAAGAGACCCACTGAGTATCGTGACATCATGTCCCTGTCCTATTAAATGTTCCGCAATAGTGAAGATTGGAAAAACATGACCAGGAGTTGCAACAGTAGCTAAAACAATACGAGACATTAAATCAAACCTCCTTCAAGACAACTTCTACTCAGTCAGGAACCGGAAACAGAAATAGTGCGAAAGCTGTGATTTTCACACACAGGCATGCCATGGATATGGACCCGCTGAATATGGCGAGGAGAAAGGGAAATAAAGGCCTCACGTCCATGTAATAAAGTGAAGTTATCGCAAATCGCAATGTCTCCAGACTGCCATTGATGAGCATAAAAATAACGCGGATCATACAATCGGTTATACAATGTTTCCTCAAGTGTCTGTTGTTCTTCCTGTGATATTCCATCTATCTTCACAGAGTGATGATTAGCATACTTCGTATCTTCTTTTCCCATCGGCTCATTGTAACGCATCACCCATTTTTTACCGTCAGGATGCAGACAAACCAACGGTGAAACAACTTCACCACCATAGTGTGTCACTCGGCTTGTGCGGTAAGTAATGGTGGTATTTTTCCATGCATTGCGCTCATCATCACTGGCATCGGTAATCAATTGTTCAGTGTTGACAAATGTAGTACGTCCTCCCTGAGCAGCTTCGGGAGCAGAAACACAGTGAAATATCTGAAATTCAGGGATCGACTCTCGATACATCCCATCCCAATGCAACGGCACACCACTACTGTCCAGGACATGGTCAGACGGTTCGGGATGTTCCATAACATCCAATACCGTACCAAATGACCACATCATGATTTCACCCCAGCGATTGGAATATTCCGTCAATTTTTCTTTATCCGTAAAACCGGAGCGAAAACCACGTAATACAACCAGCAGATGAGTACGAGCCAATTCACGCAAGGCATCAACTGACAGTGTGGTAATATCCTGATCAGGATGCTTGGGAGTAATAAATACTCCGAAAGGTTTCACCAACTCAATATGACAATCAAGTTCATATGTATTCATGATTTTTTTCCCTCAAAAATGCGCTATACCACTGAGTTATTCTGCTTGTGCTGCCGTCGTCTGGAATTCTGTTTGCGGGTTTTCTTCAAACAGTTTTTCTTCAGATAATGTTTCAATCAAGTAATGACTTGGAATGCCCCGAATTTCGATTAGCTTTCCATTCATCTTTTTCACTTCATCACTTTTCATCAACACAAACTGACCATTAATATTGGCAGCCACACCATGCCACGGCGTCAACCAATCATCCCGGGTCGGCATCATATGAATACCAATTTTGATACTGTCGACGGGCTGTGGATGAATAGAAAGACGGATCGCCAATGGGAACTGCTCCGCCAGCAAATTACCCCACGCCCAGCTACGTTGGATAACTCCGACAGCGCGCTGACGTGCATCCTTTTGCAACGCATTTTTCGAACCCGTGTATTCTGGTAATAAACTATCTTCATAAAGGAAACGAGTAATTGCCCGATATAATCGAACTCCATCTTCGCTTTCTTTGAGTGTTTCTTTGATCTCTTCAACTGAAGATGCATAGCGACTAACCAATAATTCACGTAGTTGATCGTAATCACTGGTATATTGAGTTAGTGATTCAACGTTCCCAAGATTAAAAACCGAAAGATGAGTCGCGCCCAGTTCATGCAACAGTTTTTCAATTTCTAATTGGTAATGGGTAATTGTGTCATCATCAACATGAATAAGATCACTAAAAACATGTCCATCAGAACAAATAACAATATTTGCTCCAGGTGGATAATAAAGCTGAATACGCTGACAAAGGGAGTTTAGAAAAATCAGTGACAATTTTTCTGCCATATCCGGCATCTTACCCAATACTTTTCTAGGGTTTGGTGATTTTGTCGGAAATGCAGGCAAAATACATTCTATAGGTTTCCCTTGTTCCACAAATGTACGAATACGTGGCAATTGAACCTCTAAAACCTTTTTCTCTTCATATTGAAGTGTATGTTCAGATTCAGGGAAACGACGCCGGTATTGCAATAACTCATTTAGAATTTTATTAGATACTTCTTCTATGTCAAAACGTTCCATAATTCATTCCTAATTTATTACATTTATATCTAAGCTAATTAATGCAATTGGCAATATGTAAATATTGCTGTTTATAAAACATCAGCCCACACGCTTTCGGATATAAAAAACAAAAAATTCTAAAAAATATTACAGAAGGAAATTAATAATATACAACCAAACCTAACTATAAATACATTGAGGTTTTTTTATTTTATCTTATTTTGTTACACGTGTTATATAACTATAAAAATCCTGCATATAAATATATATCATTATAGTTTCTTAAAAAAATTAAATTTTTTAAAAAAATAATTCAATTTTTTTGATGATGTTACAAAAGGTAAATAAAGTTCAGGTTTTTTAGAAAAATGTTTTTTAAAGCTATATTATTTAGATATCTAATATCATTTATTACGAGATAAAAAATAATGTATGACAAATTTACAAACAAACACGAAAAAGAGATGGCAACAACCCCATATACTCGGAATCAGCTCATTAAATCACGTTCTATCATTATCACAGGGAAAATTAATCAGCAACTTGCTGCCAAATACCCGTTTTATGATCCACCAACCATTAGGTGGTGTTCAAGGGACGTTCCAGATATGAAAATCGAAGCCAAAGAAATATTAAAAACCCGCAATCAGATCAACCGACTGAGCAGTAAATCAACCTATTGATAAAGTGGCAAAAGATCATCGGGGGAGTAAAATTTTTTGACATTAATTTATTCAAGAAGATATTACAGCCATCGCAGGTTCAATCAAATCCATAAGTTCATCTTTTGAGGCTCCATCACGTGCCTGCAATGAAATTGCCTGCATAACTCCAAAAAAATAGGATGCCAATTTTCTAGCATCGATCTCATTGGATAATTCACCATCTTCTATACCTTTTTCTATCCGATGATAAATCACTGCTAATGTGTTTTTACGCACTGTTTTAAGATAGGCATAAACATCCTCATTTTCCTGAGAATTATGAACTATTCCCAGAATAAGCAAACATCCACCTGCCCGGTTTGAAGTAGCAACATCGACAGAGCATTCTAACATTGATCGCACTCCTTCCCTGATACTGCCAGCTTCATTAAGTCCGACCATCACTTTAGCCCCTACAGTTTTAATATAAAGTTCAACCGCAGCATAAAAGGCTTTTTTCTTACTGCCGAATGCTGAATAAAAGCTCGGTGGATTGATATTCATTACAGCCGTGAGATCAACAAGTTGTGTACCTTCATAACCCTTAGCCCAAAATAACTCCATTGCCTGTTGAAGTGCAGTATCACGGTCAAAGCTCAAAGGGCGTCCTCGTTGTGCCATCATATGTCCCCATCGTTATTTCTGTAGTGGCTATAACATAAATACCTTGATCCATTTTCGCAAGTCAGATAATTTTGTAATTACCACTACAAAAATACTCTCAACAAAAGACGATAATATGGAAAACCCACGACCCAATATTGCTAATCATTGCCGCACTACGGCAAAACATAAATCTCTCCCCCTAGCTATCTACATACTGACAATCGGCATCTTTGCTATGGTAACCAGTGAATTTCAAGTAACGGGAATGGTGTCAATTATGGCATACGATCTAGGCGTATCCATTTCTCAAATCGGTTATCTTGTTTCTTTATATGCGCTAGCTATGGCGTTTGGAGGCCCACTTCTAGCCATGGGATTATTAAAAACACCGCCTAAAAGAGCATTAATTATCCTATATATGATTTTCATTATCGGTGAAGTCGTTGGAGCACTTGCAAATTCATATCTTATGCTGATGGTCGCAAGGATCATCACTGGGGCTGTTTCAGGAGCTTTCTTTGGCGTTACACTGGCAATCTGTGTGGAAATCGTAGAAGAACAACTTCGGGGATGGGCAATTTCAATTGTGCTTTCCGGCATTATGTTAGGAACGATCTTAGGATTACCCATGGCTAATTTGATAGGCACATATGTCGGTTGGCGAGAGAGTTTTTGGACAATCAGTGTATTGGCAGCAATAGCGAGTGTTATCAGTATATTTTACCTTCCTTCAATCCCAAAACTTGCCATCACTAGCTTACGGGCAGAATTGAGAGGATTAAAGAATCTAAAATTATGGCATGTTTTTTCCACCAGTCTGCTGATTATTGGTGCAACTTTTGCTGCATTTACTTATTTCACACCAATATTAAAAGAAGTAACTGGCTATAGCGATGGCATGATCACAACTTTACTTACCCTCTATGGCGCTGCCACAATTGTAGGCAATGCCGTGGTTGGTAAGCTAGCGGATCGCCATTCAATCATAACATTAGCTATTGGCTTGATTTCTCTTACTCTGTTTCTCCTGCTATTTAGCTTATTTGCAGATAAAAAGTTACTTGCTGCCTTATCTATAATCGGTATCGGATTAGTTGGAGTCACTATGAACCCAGCTATGGTAACTCGAGTTATGCAAACAGCTAACGGTCGTCCACTGGTTAATACTATTCATTCCTCTGTGATTACTCTTGGTATTGTCATTGGTTCTTTTCTTGGTGGATTTTGTCTTAATTTAGGCTGGGGACTACAAGCACCATTATGGGTTGGAGTATGTATGGCTCTGATTGGCTTAATAACTTTACTTCCAGATATTTTCACTTTATATAGAGAAAATAACACTTCCAATAAGTAATGATGTTTATTTTCAGAATAGTTATTTACTTTTACTCTTAATGAAACGATATAAAATACCAGGCGGTATTATATATAATAATAACCGCCTGAACTTTTATTATTTATTGAGGTGCTTTAGGTATTTTCGTTTTGTCTAATGTCCATACAAAATCCTACTCAACAACGGGTGAAAAACCAAGTTTCTCATAGAGCCATCCCGCCATAGAAGTCACCAATGTCACGTATTGCACATAAGGAATAACTGGATATTGTAAAATACATTCTACCAACCAGCGCTCTAACCCTTTCTTTTGATGTTCATCAATAATAAATACACGCGGATTCACATAACAAGTGCAATACCAATTTCTTTATCACGGTGAAATAATGCAAAACATATACTATTTTCTATTGCAATTTTGACTCTATCAAACTCTATACCGCATGCCAAAAACAATTGCGTTAATTCACTATGTATGAAATGGATATCAATTTTTCTCTTATCCGTTGCAAGCCAATATTCACCTCTTTCCCATGTTATATTTTTCTCCATCATTTTTTCCTTTAAAAATATTGAAGGGTGAATAAATCCACCATAAAAAGGGTAAAAAAAGCCATGCTATAGCATGGCTTTTCAAAATGAATAAAATATTAATTAACAAATGAATCATCTTTCCGTAATAGTAATCGATATATTAACCCTCCAATAACACCACCAATTAATGGAATAAACCAGAATACCCAAAGCTGCTTCAAAGCCCAGGTTCCCTGGAAAATAGCAACCGCAGTACTTCTTGCCGGGTTCACCGATGTATTTGTTACTGGAATGCTAATTAAATGAATAAGTGTCAATGCTAAACCGATAGCTAATGGTGCGAAACCTGCTGGCGCATTTTTATCTGTTGCCCCAAGAATGACAATCAAGAAGAATGCGGTTAATACTAATTCAATAATAATTGCAGCTTGTAATGAAAAACCACCGGGAGAATGTTCATCATAGCCATTAGATGCAAAACCACTTGCCGTTGCATCAAAACCACTTTTACCGCTGGCGATAAGATAAAGCACCGCTGCTGCCGCAATTCCTCCGATCACTTGGGCAATGATATAAGGAACGACATGTTTAGCTGAAATACGACCGCCCACAAACAATCCCAATGTGACCGCCGGATTAAAATGCCCTCCTGAAATATGCCCCACAGCATAGGCCATCGTTACCACTGTTAAACCAAAAGCCAGAGATACCCCCAGAAAACCAATCCCCAGCTGTGGAAATGTCGCAGCTAAAACAGCACTACCACATCCACCGAATACCAACCAAAAAGTACCAAAGAACTCTGCCGATAATTTTTTAAACATGCTACGATTCCTCAATGATATTTGCATGAATGCAAAAGAATCCAAAAACAGTTTAGTTAGTATTTTGAAGTATGGGCAAGGAATCACTGATAGAAAATAAAGATGAAGTAAACATCATCAATATGAATTAACGTGTATAGGTTAACTATGGATTGCTTTATTGTTAACTTAACAATAAGAAACGAAGAAATGTATCTTCATTTTTTAAAAATTAATATAAAAAAACAGTGTATTAAGCTCATTAATAGAACAACCTGAGTTTAATATGAAAAACTCAGGTTGTTGATTTATCTAATTAAAGACTTATTTAATCAATGGCTTATTTAATTACTGCTTCCTTTACTTTATCCGAGGCCTGCCAAATACGATATTTTACTGTCATATCTTTTGGCGTATATACCACGATAGGTAATTTGCTGTTATAGCGTATAGCCGCATCTTTACCTAAATTAACCTGAACAAAGCGTACGGTTTTTTCCTTGTTTGGACATGCCATTTTTGTTGAAGCGGGGCCAGAGACTTTATTTAGCTCATAATAATTATATCCCCATCCTTCCAATACTTTTGTTTCCAACTTGCCACCAAACCAATGATGGTTACAATCCACTTTCATATCCTTGCCAATCATCAACTCAACCATGTAGTTGTTTTCATGCTCTTTCTGAGGAAGTTCAATCATACTGCGTATCATTCCCTCAGAAGCCGCAGGATAAGGTGCTACATCTTCAAGTTTTTTATCCGCAAAAACAGAAGTCGATACCATCAACGCCGCTAAAGAAAATAGATATTTTTTCATATATCACCTCTGAATATATTTAAAAAGGAGATTGAATAATAACAATAAAAAATCTGGGGTAAATTATGTTTTTTGGCAACACTCTGATTTTTATCGGCATTAGATAAGATTAAAACTATTCACTTAGAATCAATGTTAACTTTTATTAATAATCAATCTGATGAACTGGTGTTACCAGTTCTTTTTTATGTGATATATCTCAAGTCTGATATTACAATGGGCTGCTACACTTATTTAAGTGTGGTGGTAAATTTCGTATAGGAGGCCTCATGTTTCTAGAATATCGTGATTTAGTATCCAACCTGAAAGAATCTCATCCCCGTTTCCAATCCCTGTTTGAAAAACATAACCGACTTGACCACGAGATAACCCAACTTGAAGGCCCTAATGGAGCGGGCTACAGTGATAAAGTTGTACGTTTGAAAAAAGAAAAACTACACATCAAAGATGAAATGCAAAGGATTTTGCAAGAAGAATTCCATAATCAAAAATAACCCCGCCAAATGCTTTTGACGCCTACTTTATTGACAAGTGGGCGTTAATAAAGTTCTCTATAAGAGAACTTTATTCAATTCAATATCCACAAAAAAGCCACCATAACGGTGGCAAAAACTGGAGCAATGGTTTTTTGTTATTTATGTTTTTACATTAATTACTGCACGGCAGCCACTTTCTGGCGAGGTTGCCTCTTGGTTTTTGCCTTTGGATGTGGCGTGACATTCTGGACTTCACCTGGCTTAGAAATGAAACGTACAAAGGTTTCATGGCTAACGAACGTTGCTCCACAATTGACGTTCTGACATTGGTTATAGCGCTCCTTTGTTTGGCTTGAATGTTCAAAGCTACTACGAGTATGCGCTGACTGACCACACAGAGGACACTTAATCATATTGTTCACCTTTCTTGAAATAACATCATCTCGTCTGGTGAACAATATACCAAAGATCTCATATTGAGATCAAGTTTTTATTTCAGTATCTGCCGTTTTGATCTCAACATCATCAATTTTGATTTCGAGATCCAAGGATGTCGTAAAACCACTGTCGTTAAGATTGTGGGTTACTTTCACCAGTGTCCAATGAGTTCCATCAATCTCCGGCTTAAAATCCTTTAGCTGGATGGGTGTTTCAGGGTAGACATCTGCACGCCCTTTCGCCAATGTGATAGAGAACTGCGCCGCGCCTCTCTGCATTTTTTCCCAAGCAGCTTTGGCGGCACGCTCTGCATTTTCCTTATTAGAATAAACGCGGGAAAGAGTCAGAACATTCTCCTGAGTTCCTACTAAGTAACTTGCAGATTCTTGCTGTACCGTTGTTGTTTTATGATACTCGGTCGTTGATTCATTTTGTTCTTTAGAAGATAGACTTACCTTGGTATCGATATTCCTTTCTCTGTCAATTGTTCCGTTATTTCTGTTTTTTCTTTTACGCTCCTTTTGCGCTTTTTCAATATAAGCGGGTTTCTCCCTTCCTTTTGTTTTGTGATTCTTCTTCGTTAAATCGACACCATTTTTCTTTTCCAGACTCACTTCACTAGTCTTAGCAAACTTGGCAGAACTCACTCCTTGAGGAGACTCACTTTTGCGATCTTTTTCCTTTTTAATGACTCGAAATTCTTTTTTCTTAGAAGAGTCTTTCTCTTTTGGGGAAGAATTTTTTTCTTTTTGAGGAGCATCCTTGCCTGACGATTTTTTCTCGCTGCTTCCATATTCAATGATAATTTCGGCTTCCCTACTCTTTGATTCTACCCTCCTCAATTTAACTGTCTGCTTAGTCGCTATGCGTGTATCCTGCCATTGGGCAACAACACTGGTATAGGCTTCACGATCAGACAAAGAAAACCGATGGCTGTCCCCTGATTCACGAGTAATCAGCACAGGCAGAATAGCCTGACCACTCGCAGTCTTATTTTGTCCTTGTAGAACAAACAACAACTCACCATTTTTGACAGAAGCAATTGCCCCTTCTTGTTTTGCTATACGAGTCAAGAAGCTCACGTCAGATTCGTTAGTCTGATCGATGTGCATGGAGATCCCTTGTAATTCCTTACTGATTTGAAATTTCAGTTGGTTTCTCGCAGCAATCGTACTCACAATGTTTTCTAACGTCTGTTTATGATAAGAATTTTCGCGTTTCACATTCAGATCACCACGAAAATCTGCACTTCGGGCACGAATGGTTAGTCGATCAGGCGCACCGACATGTTCGATTTCATCAACAACAAATTTTCCCTTCGGAGTTAAGGAGTGGCCATGCCACCCCAGTTCCAGTGTGAGAACATCGCCCCGACGAGGCAAACTCAGCATGCCATCAGCATCATCCAACTCAATATCGAGCTGGTCTGATTCCAAGCCACGATTATCCGTCAGCGTTAACGATATCAAACGTGATTGAATCTTCCCGCTGATGTCCTTGTTATTGATTTCCAGACGAAAAGCGGGCTTACTGGTTTTTCCGGTAACCAAATCAAATTGGGGAACCCAATCCGTGCTAGGTATCCACTTTTCAGGATCGATCATGAGAATACTCCATTAGCTTTATCAACAACCTCATTTTTGAAATCAGAAAGCTGATCCTGCAAATCACCCAACATTTCAAACAGATTGTTATCAACCCGCCGCAAAGTCAGCGTAAAACTGATTTTTCTGGCAGCACCACCTGACATAAATTCCGTTTTTGTCTCATCAATGCTTTCGATAACGAACATGCCGTAAATCGCACCACTTCCATCAATGAAAGACCACGCCTTGCCACTATCTGCCATTAATTTCAATGCAGTCAGTGAAAGAGAACCACCTGTCAACTCAGGATAAAGCTCTCCTGATAGCGTGATCGTATCGTTATCTGAACCGACAAACTGCCATGCAGGCCGCGCTCCCACGCGGCTATTAAAGGCATGTCGCCAACTCTGTTTATATTGAAAAGTCTGATATGGCGTTGTTTTCAGCATAAATACAAACAAACCAAGTGCAGCCATCATGAGAAATCTTCTCCTCTGTCAGAAAGTGAGCTACGCATACGGGCTTGCTGCATACGTTCTCGTTGTTCCAGTTCCTGTCTGACCATACGGGCGATATCCTGCGCGGACTGTCCCTGAGAGCCATAGACATAGATGTTATATTGCAGTGCTGCGCCACTATATTGCTGTGGCTGACTCCGCTCCCTCTTCGCCTGAACTTCCTCATAAGTGTGAGCAGGCAAACTTTGTGCATGTAAAGGTGCATCCTGCGCCGCAACAGGCAGTGACATTGAGCTGACAGCAAACCCCAGAGCAGCGAGTTTCGCGGTATTTTTCCGGCTGGTAACATTGGCTGGGCCATTAATAATTTCAGGGCCATATTCACCCACAATGCCTTGTTTCCCAGCAGGAATAAATCCTCCTGTATCATGTTTAGTAAGTTGTGCCGCTTGTTGAGATGTTTCGCTCTTAGTAATTTCCTCCGATTTTTTTAACGTAACTTCCTTTTTATCATCGTCAGACCACCACGATTTAAACCAGTCCGTAATTGAGGCAAATTTACCTTTCAGGTTTTCCCATTTTTCCTGAATACCAACCAACAAGCTGTCAATCATTTCTGATCCAGCCTTCTTTAACTTTTCAGGAATAGCCTGAACATCAGCAACAATTTCATTCCATCTGTCTGAAATTGATTTTTTAATGCTTTCCCAGATTTCAGATGTATTCTGTTTAACGGATTCCCAAGCTCCACTAATTGTCGCTTTAACGAATTCCCAAGCTTCTGAAGCACTTTGTTTAATGGTATCCCAGTTTTGGTAGATAATGCCGATTAACCCACCATTCATGAAATAACTCTTAATACCTTCCCATGCAGTATTAACAAGGTTTTTAATTCCTTCCCAAGCACTGCTAAAGATATTTTTAACGCTTTCCCATAAAGCTGTGAATTTTGGCCCCAATGATTCCCAATTCTGCCAAATATAAATAGCAGCCATTGCGATAACACCAATAATGGCAAGAATTGGGTTTGCCATCATAGCCCGACCAAGAAACATCATTACCTTACCTAAGGTACTGAAAGCATTACTTAAGAAAGACAGACCTTTTACACCAACACTTGCCAGAATATTTATGCCATTACCCAAAACACCAAAAACTTTTTGACCAATATTCCCTAATGCTCCCAAGCCTGTTCTTTGTTTTCCAAAAGTATCTTTACCTCCTTTGTTAGATAGCAAATCAGCACCATCATTAAGTGAGCCAAAAACCTTGTTTCCGGTTTTACCAAAAAAATCCATGGCAGCTCTTAGTGCTTCCAAAGCCTCGGTTCCAAATTGTGCGAATGCCTTTAAGCCATCTCTTAAATTCTCCAGAGCCTGAATACCTACTTGGGAAAATTTATTTATATTAGCTATTAATTCTTCCAGAGCCTGAACTCCAATCTGAGTAAATATATCCAGTGGAGCTGTTAATTTATTCAGCGCCTGAACACCCAACTGGACAAATGCATCCAATGTGGATTTTAATTTATCCAGCGTCTGCGTTCCCAGTTGCGCAAATATATCCAGTGGCGCTGTTAATTTATTCAGTGCCTGAACACCCAATTGCACAAATGCATCTAATGTGGATTTTAATTTATCCAGCGCCTGAACGCCTAATTGTGCAAAGAAATTGAGACTGGCTTTTAACTCTTCAAAAGCTTTAAGTCCTAACTGCACAAATACATCCAGACTGGACTTTAATTTATCCAGCGCCTGAATTCCCAATTGCGCAAAAAAATTGAGACTGGCTTTTAATTCCTCAAAAGCTTTAAGACCCAACTGTGCAAACACCTCTAAAGGTGATGTTAATTTGTTTAGAGCTTGAATACCCAACTGCACAAATGCATCCAAAGTGGATTTTAATTTATCCAGCGCCTGAACGCCTAATTGTGCAAAGAAATTCAGACTGGCTTTTAATTCTTCAAAAGCTTTAAGTCCTAATTGTATAAATACATCCAGACTGGACTTTAATTTATCCAGTGCCTGAACGCCTAATTGTGCAAAGAAATTCAAAGTAGATTTTAATTCTTCAAAAGCTTTAAGTCCTAACTGTAAAAATGTATCCAGACTGGACTTTAATTTATCCAGTGCCTGAATTCCCAATTGCGCAAAAAAATTGAGACTGGCTTTTAATTCCTCAAAAGCTTTAAGACCCAACTGTGCAAACACCTCTAAAGGTGATGTTAATTTGTTTAGAGCTTGAATACCCAACTGCACAAATGCATCCAAAGTGGATTTTAATTTATCCAGCGCCTGAACGCCTAATTGTGCAAAGAAATTCAGACTGGCTTTTAATTCTTCAAAAGCTTTAAGTCCTAACTGTATAAATACATCCAGACTGGACTTTAATTTATCCAGTGCCTGAACGCCTAATTGTGCAAAGAAATTCAAAGTAGATTTTAATTCTTCAAAAGCTTTAAGTCCTAACTGTAAAAATGTATCCAGACTGGACTTTAATTTATCCAGTGCCTGAATCCCAAGCTGTGCAAAGAAACTCAGACTGGTTTTTAACGCTTCAAAAGCTTTAATTCCTAATTGTGCAAACACATCCAGGCTGGACTTTAGCATTTCCAGAGCCTTACGCCCCAGTTCCGCAAATTTATCTAGGCTAACTCTTAGATTAACAAAAATCTGAATTCCAAACTGTGCAAAAATATTAAGACTGGCTTTTAACTCTACGAAAACCCGAAGCCCCAACTGCATGAAAAAGTTCAGGCCGGCTCTTAACTCTACAAACGCCCGAAGCCCCAACTGCACAAAAAAGTTCAGGCTGGCTCTTAGCTCTACAAACGCCCGAAGCCCCAGCTGTGCAAAAAAGTTCAGGCCGGCTCTTAACTCTACAAACGCCCGAACGCCCAGCTGCGCAAAAAAGTTCAGGCCGGCTCTTAATTCTACAAACACCCGAAGCCCCAGCTGTGCAAAAAAGTTCAGGCCGGCTCTTAACTCTACAAAAGCCCGAAGCCCCAACTGTGCAAAAAAGTTCAGGCCGGCTCTTAGCTCTACAAAAGCTTGAATTCCCAACAGTGCAAATATATTCAAACTGACTCTTAAAGAGTCAAATACTTTTATGCCAATATTGCCGAAAATTTGTATATGGTTAATTAGTGCTTGAAACGTTACCTTTACAAAGCCAGTAGTTAAATTTAAAACCCCATTAATTTTATTCAGTATGCCAAATAAAATTGTTATTTTAGGATTAATATTAATGACCAACTTATCTAACAATTTAAAATTGTTAGTCATATTCCCAGTGACACCAAGATTAAATTCGTTTTTTTTACTGGATGAATTTTCTTGTTTAATAATCTGGGTAGTTTGAACAATATTGGCTGATTGACTGGCGGCACTAACCTGCATAACTCTTGTAGAATTCTGCCGCGTAGATAAAGATTGTTTAATTGTTTGATTATAGGCTTTAAGATCAGCGCGTATACGCGCAGTTTCCTGCGCATATCTGACTATAGGTTTTAAGCTCTCAATGGTCTTATTAAGCTTTTTAAACTGGTTATGTATTTTATCTACTGTATCTGCCAGCTTTTTCTGATGCCGTTGAAAAGATTTAAAGGAACTGGTCAGTTTGCCAACGGTACTCAGTACCTTATCTAGCTGCGACTGTATATTACTCATTTTCTGCACCACTTCTTAAAATGGCCCGATGTCGCCAGTCCAATAATTCCGGCAGTGACATTTCATCTGTCACTGTCGGTGACCAGTGAAAAACGGTGGCGATATCTGCCACCAATTCATCAACAGTTAATCGTTCTGGGAATCGGACTTGACCGACTTCGGCAACAAAAAATTGACCACCTCCACACTGAGATTAATCAGATCACCAGGTGACATCATTATCAGGTCATTTTTGGTCAATGCAGGGGTGGTAACACGCGGCAGGACAAGCAGCATAGAATCCACATCCATTTCCAGCAGTGCCTGTAAACGTGCACCGCGCAGCGCGCCACTGTTAGGTTTGCGTACCATCACTTCCGTGATTTCGCCGTTGCCTCGTGCCAATGGTGCTTCCAGTTCGATGGTGCGCAGATCGTCATTTTGAGTATTCAGTGTTTCTGTCATGGTTCAACCTTGTTTATCCGATTAGAAACCTGTCCCAGCAGGTAGGCTTTACACTCTGATGAGACAGGAAATAAGTTTTAAAAATATTAATTGCTAAAAAGAGCGATTAAAAAAGACCGATAGCGCGGCGATGCTGCTCCAGACGATCTTCTCCGCCCACTTTCTCAACCATGTTGATGGTGTCGATTTCAATCAGTTCTTCGCCATCCCATGTCAATTTGAAGTAAGTGTTTTTGGCGGTGATTTTGGTCTGGGTGTTATCGCCTTGTTTATAAGTGCCGTGATCGAACTCTTGAAAGCGACCACGCATCACGACTTCAACCGCAACTACGTCACCGGTATCTTCACGCTCAAAAGAGCCAGCAAAGCGCAGCATGACGCCATCAGCTTTCGCGATGCCCCACTGTTTGTACAGTTGAGCTTCAACGCCGCCCAGAGTGAATTCAGCATCCAGTGCACCTTCATCCAGACCCAGATCCACCATTGCGCTGCCATTCATGCCAGCACCACGATAGGCTTCCAGCTTGCGGCTTAATTTAGGAAGAGTCAGTTCTTCCACGATCCCCTGATAGTTGTTGCCATCATTGAACAAGTTCAGGTATTTCAGTTTGCGAGGTAATGCCATCAGTTAGCCCCTTATTTATTGATACTTTTCGCGAAATCCATCAGGTAACTATCTGTAATGCGCTGGCGCAACATCATGTTTTCCAGTGGCGGTACAGGTGTATAGTCGTAATCGATGGTCAGTTTGCCGGCTTTCAGGGTGTCCTTGTCATTAGCCTTGTCGTCATACCAGCAGCGGCCATCAATGATGTAGCCACCAGCTTTCAATTCGCGGAACTTGGCATTGATACCTTCGATAATGTCGCGCACCAGTGATGGAGTCAGCGGTTTATCAATAGCCCACATGTGTGATTCAGCCATGGTGTCAGCCAGAACCTGAGCGGTACGCGTGTAGCTTTCAAACTGGAACAGTGGATCATCAGCACAAGTGCGAGAACCCCAGAAACGGAAGCCGTTTTTGCGAATCAACGTGGTAATGCCGCTTTTGTTCAGCAGATCAGCGTCAGTTGCGGTATCTTGCAGATCCCAGAAAACATCAGCGGACAGACCAGTCACACCGTTGACACCAACGTTGGACAGCGTTTTGTGCCAGCCAGTTTCCTGGTCGATCTTGGCGCGCAAGCCCAGAGCACGAGCAGTCGCATAAGCGATAGCTTCGCTATTGGTAACAGTATCCCAACTCAAGAAATCTGGCCAAATCAGCATCAGCTCACGCTGATTGAAGTTGTCGCGATACTTGATCACTTCAGAGATATTTTTGCAACCATAAGCGCTGATATAAGCAATTGCTTTCAGTTTCTGGGCAACGCTGGCCAGCTCAACAGCAACAGCTTTTGAATCCAGACCCGGAACACCCAAAATACGAGGCTTAACACCGAGCTGGCTTTGCGCCGCCAACAGTGCCTGCATACCGGTTTTCTTACCTGCATCAGTGACACCACCGATGATGTTAGAAATGGTTGCTTCTTCAGACTCGCCCTCGGCAACACGTACAACCACAGTGACAGGCTGAGCCTGAGCAGCGATTGCTTTCAGTGATGCGGACAAAGTCCCTTTATTCCCTGCCTTGCCACTGGCGCTCATAACGTCAGTAAGCAGAACTGGGGTGTTTAATGGAAATGTTTTTTCGTCTGCGTCAGGTGCAGTACAAACCATACCCACGATAGCGGTGCTAACGGTAGTGATGGTACGAGTACCTTCATTGATTTCCTGTACACGGACGCCGTGATGATAGTCTTGTGCCATAATTAGCGGTTCTCCTGTTAAGGTGTGGGCATATATTGGCAGATTAAGACTTTTAAATCATGCGGTTAGGGGTGTGTGGTGGGAGGTACAAATTGGTTGAGATATTTTTGTTTTAAATCAGTTGGTTGAGTTTTTAGGTGTCCAGCAGATAAAAAAATCCGCCCCAACGGACGGTTTACTCAGGAGTTATCAGAATAACTCGCTGTGGGAGCCTAATCGGGCAAGCTCCAAAATGGCATTACCAACTTTTTTGTAAATCAGCAGTAAATCTGGGTGAAGATGACAATCCCGGAAACCCCGCCAGTTCCCTTTTAGTGGATGATCGACGTATCTTGGCGGGATTGGTTTATCGTTTACCAGTATATCCAGTATTTCAACTAAACTTTCATCGATAGTTGCGCGATATTTACCTTTCTTCACGCGCTTATAGTCCTTCTTGAACTCAGAAGAACGACTAATCTTCCTCATCATTGTTCAGATCATCCATGAAAGCAGAAACACTATCAAACGTTTTACCCTTCCCGCTTTCAAGCTGTTTAATAGCAGCTTTTGTGCGAGAAGCATTCCGGTAATGAGTACCTTTCACTTTAAAGGGTAGTGTATTTTTTTCCGCTACCTGTACCATCAACATGCGAATAGCATCGCTTACTGTCAACCCCATAGATTGGAGTGCAATGGTTGCAAGTTCTTTAGTTTTAGGGTCAATTTTCGCCCTGACATAAGTTTCATTAGCCATAAAAATCCCCTCTTTCTTTACATAACAGCTATTGATTGTAGTCCTACTGTAGTCACATAACAAGACTAAAAAACGTGCTATTTCTGGATTTAGTACATATGAAGGTTTTTCACTCATGCATTATGTAAGGTGAAATAAATGTACTAAAAACAGGCGATTTTTGTTTGTATTTTGTTCTTTTTGTATAGTGTTTCTATAAATTGGGATGTTGGGTATTAATTGAACTATAAAATGTGGATGTTTTTGCTTATTACTTTTTTGGTTATTGCTTTTCATCTACTGTTATCAGTCTTATCATGTATTCACATAGTGTTCTATAAAACCTCGGTTTAGCGGAAACCCGAAACCAAGCCCAGAATGCGGTGCCAAATAGTAGGAAGGTGAATGGGAAATCGCTGGCGAATGATGTCACATTGAGTTCAGGGGATGTTGGGGCATTCTCTAGGGGGGCTACAGCTATTGTTCAAGGAGAAAACGGCGTACCGTGGGATGCAGCATCAGGTTCTTATATTGCCCAAAGAAATGGAGACTCCCAACTTGTCATACATTTTAATGTGGATGCTGGTAGTACCCCAGCTTTACAATTAAAGACTATGTATCGGAACAATGGCATTGCTTATCGTTCAGCTAGAGATAGATATGGATTTGAAGAGCCGTGGACAGAGTTTTATACCACTAAAAATAAACCTTCTGCAACGGATGTTGGTGCTTATTCTAAAACTGAGTCAGATAATCGTTTTATTCGTTTAAATACGAATACTAAAACATCAGGATATATTTTATCTAAGACTGTTAATTACTTTGATGATGCTGGCTCACGTAATTTAGGACTATCAGGTTTTTTAAGGCCTAATGAAGGATTAGAGAAACTTGGCGCATTAGCCATTCATGTAGCTCATCCTCAGGCACAGGGTGCTCAACATGCTAGAGGGATTTCTTTTAATTATGGAAGTGATTGGGATAAATTTGGGATATCAACATATGCTTTTGATGAAAAAGGTAATTTTAAAGGACATAGAAGAATCTTAACAGAAGATGATATCAGCTCATTGACAAGTATTCCTGTTGGTACTCCTTTGCCATGGTCACAGGCTAATCCACCTTCTGGTTATTTGGTTTGTAATGGGCAATCTTTTAATAAATCAACTTATCCTAAATTAAGTTTAGCCTATCCATCAGGAAAATTACCAGACTTGCGCGGGGAATTTATTCGTGGGCTGGACGATGGGCGGGGAGCAGATCCAAGCAGGAAAATATTAACACACCAAGAAGGAACCATAATTTCAGGCTTAGATGATAACAATACAGGGGATATTAGCTCTGTTGGCTCTCCTGCTGTTGTATTTGGTGATCCTATGACTGATGCACAATGGGCAAGTATTAAAGGAAAGAAATGGATATCTTGGAACCGAGATGGTATAGAAAACCGCTATGACTGGTGGGCTTATGTATCAGCTCGTCCCCGTAACATTGCATTTTTATATATAGTGAGAGCAGCATAATGAAATATACAACAGATATTAAAATACCAAAATTTGATGAAAATGGTTTTGCAACGTCTAATGGCTGGATTATGGTTTATCGAGCTAATACCGAAACCAGTGAATATATTTGTGCAGATATGGAACGCACTGTTATTGGTGTTGGTTTATCTGCAGGAGCTTATTTAGATGCTCCTGAATTACCTGATGCGTCTGATATAGCTGTTTGTCGCAGTATTGATGAAAAATCATGGGTTAATGTACCTGATTTTCGTGGAAAAGTTGCCTATCACATTAAAACTCAGCAATCTCAGAAAATACAATCAATGGGAGAATTACCTTCTGAATTAACCTTGCTAGAGCCTAAAACATCATTCGATAAATGGAACGGTGAACAATGGGTAACAGATGTTATTGCACAGAAAAAATATGACTTACAAAAATTGGAAAGTCAAAAGCAGTCATTATTACATGAAGCTGAACAAATAATTATTCAGTTAGGAAGAAAAAAACGGTTAAATATGATATCTGAGGACGAAATTATTTTATTAAACAATTGGGAAATCTATAGTGTTAAATTGATTGATATGGATGTTTCAGAAATTAAAAAAATTGACTGGCCCCAAAAACCAGAATAAAAAACAGGGGCACTATGCCCCTGTCATTATTCTGGCTGTACAGGCCATTCTATATCTGGTGCAACATTACAATCAATTCGATTAAGTATTACCCTATATTTTCTCCATTCAATTAACGCAAATTTTTCCACATTTGTATTAATACCTAGATCAACAGCGTCCTGAAGAGGTGAAATAATATCTTTGGCATATTCCATTAATTTTCTTTTTTTTACTTCTGCATGCCGACACAGTTCCTCTTGAGTTGGAGGAGGGATATCTTCCCATACTGGTAAGCCATCATCGCCAGCAATACGTACTTTACCTTCAGGAGGTATATTGCCTACAAATTCTGAATAAACATCATTACTAACATTAATACCATCATCTGGCCATGTACCCGAATCGATATAATTCTGTTTTAATATAATAGGGTAAAAAGAATTTTTTTTAGCACTGTATAAATACATAATTAATATCCTACTGAAAACCAAACAAATACTTTTTCCTGATTTCCTCTATAAATTTCAACATGAGTATTAGTTAATTTTTTCCTAATACGAGGTGTCATACCCCAATCTCCCGTTCTGTTACTAATAGAGGTTGCAGAAAAAGAAGTACAAGAGTTAGGAAAAGCGATTGGAAATGTTACAGTTACTACTCCATTTGGTGTATTTTCTGGAATATATCCCCATTGATGAATTATTCCTGTATCGCCACACTTCCACCAACCATTAGGTTCTTTTTTAGCGGTGCTTCTGATGGATGTAAGATCATCTTCTGTTAATATTTTCTTTTGCCCTCGGAATTTTCCATCCTTATCAAAAGCATATGTAGATATACCAAAACTATCCGAATTACTTCCATAGCTAAATGAAATGCCTCTGGCATGCTGTGGTCCCTCTACAGAAGGATGAGCAACATGAATGGCTAACCCACCAAGGTTATCTATACCATTTGGCCTTAAAAAACCTGATCGACCTAGATTGCGTGAACTAGGATCGTCATAAAGATTAGCTGCTTTGGATAAAATATATCCTGATGTTTTAGTGCCCGTGTTTAAGCGAATAAAACGATTATCAGATTCAGATTTTGTATAACTGTCTCCTTGCAGGGCAAATACACCACCTCTACCAGGGTGTTCAATTTCACCTCTCCATGCGCCATTTTGTTGAACTGTCCATATCCAAACACCATTTCTTTGAAAAAAGTAACTCAGGTTATTTCCTGCTCCAGTGATGATACTTGGTGCTCTCACTTCACCTGTGAAAGTTTGAGAAGCAGCACTGGCATAATTTCCTTTTGGATGATACTTGTTATCAGCTTCTGATTTAGTATAAGCACCAATAATCGCAGCCGTTGGTTTATACCCTTCATGATAAACCTGATGCCCTCTAACCCGGAGGTTATCCGATTTCAGGCTCATCCACTCATTGGTTCCTCCCCCAGAGAGGCTATGCTGCCATTTGAAATACTCGTTACCATTATCTGCTGTTTTAAACCACATGTAGGAGTCAGTATCACCATCTCCGGTGTTTTTAAAACCAATTGCGGCCATATCTGTATTTCTGCGCCAAGATATCTCACTGTCAGTAGAAATCGTGATATCACCGGTGACTTCGCCCCCACTGCGTGGCAACGCATTCTGGGCTTGGTTTCGGGTTTCCGCTAAACCGAGGTTTTTCACAAACTCGCTTTTATTTGGAATATCCGCACCATTTTTGTTTTTTTCTAAACGGGTATTGGCATTATCATTCGCTGCCTTGGCTGCATCTTTAGCTTCTTTAACACGAGTATCGGTTTCTTGCTTGCTATATGCACCAACATCTGCCGCGTTCAGTGAAATATCCGCCGACAGCGCCTTGCCATTCACTTTACGTCCTGACGGCACTCGTCCATTGGCATTATTATTCGCCGCATCTGCCCGTTTTATAGCTTCATTTACCTTGGCATCTGTCTCACCCTTAGCATATGCGCCAACATCACCCGAATTCAGCGAAATATCCGCCGACAGAACTTTTCCATTTACCTTACGAGTAGAAGGTACACGAGTATTGGCATTATCATTCGCTGCCTTGGCTGCATCCTTAGCTTCTTTAACACGAGTGTCGGTTTCTTGCTTGTTATATGCACCAACATCTGCCGCGTTCAGCGAAATATCCGCCGACAACGCCTTGCCATTCACCTTACGCCCAGCCGGAACTCGGCCATTAGCATTATTATTCGCCGCATTCGCAAAGTCATAAGCCGCTTTCACCGCTTTCGGTGTTGCTGCATGAGTTTCGCTATTGCTGTCCACTGCGCTGCTCAGGATGACAAATCCCTTCTCTTTCAGCGTTGCATCAGGGTGGTTACGGCTGTTCGCATGTTTCTGGATAGAACCATCCACATATTCACGAGTCGCCAGAACCACTGACGGATCAACTTTCAATGTCACCGCGTTAGCGCTGCTGACAATCAGAATCATGCGAATAGTCTGGGTACGGCCGGAACCTTCCTGCAATTGAGGTTTGTAAGTTTCTGCGCAGTTACCTACTGCAATCAGAATACCGTCTTTATCAAACAGGCCGATTTCACGGATCCACCAGCCGCCTTCGCTTTCAGGGATAACCTGCTCTGCAATGATCTGGTTGGTATTTTTAGGATCAATACTCAGCGTGTTAATCGCCGCACGACGTTTTTCATTAATCAGTTTGGTTTGTTTGGTGTCCGGGGTCGGCAACTTGCCACCACCATCACCGACGGCCATATGGGTAATTTCGATTTTAGTCCCCAATGCCGCAGCATTTGCCAACTTATCTGCGCCTAACTGTGTCAGTAACGCAAAATATTTGGTACTCATGGTCTAATCCTCATGTCATCAATAATATGTATGCCCGCACCCACAATTTCTGAGCCGGATACGGTTACTTGTTCCGGGAAATAAGGGTAAACAGTCAGTTCGTCACCGCTGTAAGTCGCCGCCGAATAGTGATATTCACCGCGTGTATCCAGATTGATGTCCAAGCCAATCAGATGCCGGCTCACTGGTTTGGCATCAAAAATCAGGTTTTCCAGTTCTTCGAACATTTCATGGGTGATACCGCTATCCAGCACACCGATATCCAATCGGAAGGTGCCCGGCTCATCATTGGTCTGCCACCACTCTTTTACGCGGATGAGATAACCCAGAGGTTCGACAACCCGCCGAATTGCTCCGATTGTTCCTTTGTGTTTGTGCAGGAACAGAGAACTTTTAATTACCTCCCTCTTGGTACTCTCAGGCCAGTTCTCGTCCCAACGATCAACTGACCATGCCCATGCCAGATAAGGCAGCAGTGATGCCGGGCAGGTGTCAGGGTTCCACAGTTCACGTAGCGGCACTTTGACTTTCTGCAATTCCGCGCAGGCTTTGGCCGCTGCAATTTCCAGCTGAGTCGAGCCCATTGGCAGAAGGCGATCACTCATCCGAGCCTCCCATCGTCAGGGTGGTTTTGGTGCAATAAGATGCCTGGGTTTTATCCAGAACCACGTCTTTCAAGGGCGCTTTCAGTTCCACGCGCTGGACACCTTCCACATGCAAAGCGGCATAAATCGCCGACAAGCGAATATCACGTCCCAGACGATGCTGTGCCTCGACATAGTGTTTCAGCTTCTGCTCTGCCGCCTTGCGGATAGGCTCTGACTCTGGTGTCGGGAAGATGTACAACACGGCATTAATTTCATATTCCACAATGTTGGCCGACTGGACTTTCAGACGATCCGCCACCGGACGCACGTTTTCGTCGTTCAGCGCTTTTTCGACTATTTCCAGCAACTCTTTGGAAGCAACGCCTTTGTCTTCTCGCGACATAATGGTCACGGTAACGTTAGCCGGCGACGGGCTGATTGCCGAAGCATCAGCGACACGGCCATCCGCACTGCGGGCATGATATTCATACGAACCAACCGGACCGGCAACGCTCAAGCCTTCAAAGGCCTGTGGAATACGAACACGATAGTCTTTGTCAGATTCCATTACCGCTGGCATCGGGGGTACGGTGGAGTTATCCGCAGGACTCAGAACCATGCGGGATACATTGTTGTTCGCACCCAATTGATCCAGATCGCTGCCTGTTGAATAGGCCACCATCACCGCCCGCGCAGCTTCGTTAACCCGCTGACGCAAGAGCAACTCGCGATAAACGTTTTCTTCCAGCAACTTAACCAAAGGTTCGGATTCCAGTTGCAAAGTTCGGGCAATGGCATCTTGCTGATCTTCTGGATAGAGCGATATCAACCCTTTTTTACGCTCTTCCAGCAGTTGTTCATAATCCAGTGGCTCAACCACATCCGGTGGTGGCAACTGGCTTAAATCGATTGTTGGCATGCTTTACCTCTCAGGAATAGCCTCACCGGGAATGGCTCACCGGAATAGAAAGTGAAAATTCCTTGGCGGATTGATGATAAGTACCGGTAATATCCACCACCATTTTGCCGTCCTGTAGGGTTTCCATCGTGATGGATGTCAGCGTTATGCGTGGCTCCCAACGGCTGATTGCGGTAAAACTGGCCGCCATGACCTGAAGCCGGAGTGCCGGGTTCTGTGGCCAGTCGATCAGCTCAGGCAACAAAGAACCATAAGTACGACGCGCGATACGGCTGCCTACGGGGGTTAATAAAATATCGCTGACGGATTGCCGGACGTGTGCTAAATCTGTCAATTCCCGGCCCGTTTGCCGATTCATTCCCAGATACATCATACGGGGCCTCCTGATGTGTCACCGCCTGACCTGATGCCGGTGTGTTTATGGGAATCCACGACCACGCCGTTGGAACTGAATGTCCCTCCGGTGTGTTCAATATTGCCCGTCATTTTGCCGCCATTGCGCACAATCAAGTTGCCTGTGCTCATCAGCTGTGTACAGATGACTTCCGGTGTATCCAGCGTAATTCGGGTACTGGCGACACAGGTGATTTCCGGCGCGGTAATATGGACTGAATCCGATGCGGTTACTGTCGCAGTTTTTATGCCAGTCACAGTTAATGCGCCGGATTGCGGTTCATATTCCATCACGGCACCATCGGGAAACTTGATATATGTCGCTTCTGGTGATATCGATGGAGCCGGAAACTCATCTGAAAAAATCGCTGGCAATACAAAAGCGGTGGTCAGTTCTCCGCCTATGGACAGTAATAAAACCTGCTCACCGACACTGGGCGCCCACCATGTGCGGGCGTTTCCCGCTCTGGATGTCAACCAGTTCAGCCAGTTGGTTTCAAGATTGCCTGTCGCGACCCGGCACATTCCCTTTGTGGTATCCACTTGGGTAATGACGCCTGTTCGAATCAGGTTGCGCATTAAGCGCAGCAGTTCAGTGAGTTGTGTATTCATGACGTAAGAATGCCATGAAAAAGCAGGTGGGACATTAAACTGGGTTTGTAGGAAACAGCATACAAATACAGAAATAAAATCCTTTTAAATCAATAGTATTAAAATAAAACAAAAAGCCTTCTCCGGAGTGAAAGAAGGCTTTTTACGATTTGTTGAATGATACTGAACAGCATTGCAATGAGATGCGATTATTCTGGTTTACACTGCCGGACAACATCACGTACATACTGTTGCAAATAGTCTAATTTGGTTTGGTCACTGATAATTCCGGCTCGGATATCGTAAATAGCGCGTCCAGCTTTTGCAGTGAGTTCGACTTGGGTTCCATTGCCCACGCTGCGGGCGCTGGTATCTCGGTTTTGGGTGAGCTGACAGGTAGCAAGATTGGCGACGGCGATTTGCACCCGCCGATGACCAGCAGTAATGTCGGCACGCAAAGCCGCATTTTCTTCGGTAGCATAAGCTAACTTTCCTGAATAATATTCATCCAATTGCGCAGCCCGGTTTTGTGCATCTTTCATTTGCTGAATAACAGCCAACATTTCTGAACGTGCTTTTTGATTGATGGCAATAAGCTGTGCAGCGTGTTGCTGTTTCAAATTCGCCACTTCATTGAGAGACAGGGAACAATGCCCCCACCAGCCAAGGCCTCCGCCAATGACCAAGCTCACAATTAAAGGCATTTTCTTCATCGTTCTAATCCCTAACAAACCAGTTCAGCCCCTCCCTTAATCCCAAAGCTGGATAATGGGTTTACTGGCAGTAGGCATAAATTCAGGCATTTCAACTTTCGTTCCATGAGGCAATACCGCGCCAAAATCAGCCAAACCGGGGTTTGCCTGCAACACACGCTCAGTCATTCCTAACGTGCGGCCGTAATGACGCCAACAAATGGCATCAACCGTTTCATTTTGTTGTGCGATAATTTGCATACACTCTCCTTTCCTTTGCAGAAAATAGTCAGTAAATCGGAGAGTTATGATCAAATAATCAGGAAAATACCTCAACGAGGTGAGATTGTTAGGTAAGTAGTACAAATGAAGAACAATTTTGAGTCTGTATATAAATTTGTTTCAGTAAGCACAAAGGCAGGAAATGATTCCCTGCCTTTGTGCTGTTTTATCTTAATTATAATTACGTGCTATCCCATCCGTTGGGGGATACTGACCCTTTGTCAGCGCTAATCAGATAACCAACTATCATCTTCCCAAACCTCTTGAATGAGTTCCATTATGTGATCGTATTCACTGCTTTTTTTAGTCCCTGTCACTCTTACGGAGGTACTGCTACTGGCTGCAATTCTAAAATTTGTATCAGGATAATGTGGTAATATTCTTTTTTTTAATTCACTTTCTAGTGACGACATGACTGATTCAGAAACATTAGCTCGTTTATCGAAAAGTATTTCTACTCGCATCCTTTTCCCCCCGCCAAATCTATTCTTCTATTGAACCCGAATTCCTTAACATGTTGTTACCGGTCACCTCATTACCTAACAGATTGCTATCCAGTTTACTCTGGTAACTGTTAAATCTTTTTTCATAAGGTGCAGATAGCTCCGCTATCCAAACCAGTGCCAGCTCTTTGTCTTCCGCATGATTACATTCGCAACTTGTTGCCATTCTGGCAATGAAATTGATACGTTGCGCTACCAATGATTCCATAAGAGATTCCACTGATTTATCCGTCTCCATATAATAGGCTGTATGTATATACAGTACACGCAATAAGACAAAATTTAAAGTAGTTTTTACCTTTTCTGATGATTAAATTTGATAGTTAATAACTATTATCTTTTGTTTTCGTAGAATTATTTTCCAGTTTGATTGATTTTTCCACTGTGACAACTTTGCGATCTGTAAAATACTTTATCTTTCTATTAGCCTGTTCATCCGTACAGTTATTGACAGAACTCCAAGATGGAAATTTTTTGCTCCTTTTATAAACAATCCGTTCTGCTCCTGATATGGCAGTAGATCCTGATATAGTCGTAGATTCTGATTTAGGCACGATGGTCCATTGATGAATGCGTGTGCAGATAAATTCTGCATGAGGCAAGTATGGTGAAGTCACGCCTTGTATAGATTGAACATCTTCACCGTAAGGACTGCCAAAAGGGATATGCTGGTAAAATAAGCGAATAACCAAATCACAACGAGCAACCCACGGCCCACCCTGTGCTTGAGTATAAGCGGCCCAATTTCCCTCATCTGCCGCCTGCAAAACGGCATTTACCTTATTGTCAGATAAACGTACTTTCCTGAGACGACGTAATTCGCGCCAAACCGAAACCGGAGCACCACCAATTTGTTGGAATTGACGAATACGCCAACGGCTCGCCCAAGCAGTCACTGATTTTGCCATATCGCGTAGGGATTCACCGGTTTCATGATCTTTTTGTTCTTCCAGCGCATAACCGTCGATATTTTTGGAAATGTACTTTGCAATGTAACCAGTTGCACTACCTTTGCTCGGATCGATCGTCCTGTAATCAAAACGTGCTTTTTTAGTTTCATTGCTCTGTAACTCCCCTTGTTCTTCCTGACAAGCGTAATGCTCAAGAATTTCTCTGACTTGCTGCAAATACTCCGGCAACATGAATAACACCATATGCCAATGAGGAGTACCATCATGATGCGGTTCTACTACACGGAAACCAAATAGATTGATTCCTGCCCGAGCGAACGCAGCACGCGCTTTTGCCCAGACACTGCATAAATAACGTTGAGTATCACGTGGAGTTGCGCCATTCCAAGATTTAACAAATCCTCCCTTGTACTGGGCTGCATGATATTTTGCAGGGGCTGTGATGGTATAAAACTCACCAACACAGTTCATTTTATTGGCAACATCTTCAAAACCGCGCATTCTGGTCATTAATTCACAACGTCTGATCGCAGGATTCGCGTTGCTATGAACAACCGTATCCGCCAGTGAAATTCGTTCCCCTTTTTCATTTTCTAAATCAAAGCGTTTGAAAAACTCACGATTACGCCGTTTTTGTTCCAACCATTCCTGCAATGCCTGGCGTGAAACATAAGGAGAAGCGGCTTTCTGTACCTGTCCAACAGCAATTGCCATATGTTCAGATTGAATATCACGCAGACGCTTTAAACGAAAATACCACCAGCGAGCAGACATCATGCGCAACATGCCAGAACAGAGTTGATCGACAGACGGCATTTTTCGCCCACAATTGAAACGCTGCCAATAAGGGGGATGAGTGCCACATTGCAAAGTCAGCTTTGCCAGCAACCGGTACAACCTAGCGACACGGGAAAATGACTCGTCTTTACAGTCAACGGAGATTGATGTGTGCTTTTGGGAAAAAGCCGAAGAGTAATGCTCATAATTACCAGAAATAAAAACGGAAATATCGTGAGCAAGTTTCAAGAGTTGTTTGCGATCATAGGTCGCCATATTTCCCAATTGTTCAATAAAAGGAAAAGGTGCCATACCAGAAACACAATGGTGAAATTGATACCGTTCTTTTACTAACTGCAATCGCGGCAACACATTCTGCCCGACCGTTTTTCTCAGGAAAGAATTTGCATCACGGCGGCCTGAGCGATTAAAGATATCGACATAACGACGACTGAAGTATTTCGCCAGAAAATCCGGCATTTGTCCTATATATTGGTGGCGTCATTGATGATCTTCCGCGTTAATTTCCCATAGCAAACGTTCTGCCATTGAAACACCTTGCGGTATATTAGACTGGAACATCGCGGCTTGTTTACTCTTGGCTACCAGATAATCACTGTTCTGTTCATGAGTAATTACGTTACTATTCATCAAGTTCACCATATTAAGGACATGCAAGAGCCTGGCGTACTCATGCCATTTGTTCAAATCGATAACGTGTTTAGAAAGCTGTAATTACTTAGACAGCGTCAGGTACTTCGGAAACTGGCTGACAACGACCTTTATATGATTCATCGCCTTGATCAGAGCCTGTTTTTCCTCTTGGGTGAAATGGTTGAATTCATTATCGTGGCGGAAACGCGGGATATTTGCCAAATAGAAAATGGCAGATAGCGCCCGCTTATTCTCTTCATAGTGGCTGTCTCTTTTATCACGCATATCAGCAAAAAATCGATTTAACTCCTTTTCATCGTCACCCCAGTATGTCGCCCTGATCCTCGACAGATGATTTAATCCTTCCAGCCGCTGACCGAGGTTAATCTGGGCAAATTTTTCTTTTTCAGTATTCGCCATATTTTCCCTCAACATTTTCCTACGAAACAATCCTCAATCATTTTCGAAATATTTCGATATCTGGATAAAGATTGAAATCTGGGCGTTCATGATGCAATATCTCTCAATGGTTTTTAGCTTAACCAATCTGGGCTCATCAAAGATCTCATATCGAGAACATTGATGAGATACTAATAGCTCTTATCTGTACTGTCAATGAAAAATACCAATATTGAGATCAAAATGGGGGCTGATAGTGGGGGAAGACCTGCTATTGAACGCCTTGTCCGCGCATATGGGTTTAAATCACGCCAGGCCCTAAGTGACCATTTGGGCGTTTCCAAAAGCACAATGGCAAACCGCTACCTTCGTGATAGCTTTCCAGCGGATTGGATCATCCAGTGTAATCTCGAAACTGGCGCTTCACTACTGTGGTTGAGCACGGGTCAGGGAGAAATATTTCCAGATGGGGAAGACAGCAAAAAAACGGAGCGATTGGAAGATATCATTGCTCCATCCATCTCTCGCGTAAGATTATCGGGCGGTAAGCTCAATGAAGCTGGCCCTGTAATTTTGGATAGCGAATTGATTCCTAAGGAACTCACAAATCCTCTGATTATTGATGATAGTGCCTCATGGTATCTGCTGGATACTCAGGAAGACAATATTCAAGATGGCTTATGGCTGGTGGATATTGAGGGTATGCATAGCATCAAAAAGATTGCCAAAATCCCAATCAGTAAGATTCGGGTCAGCGATAATGACGTCACTTTTGATTGTGCAATCAGTGACATAAAATTCATCGGTCGCGTTACTCTGGTCATATCCAGACAATAGCAATCCGGCATAAACGGTTTCCATCAAGGTTATTCTATCCATTAGGATAACCTTGATGGCATTCAATCATTTTCATGCAGAATCTGAACGCCGAAGCCGATACAGAACATGTTCCCTCAATGGATGGTTTTCTTCCAAACCGGGATGCAGAAATGTTTTTTCATCTCTGATCATGCCCAATTTTTTCATAACACTCTCCGAGCGGTAATTCGAAACTGTGGTGAAAGCGATGACTTCTTCCAGTCCGATTTCTGTAAATGCGAAATCAAAAACTCTGCGTGCAGCTTCACAGGCATAACCTTGACCCCAAAATGGTTTATCCAGCCGCCAACCTATTTCAACAAAAGGAGAGAATGGAAATTCGATATTAGGGATATTCAGCCCCACAAAACCAATAAATTGACCACTTTGTTTTAGTTCAACCGCCCATAATCCCCAACCTTCCTGCGTTTCAAACTTACGAATACAGTTATCAATTAAAGTATTGCTTTGCTCTTCAGTCAGTATGTTAGGGAAAAACTCCATGACTTCAGGATTACTATTCAGGTGAAAGAAAGGTTCTCTATCCTCTGTCTTCCAAGCTCGCAGAAACAACCTTTCTGTTTCCAATTCAACAATCATACTGCCTCCTTAATATTCAGGGAAAAGTTAGTCGACAATATCTCACAAGTGGATGAAGGATATAAAAATAAAACTGCCGGAAAATCATACCCATTTTCCGGCAGTAAAACTTAGATTTTTATTTTATAGACGATTATCAGGCGCTATTTTTCATTTTTGATTTATCGCCTTGATTGTCTCTAATAGGAACAACCCGTTGTTCCATTTCTGATTTTTTCTTATTCTCAACCTGTTCAGACTGACCAACAAATAGCCCGCCACGTCGAATTGACATACTACCGCAACGGCTAATGCCCCGTAACTCGCCATGTTCTAGAATATCCAATGTTTCCGCACAGCATGTACCTTCAACATGGCCATCAATGATAATTTCAGGTGCATTCAGCTCACCTTCCACTTTGCCGGCATGCATAATACGAATGGCACCACCTTTGACGCGAATATTGCCAATGACTTTACCCCAGACCTGAATATCCCCTTCCATTTCTATATCACCCTTGAACACAGAGTTTTTAGCAATAATGGTATTTGGGCGAGTCTCAGCTTCAGGTAGTTTTTTCTCTTCAGGCTTTATGCCCATAACTGGTGTCGTAGAACTGATAACTGGTGCTTCTGTTGTTTTTTTTCCAAACATAGCGTTTATTCTCAATCTCATATTCGTAAAGTAAAACACTAAGGCTAAAAAAGATAAAATTGCTGTTATGGCACAACTAAAATGAGCACCATACAGATATAGCCCCAATGCAATTCCCCAAAGGAGCCATATACTGTATAAAAAAGCATTATCTGAAAAACGATACTTTTCCATATTTTTCTCGTTTTTGTAGTTTTTTCTTATATTTCATCAGCAAATATATCTATGCATATGCCTTAGCAGGTAATAGAAAACAGGCCGTGAAAACACATCTTATCATTGTACAAGTATAAAAAACAATCTACCAAGCTATAACAGAGGCATTTATAGCGTTATTACACGGATAAAGATTTCATTTGAGTTTAATCATCTGATTTTTTATTGAATTATCTCACATTTATTAAATAAGAAAATCCATAAAGATAAATTTAATTTTCTATTTTCAGATGTAAAAACCATATAAATTCATAATTTAATAACAATAAAAACAAAAAGTTAATAACTCTGTATCATATTGGAACTCCAGAAAATACTGTATATCTATTGTCTTATAATTATCTATAAACATTTTATTGCCATTCGGTTTCTGGCTGTAACATGATGGCAAAGAAACACATTACTTAGAAGGTTAAATCGTCCTACCAAATAGCCATCTGACTTATAATTATTTTCTTTATAAAACAACTAAACAAGAGTTGGATTTTTAAATCAGCCAAATAGTGTTTTAATGTTAACTATTCTGAATGCACATAGATAACCTCCAGTTAAAAATCACTTGGTGAATTAATTAACAATCTCTCCATTTTGTTAACTTTTTATTTCAACATTTTAATTCATTTAAAAAATAAATCATTCTACGTTTTAAAATTATCTATCAATCATCAGATATCTATGTTCATTCATTAAATATCGCTATAAAAAATTACTTACAATGCAAAAATGAATAAAAATACTTATAAATCAAATAAATAAAAAACCAAAATTATCATTGATATTTATTACGGATGAAAAATTTTAGGATAAGCGAATCAATAAACAGAATGCATCAATATCTGTAAATTATTTCAACAATAATGATTAATTGAAAACAACCCCTTAAAAACAGACAGTTGAAGACAATTACATAAAGATCAATCAGCAACAAGGTGAAAAAAAACAAACTATTTTCAATCACAAAAATTTTCACTTAAACCTAACACAAATATCTATTTATCTATATAATACAAAAAGTGATTTAATTGATGTTACGCATGAACTTTCGAGAACTTTCAATACTGTTTCAATCGGCACTCAGTTTTATCAAGATAATACAAGTGCCATAAGGAAGTTTTTTATTAATTCATTAATTAATAAAATAAACACACCATGCACTCATCAAAAAAAATGATTACTCATGATACGGAAAATTAGGAGTATTAAATGAAAAGGACGACGGGCTTAAATCAAAATAATATTTGCACGGTCCAATTAACCATGCCGGATTTCAATATCCTGGAGCATAAACAAAGAGGGTTGTATATTTTACTCAATGGTGAAATGGTGTGGAAAGATTGCATAAACACTTATCACATCACATCGAATGAGATCCTTTTTACCCATCCTGGGAGCTATGCAGCCAAAACCAATACAGAAAGTTGTCAGGTATTGTGGTTGCCCTTACACATGGAGTTTTTACGCAATTTTTTAAAGCGTTTTGGGCCATTATTAAGTCAGATAGAGAGGCAGGAGTTTCCTGCTCATAGGCTGATTCCTTTTAATCAATTTCCCTTGCTGACAGAAAGCATTCGCGGGCTAGCCAACTTACTAGCTCATGATTCTCCGCCAGCGTTGATTCAATTAAGAGTTGAAGAGTTATTATTGCTGCTTTCCTTAGGTAATCAAGGGGCGTTGTTAATGTCTATTCTGCGGAAATTAAGCAACCGTCAGGTAGAACGACTGCAAACGTTTATGGAAGCTCATTATCTCAAAGAATGGAGATTGAATGACTTCGCGCGTGAATTCGGTATGGGGCTGACTTCCTTTAAGGAGCTTTTTAACAGTGTCTATGGCACTTCACCCAAGGCTTGGATCAGTGAGCAACGTATTCTTTACGCACATCAATTATTATTGAATAGCGAAATGAGTATCGCCGATATTTCATTGGAATCGGGTTTTTCCAGCCAGTCTTATTTTACTCAAAGCTATCGCCGACGTTTTGGTTGTACGCCTAACCGCGCCAGATATGGAAAAGATTAACGATTTATCTAACAACTAACCTAATGTTTATCAACTGATACTCAATAATTGATATTCAACAAATAAAACTTAGTGCTATATCCCATAAACCAAGGCTTTCCAGTTTTATGTAAACCTGTTTTAGATCAAACTGAAAAGCCGCAATCACGATTATCCTTTGGATTACTTCACACTTTCCGTGCCTGATGGATCATGAATGATCGTTTTTATCGATCAATCTCCTCTGATTGATCTGTGCAATCCATTGGACGGCAGTATCTCATCTCACATATAGTCAGGGGGACTCGTCACTATTTGGAGCTAATCCGACTAAGCTCTAAGTCACCACCAGGGATTTTATATTTGCCGTATCTTATGGCCTGCCCCCGTGCAGGCTTTTTTTTGAAAATTTAACTTAAGAATATAAAGAAAAATATAAAGCAACTTGATTTTAATTTACGGTATAAAAGATCGTACCCAATTTAATTCTTTCACGACCAGTGGTCAGACGATGGCGATTAGTATCCCGAAGAGAATAAACACAACCACAATATTCCTGCTGATAGAACTCTTCACGTTTGCTGATTTCTATCATGCGGGAAGATCCGCCTCCCTTACGCCAGTTATATTCCCAATACATTAAATCAGGATAACGAGAAGCTGCGCGGACACCACATTCATTGATCTGCTGCATATTTTTCCAACGTGAAATACCAAGTGAGCTGGTAATCACAGGGAAACCATGTTCATGGGCATACAACGCTGTTCGTTCAAAACGCATATCAAAACACATTGTGCAACGAATACCACGTTCAGGCTCATTTTCCATTCCTTTTGCGCGCTCAAACCAATTATCACGGTCGTAATCTGCATCGACAAAAGGAATGCCCATCTGCTCCGCAAAACGGATATTTTCATTTTTGCGCAGTTCATATTCTTTCAAAGGATGAATATTCGGATTATAGAAAAATATCGTAAAATCAATTCCTGAAACCAACATTGCTTCCATTACTTCCCCAGAACATGGTGCACAACATGAGTGCAATAGCACTTTTTGGTGCCCGTTTGGCAGAGGAAGCGGGTTACGCTCATAGTTCAGTGACATAATATTTCTTACCTGATTCAGACAATAAAAAATCAGGAAGAGGACAAACTCCCCTCCCTGTGTTTATTGGATAGGCATATTACCTGTTTCTACTGTCTTACGGCAATCTTTGTAAAATAATCAAGCTCCCTGCATTTCTGGCAAAATCTGCCCACCATCGACGACAATCGTTTGTCCTGTAATATATTTCGCTTCATCAGAAGCCAAAAAACAGGCAGCATAACCAATATCTTCAGGCATACCCAAAGTCCGCATTGGGGTGGTATCTTTCACATGATTGAGGAATTCATCACCAAATTCCATTAAGCCTTCAGTCATGATCAAGCCTGGCATAATCGCATTAATGGTGATGCCTTGCCCCGCATATTCCAATGCAGCACTGCGCATGAATCCCAGTTGCCCTGCCTTACTGGCACCGTAGTGACTATAGCCTGAAATACCCGTTATCTCGCCTGTTATTGATGAAGTGATAACAACACGCCCGTAACGCTGTTTTTCCATAACATTCAACGCAGCCTGCACTAAGAAAAATGTCCCTTTAAGATTGACGGTATGCACTGAATCCCAATCTTCCGCAGTCATATCTTTCAGATAATGCTGTGGAAAAATACCTGCATTGGAACAAAGAATATCGAGCCTGCCATACTTTTCAACAATCTTATCTATCGCGTTTTTACATGCTGTCTGATCAGTAACATCAAGAGGAATAAAATCGACTACCAGTTCTTTGGCAATTGCTTCGCCCCTTACTACATCAGTGCCTGCAATAATGGTAATAGCGCCAGCTTGCTTCAATACCTTAGCAATTCCTTTGCCGATGCCTTTGGTTCCACCTGAAATAAAAGCAATTTTTCCCGCTAAATTAAACATAGCATCTCCTTTAGTATTAGTGGATAGAGTTTTTTATCTTAATTATAATTTTTTAATATATTTTCAAACTGTTACATCAGCAATCATAATAAATGGAATCAGTGTATTAAAAAAATAAAATAAAGCAACGTTATAAAACCATTATTGGCATCAGTATAAAAACATCCATTTTGAATAAAACTGAAATTGCTTATTCGTCTACCAGAAATTACTTTTAAATAACACACTATTTTTCCAAGAAAGTAATGGTACTTCTCAAAAAATAATATGAGGTGGAAAGTATGATTCTCGATAATCCATTCTTAAGTGAATATACTGGCACAGCATTATCACCAATTTTATTTCTCAAAAGAGCCATATTAAGCAATGGCAAGGATATCGCTGTCATTGATGGAAAGCACCGTTGGACTTGGCACCAATATGCCAATCGCTGTGAAAGGATCGCTATCTCTCTTCAACAAATGGGGGTGGATAAGGGAAGCGTCGTCTCAACCCTTCTACCAAATACCCACGAATTACTGGAGTTACATTTTGCAGTTCCTTTGTCTGGTGGCATCCTTAATGCTTTAAGTACCCGAACAGATGCAGCTACATTAAATTTTGTCTTTGAGAAACTAAATCCCAAAATATTATTTATTGATAAAAGTCATCTTCCATTATTAAATCATGTCTCTTTCAATAATCCAGTTAAGATAATTATTATTGATGACAATAGGTTAACTATTCCTGTACTCCCTACTGAATATGAAATTATCCCTTATGAATCATTGGTAACCGAATATTCATCAAAAGCACTATCTTTTATCCAGTTTGACGAACAAGAAGCTATTAGTATCAATTCCACTTCAGGCACCAGTGGACAACCTAAATTGGTTGTTTATTCCCATCGTGGTGCATTTTTAAATGCCATTTCCAATATTCTGGATTGGGATATGCCCAAGAATCCCACCTTTTTATGGACGCTGCCCATGTTTCATTGCAATGGCTGGTGTTTCCCATGGGCAATTGCGGCACGGGCGGGTACACACATCTGTATGAGGAAATTTGATGCAGAGGAAGCAATGCAACTTATACAGAAACATAACGTAACACACTATTGTGGTGCTCCGATTGTTCATTACTCTTTAGGCAAGATAGCGCAAAAATATGGAAAGCATTTTGGTGGCCGCGTTTATGGCCTTATTGCTGGTGCGCCACCAACAGAAATGGAATTTTCACTGATGGATGAGGTTGGTATCAATGCGACACATGTCTATGGTTTAACCGAAACTTATGGGCCTGTAGTTGTTTGTGAAAACAAGCACGAATGGAACGAACTGCCAAAATCAGAAAAAACCTTACGGAGAATGCGTCAGGGCATTGTCTCCAATTTGCAAGGGCAAGTTAGCGTTATTGATGGAAAGAACCAACAGGAAGTTCCTTTTGATGGCAAAACCATTGGTGAGGTCGCTATTCGCGGTAATATTGTGGCAGCTTATGATCCTGTACGTCACGTCACACCGGAGATCACCGATCAATGGTTTTATACCGGGGATCTGGCAGTTGTCGATCCTGATGGCTATATGAAAATCATCGATCGAAAAAAAGATATCATTATTTCCGGTGGTGAAAATATTTCCAGTCTTGAGCTTGAGAATGCCCTATCCAGTTATCCTGGTGTTTTAGCTGCTGCTATCGTGGCGAAACCCGATCCCTATTGGGGAGAAGTTCCTCATGCCTTTATTGAACTCGATGAAAATATATCAATCACTGAGCAAGAGTTAAATAATTACATTTGTACGGTAGTAGCGCGGTATAAACGCCCCAAAGGATATACTTTTTTAACTATACCCCGGAATGTCAATGGCAAAGTTATAAAAGATCAATTGAGAAAACGTGTCAAAGAATGAACCCGTGAGTTTTTCTACAGAAGCGGCAAAGCTGGTGTTATCCATTTTCTAGGCAGATTTATTTTCATTGTGGAATAAAAATATGACAAAAATCGTCGATATCACAGAAAAGTTCAACTAATTTGTCCATGCCTGCTCCTTATTGAGATCGTTTTTTCTTGGTTGAAAGTTCTGATCTTCGAACAGGCACTGAGTTCAATTTTTTATTCAAGATTCAGGTGGTGCACTCTGTCCACTTATAGATTATTTTCATGACTACACATCCCTTGTAAGGCTATATCAAAGCTAGTTGCTGACCAATTTGGATTAAAGTGCGAATGCTATAGTCCAACTCCTCGTCGCTTAGGTTGGCACTCAGGTTCATCCGTATTCGTGAACGTGTTTTGCTTACAGCAGGATATGCCACAGGATTAACGTATATACCTTTCTCATGAAGCATTCGAGCCATGGCGTAACAACGATGCTCATCACCTGTAAGCAATGGCACAATGGCAGTTTCGCTATTGAGCAAGTCGAATCCCGCATCATGTAATTTTTGCCGGAAGTACTTGGCCTTGCTTTGTAATTCTAGTGTCAACTGAGGTGAAACATCGAGGATGTCGATGGCACTGATGATCGAAGCCAGTACAGCCGGAGGCAGTGAAGCGGAATAAATGTAAGGATTTGCGGCTATGCGGATGATTTTTCCTGTTTCTCTGTTTGTGCCAATGAACCCGCCAATGCCCGGCAAGCCCTTGCTCAAGCTACCAGTGATAACATCAACCTGATCAGTCACGCCGAAGTACGCACAGCTTCCCCGACCGTTAGGGCCAACATGTCCAGTTCCATGGGCATCATCAACAATTACGAAAGCATTGTATCTTTGTGCTAGCTCGACAATACCGGGCAATGGTGCCAGATCGCCATCCATACTGAAAACGCCATCGGTGATAATAAATTTGCGTGCTTGAAATGAAGTTTGGCGAAGCTTATTTTCGAGGCTTTTCAGAGAAACATGCCTGTAAACTTGAACCTTTGCGTCGCTCAGTTTCAGACCATCAACGATAGATTGATGGTTGAGAGTGTCACTGAAAACGATGTCACCTTCACGGCATAGAGTGGAGAGGGCGGCGAGATTAGCGCAAAATCCAGAACTGAAAGTAATGACTTCTTCCACGCCAAGGAACTTAGCCAGCCGTTGCTCCATTTCAAGATGTAGATCACTAGTACCATTGAGAAGGCGCACTCCGCTGGATGTGGTTCCATAGCGATGAATTGCATCGATGCTGGATTCGATGATCTGTTGATGACCATTGAGCCCAGAATAATTGTAGGAACCCAAATGCAAAACTTCACGTGTATACTTGCTATCGGAGCTGGTAGGACTGTAGCTGACTGAAACATTCTTGCTAGGAATGCTATGAAATACTCTGCCAACCATATCCATCTTACCATCGGAGATAAAATGATCGTATCGTGCAACTATACCCTGTAAGTAATCATTAGATCGCGCAATGTTACGGTGATAATTATCTATTTTTGGGACAGTAAAACTCGGTTTACTCATGGCGTTTGTTCCTTGTATATAAGGTAAGGAGTAATGAAAATTACAAGTGCTCCAATATTAATAATCAGACTAAACCAAAGTAATGATTGCAAATTTGGTATCGTTTGGAACTATCATATTTTTTGCAATTATTTTCAATAAAATTATATTTACAAAAAAACACACAGTTATTTTCATTGAAATATCACTATGATTGCTATTTTTGTAAAGGATATTTTTTAGTGTCAGATAAACATTATTCAACCTGAATTCTGAATAAATATCGATGATATTATTCGTTGGAACATTAGCGTTATTGATAAAAATAGCCGACAAAAAGTTCCTTTTGATGGCAACCCCATTGAAATACCAAAAATACCACTGAATTACTTACGTAAAACACATCATTTTGTAACACCTCAACTCTATTTAAAAACAGACAAAAACAATTTACTTTATGAGGATTTAATTTCGCACATAAAATAAAAATTAACTTATCTACCCCTCACTGTAATCTTCCTGATCTCTCAATTTTTTCAAGTTGCTGCATTGTTGGTTGCATTGCGACTATGAATCCATTGGATTTAATTATAATAAAAAATTATGTTTTCAGTTAAATAATATCATTATGTTATTTACGCATTAGATAAAAAACAAATTCATATTGAATAACAAAACCATTGCAATCAGTCGTAAAACAACACCATTTAATACATTAAAAATAACGTAATCACATTTTATTTATTCATAAAAATCCTTTTGAATTCATAATAATCCACAGACACCAAAGATAAAAATAGAAAATAAATCAATGATAAAAACAAAAATACTTACAAAGTAAATTTAACTTATACAACTTATGCGTATCATATTAACTATAATAAAATTAAAAAAATACCTTGAAATAATTTTAATAAATATGATTGACAAGCAATACATTTTAAATACAATTTAAAAAACCTTTATCATGATAAATTTATTTTTTTATTGGATTCTTTTTATGGTTTGGCTTTTATATTTCTTTGTTATTATATAGTCCGTAAGCAGCTTATAAGATGAAGTGTTGGGCCCAGTGTTATGTTGGTCGCGTATAAAAATATGCTAATAACGTTAACTAATGAGGGTACTACAATGAGAACTATTGATATGTTAGTGGCAGTAAAAGCTGAAGAAATTATGAATGATTATGGTAAACTTAGCAAGGATATAAATAAGCCTTCCGCACTTCATCCTTCATCTATATATCATAAATATATTCGCATATTGCCTGAAGATGACATGCTTGTTTCAGTAGATAATGAACTGAACATGATGATTAAGGCTGATATCGGTGATACTGTTCGTTGGAATATAACAACATTAAATATTAATACCTTATATTCTTGTGCTTTAGTAAAAGCGATGCCAATGGATATGAGTTTAATGAATAATGACACCACTCATATGATGGGTAAGCATGTCATGAAAAACTTTATGACATTCATGCCTGTCGTTAATATGGTAAATCCATTAAACATAGAGATGCAGCAAATGAAAGACTGTTGCTGGATGTCTACAATCACTGACCTGCCTCATCCTGGTACAGCACGCATTATGTACTATGAGTGTGTTATCGCAATTTATAGAGAAATGACTCTGATGGGCTATATTGCTCTGGAGCCAGGAATTATTCTGGATCAGAAAATGATAATGTCTTAATAATATATCTTTAGCTTATACCCTTAGCTTAATTTATATTCTTAAAGGCCGTTCTATATACGGCCTTTTTGACGCAGGAAAACAAATCCCGCTATTTACTAATGTTCCCATATGACAATACATCGTACAGGCTGCATCAATCAGAGACATTGCAATCGCCGCCCCGCTACCTTCCCCAAGACGTAAACCTAAATTCAAGTATGGGTGCAAATTCAAATGTCGTAACGCCAGCTTCGCACCTTTTTCAGCCGACATATGGGACGGAATGCAATAATCCCGCGCAACGGGGGATATCTGACTCGCTGCCAATGCTGACGCATAAGACAAGAAACCGTCAAGCACAACAGGCATTCCAGAAGCAGCAGCCCCCAGAATCACGCCAGTCATGCCTACAAGCTCAAACCCGCCCACTTTTGCCAACACATCAATCGCATTTTTGTTATCCGGCTGATTGATGGCAATAGCCTGTCGTACAATGGATTGTTTATGCGTCAGCCGCTCAATGGGGAAATTAGCGCCTAATCCAACTACATCACAGGGATCGCTTCCGGTCAGGACACTGATAACCGCAGCAGCCGAAGTTGTATTGGCAATCCCCATCTCCCCAATACCAAATATAGTTATTCCTGCCGCAATACGCTGTTTTACCAACTGTGCGCTTGCCAGCAACAACATTTCCGCTTGTTCATAATCCATTGCGGCACCTTGGACAATATTGCCGCTACCTCGTGCAAGTTTAAGGGACAACATTTGTTCAATAGGCTCACAATCAATGCCAATATCCACAGGTAAAACATACGTACCACTGTTTTTCGCCAGCACACAAACACCTGTTAGCCCTTTCAACATATTACGTGCCTGTATGGCCGTAGCATTTTTAGGTGAAATAGCCACGCCTTCGTCATACACACCATGATCAGCACACATGACAATGATCTCTTTTTGCAGGTTTTGCAGACTTGAAATACCTGGCATGCCAGACAAATGTATTGCCAATTCTTCAAGACGGCCCAAGCTCCCCAATGGCTTGAGCAAGTTGTCAATGTGTCGTGACGCTTTTTCCATATTTTCCTGATTCAAGGGCCGAATAGCATCAATCAACGATTGTAATGTCATGTTTATTCATCCAGCCAGCATTCTGTCCGAGCATTGAATACCCGCAAAGTGATAAATTCCGCATGATTATCGACGATACTGTAAGCCCCCTGCTGGAAGGGAAAAGACCACATGGCAGTTATCGGTAGCTTAAGTAATTTGGCAATCATCACACCTAAAACTCCCTGATGAGCAACTATTAACCGATTAGCCAAAGCAGTAGCAGAACGTAACTCTTCGGTGTATTCCCCCACCCGCGTTGAAAAATGTCGGAATGGCTCTCCTCCGGTTGGGCAACCATTTTGCCAATCTGACAACCAACGTGACCAAGCCTGTGGTTCCTCGTTCGCAATGTTTTCGTGATGACGCAGTTCCCAGTCCCCAAAATCCAACTCATTGAGACGGTGATCGCTTTTTATGTTTGATTTACCGGATATGCCTGATTGAGAAATGATTTGTGCTGTTTGTTGCGCTCGCTGCATTTCACTACAGTGGATAGATTGGAAGGTTATATTTTTCAGCGCCACAGCGACCTGCTGCCCCTGCTGCATCCCAATTTCAGTTAAAGGCAAATCGGTTTTGCCACAAAAGACACCATCAATATTGGCTTGTGTCTGTCCATGTCGAACGAGAAACAATCGCATCTGATTATTCTCTCCAGATTGATTTTGTTTATTGCCAAATCATTGCCAATAAAAAAATAACTTCTCCCACTTCAATAGAAGCCCCCAGTGTATCGCCCGTTTGTCCACCGAGACGATAATTGAAATAGAGTGCAAGCCCATAAACCACAAGCAATGACACCATCATTGCCAATAAGGCTTTCCAGTTTCCTAATATCATCACCAATACAGCCCCACCCAATAAAGTCAGCGCAGTTGCAGAGGGAGTAATTCGGCCAATATAACTGCTTCCCATGCCCTCGCTTTCACGGGCATAAGGTTGCGCATACATTAAAAGCACCACGGCTGTACGTCCAACAATCGGGGCACACGTCAGCAAAGCAAGCAAGTAAAAAGGGGGATGATAAGATAATTCAACGACAGCTAATATTTTGAGAACAATACAGAAAATTAACCCGACACCGCCGTAAGTCCCGAGTCGGCTATCACACATGATCTCCAGCATTTTTTCGCGCTGGCGGGCAGAAAAAAGCCCATCACAAGTGTCAGCCAGCCCATCTAAATGTAATCCTCCCGTCAAAAAAGCCAAAGCCAACACATAACCAATCGCGCCGATATACATTCCTCCACCCGACTGACTGATAGAAAGTGATACCAGACCAGCCAAACCACCAAGAATCAACCCGATCACAGGGAAATAGGGAACACCACGCCAATATTGGCGAAAATCGACACCTTCCGCCCATTTTTCGGGAATCGGAAGCCGTGTCATAAACTGTAGCATTGCCCAAAAAATATTCAGCTTCATTTAACCTTCACTCCAATGCCTGACACCATCAACCAGACTTCCTTAGCAGCCCGTGCCAATTTTTGATTCGCGCGCCCGGCAATATCAACAAAATGGCGTGCCAGACGATTTTCAGGTGTGATGCCCATTCCCAACTCATTAGTCACCAAATACACGGGCATCGGGCACATCAAGCTGGCATCAATAAAATCATCAAGCTGATGATGGATAAGCACTTCCAATAATGCAAAATCAAGTTCCTCAGGTGGTATACCACCCGATAAGTCAAACAGTAAATTGGCAATCAATGTGGTAACACATTCTAGTATAACGCCCTCTTGAGGTTGGCGATGCTGGCGGATAACCAAGCCTAAATCTTGATGGCCTTCCCAAGTTCGCCAATGTGCCGGACGCGCCTGTTTATGCTGCTCAATACGAGCCGCCATTTCTTCATCCGTGACCTGCGCTGTAGCGATATACAATACCTGCTCGCACTGTTCAGCAAGCAGGCGTTCAGCGTAGCTGCTCTTGCCACTGCGGGCACCGCCTGTCACTAAAATCATGGCATGACTCCATCATGCAAAATTTCATTTCATAGAATGACTCTACATAATGCCCTATTTTATCTGAATTTCCTCTTGTAAATTTGCGATAAATCATTATTTATGTTCATTCATTAATTGATAAATCCGTGGGATATCCAGATGCTCGCGCATACTAGCAGCCAATATATTGAACTGTTTTTCTTTGTGCTGGACGTAATTAAAGGCAACATTTTCCAGTGGAACGCAGCCTTTTCTTATATGCAATTGATTTAATAGTGGGCGAGTGAACGCGTTTTGATCAAACAAACCATGCAAGTAGCTTCCCATCACCAAGCCATCCTGCGCAACAGCACCATCAAACCAGATTTTTTCCTCGCCATTATGCAAATGCATTTTGGCAAAAGGCGCTGCTTGCTTACCAAGCTGCGTGGTTCCCATGTGAATCTCATAACCTGCGATCGGTTGTTCACTGCATAATTTCAACATGCCTGATAACGCAGGCATCACGATACCTCTAACTTGTGCAGTCTGCTTTTCACTGGCAAATTCTGTTTCAGTATCCAATAACCCCAAGCCTGTCATTTGAGTTAAGCCGGATTCCACTTCATCCACAATCTGCTTGCCCAACATTTGATAGCCACCACAGATCCCGATAATCGGTACGCTTTCCTGACAGGCTTTGATAATGGCCTGATCAATACCTTGAGCTTTCAACCATGCCAAATCTCCCAAAGTATTCTTGCTGCCGGGAAGAATAATCAGATCAACGCCTTGAAGTTCAGAAGGTTCAGAGACATAACGCAGATGCACATCCGGTTGAGCCGCCAGTACATTGAAGTCGGTGAAATTGGCGATATGAGGGTATTGGATGACAGCAATATTCAGGCAATCTTCTGTTTTTTGTTTCCGCCGATCATATTTGCCCACCTGCAAGGCGACGCTATCTTCATCTTCCAGATCAAGATCCAGCCACGGCAAAACTCCCAATATCGGTACTTGTGTCAGAGCTTCGATCTGATCGATACCGGATTGCAATAAAGATATATCACCGCGAAATTTATTGATGATAACGCCCTTGATCCGGGCTTTTTCCTCAGGTTTAAGCAAAGCCAATGTACCGTAGATGGCTGCGAACACACCACCACGATCAATATCTGCCACCAGAATTACGGGCGTATCCACCAATTCGGCCATACCCATATTGACGATATCGCGATCACGCAGATTGATCTCAGCCGGACTGCCCGCTCCTTCTAATACCATGATATCCGTTTCTGCTGCCAACCCGTTATATGCCATCAAAATCTGTTGCAGCAATTGGGGCTTATATTCGTGATATTCCACCGCATTCATGCTGCACATCACTTTCCCCATAAAAATCACTTGTGCCTTGCGATCGCTGGTGGGTTTCAACAATACAGGATTCATGCGCACATCCGGCGCAATTCCCGCCGCTTCCGCCTGAAATATCTGTGCTCGCCCCATCTCTTTACCATCTGCGGTAATCCCTGAATTAAGCGCCATATTCTGGGATTTAAAGGGAGTACAACGATAACCGTCCTGCGAAAATATTCGACAAAACCCCGCTACCAGCACACTTTTGCCTACATCAGACGCCGTCCCCTGAACCATCAGCGATAATGTCATTGTGTATTCTCCCTTATTTCGTGGTTGCTTGTTTTTGATAGATCAAATTTATGTCGTGACTGGAAATAATGATCCTTTTTATTTCGTCAGTTTCTGCTGCATAACTCACCTCAATAATTGCCAGTTTTTATTAATCAAAATCGTGGAAAAATACGATAATTCCTGCTCCCGGCCTTTTTCGTTGAGGGATTGCATATCTTCTCCAAGGAGTGGCATCTCTTTTTTAAGCAGTGGAATATCTTTTTTAAGCAATGGAATATCTTTTTTAAGCAATGGAATAGTAAGATCGCGCCAACATTGCTCTGTCGGTAAAGTGGCATCTGCCATCATTAGTGCATGTTCCAATAGATTGTGTCGATGCAACAGGTCACGTATCAGGGGAAAACGCGAATAAACTTTCATCAGGACAATACAGTCGTGATTGAGCAATGCTTGCTCTAAGACGGCTTCAGAAGCGGTACAGGAAATAACCGCCAAGGTTTGGTTTTCCATTGCCAGTGGCATCATGCTGACGGCGGAAATAGCAGAAAATGAGGTGATTCCCGGCACAATTTCCAACCATGAAGGAGGGTTCATTTGTTTCGATACCATCCGTTCCAAAAGAAATACCCACGTGCTGAACAGCATGGGATCGCCCAACGTGATAAAACCAACTTTTCTGCCGCTGATAACGTCCTCTTTCAGGGTTTGTGCCACTTCATCCCATACCGCTTTTTTTGCTGCCATACCGGCTTTCATTAAAAAATGGTAAGTACAGACTTCGGTTTTCGGTGAAAGATATTCTTCAATAATGGAGTGGGCGAGGCTTTGGGCACCTTTTTTCCCCGTTGGGGTATAGACCACATCAAGCCCAGAAAGAATACGCGCAGCCCGTACAGTAATCAGGTCACTGGCTCCGGGGCCAACACCCATGACATACAGTTTTCCTGTTTTTGCTTTTCCGTTCATTCGGCTTTCTCCTCATCATTCAGCGCGTAAGCAAGGTGGTCGACAAACATCTGCCGAATCATCGGGTTTTCCCCCAATCCCTGTAACCAGGGGATTGCGACAATTCCCGCCTTCTCCAACTGTGATTTCCAAGAATCTTCTTCATTTGAGGCCATATCATTGGTGGCATGATCGCCAGCTACTAACATCAATGGCATCAGATAAACTTTGCGGATCTTCTGCTCTTTTAATCCCTTGATGATCAGGGGAAGTTCAGGATAGCTTTCAACCGCTCCTACCCGCGCCGGAAAATGGTAGTGACTCATCAGGTGATCCAGACAGGCATAGGCAGAAAAAGCAGGGTGTGTTGTACCGTGTCCCATAAAGACGACACATTCACTCTCCGCCAGCCGGGGAAGCTGGTGGCGCAGCGCCCGCATCAATTGCAGGTAGTCATTAAAGTCGCTGAGTAACGGGGCGCCCAACACCAATCGTTTAAAGCGGGGGCGGAATTTCTCAACTTCACGCAGCACCTTTTCATACTCATCGCCATTAATGATATGCAGGCATTGAACAGCGACATCGTTATAACCCGCGTGCTGCAATCTGGTCAGCGCATCATGGGGAGTATCAATGTGAATATCATCACGCTGACGCAATTTTCGAATGATCATGCCAGAGGTAAATGCCCGAAATAGTTCCCTGTCCGGAAAAACTGATGCCAATTGCTGCTCACAAGCTTCAATATTGTTCTTGCGTGTTTCGGGATAGCTGGTGCCGAAACTTATCACCAATAATGCTTTTTTCATTTCGCTCTTCCTTATTGGTCTATTTATTGGCCTGCTGGCCTTCAAACATTCGCCAATAACTGTGCCACTGCTTCCAACCCATCGACTTGCGTGATCCCCTCACCTTCAAATTGCTCCCTTGGACGACAAAGTACGATGCAGGGCAAACTGAGAGAAAGGCATGGCTCGATTTTTTCCTTGAAACCGCCCTGTTCACCTGATTCTTTGGTAATCACGACCTCCGCCTGACAAAATTGGTAAAATGCCCGATTGAAATCGGCACTGAATGGGCCTTTCAGGGCAAAAATCTGATCGACTGACAAACCACAGGATTCACACATCGCCAACACTTCCGTTGTCGGCAATACACGAGCCAGCACGGTTTTTCCTTTCAGGTAGGTGACATAATCAGCCAATTGCTTACTGCCAGTCGTCAGCAAAATGCGTGTCCCCAAATTGGCTGCTACTTCACACGCCTGTTCAATGGTTGCTACTTTATGGATGAGGGGATGTTCAACGGCATCAATATCACTGGGACGGAGATAACGAATGAGAGGCACTCCCAATGTTTGGCAAGCGCTGACAATGTTTTGACTCAAGCGTTCGGCATAAGGATGAGACGCATCAATTACCATTCTCACCCCCTGATTTTGCAGGTATTCGATCATGCCTTCGGCCTCCATCCTGCCAATGACAATTTCACCGCGAATACCCATTGCCTGCTGTGCTCCCGTTGGGGTAGCCACTGACAAGCAATAATCTATGCCGGCAATATCCATCATTACGCAAATTTGGCGGGCATCGCTTGTGCCACCAAAAATTTGGATCAGTGGCCGTTTCATAGCTTGTACCCTCTCGGCGTGATCATCAGCCCATCACGTATGTAGGTTGACTGATTGCCCACAATCACCAGACTGCGCATATCAACACGGGAAAAATCCATTGCCGCAAAAGTCGTCAGCCATTTATCCTCATGTTTGCGCCCCGCCGCTTTCACCACCCCCACGGGGGTTTCCGCCGATTTCCACGGAGCCATCAGAGAAAATGCCCGTGCCAAATGTTCTTCCCGCCCACGGCTACGAGGATTGTAGAAACAGACCACAAAATCAGCTTCCGCCGCAGCCTGTACCCGTTTTTCAATCACCTCCCACGGGGTGAGTAAATCACTCAGGCTGATATGACAAAAATCATGCATCAAAGGCGCACCAAGCAAGGTAGCGCAAGCCGTACTTGCCGTGACACCTGCCACCAGCCGAACTTCCACATTGCGCTTTTGCTGGCTGACCAATTCCAAAATCAAGCCAGCCATGCCATAAATGCCCGCATCGCCGCTACAAACCACCGCCACATTTTTGCCCTGCTCTGCCAGCTCGATGGCTATCTGACAGCGTTCAATTTCTTTGCACATGCCGGTTTTGATAATTTCTTTATCGCCTACCAGCGGTTTCACCAAATGGGTATAAGTTTTGTAACCCACTACGATGTCAGCCGCTTTCAATGCTGCAATCGCTTCCTGCGTCATCATGGCTTCGCTGCCGGGGCCAATTCCAATGACAGTTAACATGGATGCAATACTCCTAATGTGATGGTGATGCCCTGCTCACGCAGGGTATGTCCAACCAAGTGCCCTTGACTCATCAGCCAAGCCACAGGTTGGGAGACACAGCCTATGCCCACTGTTTTTCGGACAAATTCAGAGGCCGGAAATGCTTGTTCACACTGGGCAAGCTGATTAACAGAGAAGATTTGAAATGGAATTCGGCGTTTTTCTGCCAATTGGATTAACGCTGGTTCGGCTTTTTTCAATTCGATACTGCCAACGGCTTTTAGCGCCAAAGGCTCAAGACCGTATTCCATCAGATGGCGATCCAATAATTCAGCGAGCCGCTCGGCTTCCACTCCGCGCCGGCAACCAATTCCTGCAACAATACGGCGAGGAATTAATTTAAAAGTGGGAATTGCCAATGCCAGATTGATCCGTTCATAACTGACGTATACCAGAGCATCCAGCTCAGGCCGATCATCCAGAGCATCAACGGGAATGAACCCGCGCGTGTCGTAGCGATCTTTTTCGCAACGCAAGGAGGGATGCCACCAAATTCCCACTCGCTTACCATTGACCAGCATTTGATTGACGGTTTTGACACTGGCACGGAAATTCTCCATTTCTCCGTCAATTTGTTGTGATAACAGATCCAGTGCTGCAACTTGGTTAACATCTGTCGCAGTAGTGATCACCGCCTGACCATCAAGAATATCGGCGATCTGTTGTGCCAGCTTATTCGCGCCTCCCATATGCCCTGACAGTAGGCTGATGGCAAACTGTCCTTTTTCATCCAGCACCACAACCGCCGGATCGGTCATTTTGTCCTTGAGCAGAGGAGCAATAACCCGAATGGCAATCCCCGTCGCACCAATCATGATCAACGCGCCGTATTGAATGAATGCCTTGCGTACCGTACTGGCAAAGCCATCTTCAAAAGCCATGAATCCGCTGTCCGCATCCAAAAATTCACTCTCCAGCAATTCAGGAGAAGTGAAGCAATCCATCGCCAAGTGGGATTGCAAGCGACGAGCCAGCGCTATGCCTCCTTCTGTCAGACAAAATAAAGCATATTCTTTATTCACTATTGGTATATTCAGGGCCGGTATATTCAGAGCTGATTTATTCAAGGCCGATTTATTTAAAATGGCTTTTTTAGCTGTAGTTCTAGTTCTGCCAACAGCAGTTCTGGCAAAAGTAAATGTGCTAGGCGCTACGGTATTCATGGCTGAACCTCGCATCGTACAATTTCGAGTAGTGATACTCTTCCCCAAGAAACGCCCCCACCAGAATCAAGGCAGTTTTACGAATTCCAGCACTGCGTACCTGTTCAGCAATCGTCTCCAATGTCCCCCGCACAATCTGGCAATCCGGCCATGTTGCCTTGTAAACCACGGCAACAGGTGTTTGCGGCTCATATCCTCCCTGAATCAACCGCGCAACAACCTGCGAAATGTTCTGTACCGAAAGGAAAATCGCCATTGAAGTCTGGTGGGCGGCAAAGGCTTCCAACGTTTCCCGTGGCGGCATTGGCGTCCGGCCTTCCATGCGGGTGATAATCAAACTTTGTGCAACTTCGGGCACGGTGTACTCCACCCCCAACTGCGCAGCAGCGCCAAGAAACGAACTCACTCCCGGCACAGAGACAAAACCAATGTCATGATTTGCCAGCTCTTCAGCCTGTTCACGAATGGAGCCAAACAGCGATAAATCCCCCGTTTGCAGGCGAACCACCAACTTGCCCGCTTTTACACCATTCACCATCAATGCCGTGATTTCCGATAACGTCAGCCTTGCACTGTCATGGCATTCGGTATCTGCGCGGCAATACGTCAGCAACTCCCGATTAATCAGCGAACCGGCATAAATCACCACTTGAGCCTGCTGCAACAATTGATAACCTTTCAAGGTAATCAGGCTCTTATCCCCCGGACCTGCACCAACAAACCAGACTTTTGCAGTATCAAAACTGGCTTTATCAATTTGTTCAGAATCAACCTGTTCAAAATCAATCTGTTTAGAATTAACGTGTTCAGACATTATCCTGCTCCTCTTGCCAATGCCTCTCTTGCCAAAGTTCTTCTTGTTCAGAATCTTTCTGGCAGGACAGCAAATAAGTGGGATTGTTGGGTTTGAAATAATGCCCTTGGCCTAATGCCGTCAGTTTTCCCACCTGAATTTCCTGCCCATCCAGCGCAGCTACCTGACAGGATTTCAGATGCGACAATGCTTGTGTGAAGTTTTCCAGCAAGATAAAAGTCATCACCAAACGCCCGCCTGAATTCAGGTGTACCAGCGCCCAATCAATAATTTCCGTCAGATTCCCACCAGTTCCGCCAATGAAAATGGCATCTGCGGTGTTGTCCAATAGCACGGGAGCAACTCCAGACTGGATGCGAATGCTATAGCAGCCAAAATGCCGAACATTCTCCGTAAGCAGTAGCAACGCTTCCTCTTTGCGTTCAATGGCGAGGATATCCAATGTGGGATAGCGTAATGCCGCTTCAATACTGACGCTGCCAGTACCCGCCCCAACATCAATAAAGCGGCTGGCTTTTTCCAGCTCCAACCGTTCCAATGCCAGCACTCTAACCACTTCTTTGGTCATTGGGATGCGATGACCACGCAAAAACAGTTCATCTTTCATTCGATTACCACCGTTCAAGCATTCAAGATAACGACTACATTCAGGCCATAATCAATGTCACCGCGTTGAATGACCTGTTCTGCATTCAGACAAATAATTTGCTCATGTTCCTGAGATAAATTTTCACCAATCACCATGCGGCGCTGCTGCCCTCGCGCCAGAATTTCTTGCGCAATCTGGTAAGGGCCAATGACGTCATCCGTTACCATGGCGATTTTTTCGTGTTGCAACAGCCAGTCAAAATCCGGTTTGCGCCCGTGGCTGCTGGTGAGGTAAATGTCGTTCATATCCAGCAAAATACGGGCACACAGATATTGGATCGAACTGATGCCAGAGATAATGCGAATGTTTTGTCTGTAGGAGTTTTGTCTGCCAGCACTCTGCCCAGAGAAGTGCTCGGTAATTCGCTTGCCAATGCCATAAAAGAGAGGATCACCCGAAGCCAGCACAACAATCTGCCGATGCTGATTCTGTTCGAGCCACTGCATCAATCCATCCATATCCGCATTCAAACAGCGGGTTTCACCACTGAAATGGGGAAACCCGGCAAGATGACGTTTTCCACCCACTAACATTTCTGCCTGTCTGATAGCATCCAGCGCAGCCAACGTTTGGTTTGCAGCGGCTCCGGGGCCAATACCAACAACGGTGATCATCGGCAATCCTCCCCAAAATCCTTCACAATCTCGTCCACAGGCCGATTGCAGCCCAATACTTGGTTATCAAAGGAGAACAGAATGGCGTCACATTGTGGTTTACCACTGGCAAAGCGCAACATCTGGTCGATACGCCAACAGATTTTCTGGGCAATTTGTTGGTATACCCCCTGCCAACCCTGTTCAGCTATCAATTCAATGGCGGCTTCGGTGGTATCACATTGATCCACCGCCTGAATCAGTTCAAAAGGTGCTCCCATCAAGGCCAGATTGGCGATCAACGTTTCCATGCGACCATCGGCAATATGACTGTGGGTATGAAAAATACCGGCGGCGATTTTCACCAACTTGCCGACATGCCCTACCAGCACTACATGACGGAATTCCAAACGCACCGCTTCTTGCAACATATAACCGACGAAATTGCTCATCGTGACAACACAGTTCGCATCAATGCCCAACTGTTGACTGACAAAACGTTCACCATGATTGCCCGGCACAAAAATAACGCGATCCAACCCGCTGGCACGTTTGGCCTCTAATTCAAGCGCCAGAGAACGTTTCCAGCTCTCTTCCGACATTGGCGTTACAATGCCTGTCGTGCCGATAATCGAAATCCCGCCTTTAATCCCCAATCTGTCGTTATAGGTTTTCTTCGCTCGTTCCTCGCCTTCTGGTGCAAAAATGACAATATCAGCCCCACGATGCGGGCCAATCACCTCCCGCACCGTTTCCTCAATGGTATGCCGTGGGGTTTTATTGATAGCAGCCCAACCAATAGACAAACCGACCCCCACTCGCGTTACCCTGCCAATACCTTCGCCGCCATCCAGTGTGATCACCCCGCTGTCATTGAGGGAAACACGGGAAAAAATCAGCATTCCATGGGTTGCATCCACATCATCGCCACCATCTTTACGGATAGCCGCAACCGCCTGCTGTCCTTCAATCAAGGGTTGCTCGACATTCAAGGCCAATGTGACACCAGAGGGTGTGACAATCGAAACCTGATGAATAATCTGCTGGCGCAAGATCATCAACGCAGCGACCCGAGCGGCAGCGGTAGCACAAGATCCGGTTGTATAACCCTTGCGATATTGCTTACCCCTGTGCCAAACCGTTCCGAGGCCATCGGCTTGTTTATCGCTGACTTGTTTATTGATGACTTGTTTATCATCAATAACTTGCTGATCACGGATTTCACTCACGCTTCACCTCCGGCATCCGATGGCATCCGGTAAAGAATGGCGTTGATAATGGCGGCTGCAATATTGCTGCCGCCCTTGCGTCCCTTTGCTGCAATGCAACTTAATCCGCTATTGATAAGGGCATGCTTTGATTCCTCCGCGCCAACAAAACCGACGGGGACACCGACTACGGCAATCGATGCAGATTGATGTTCCATCAAGCGAAACAGCGCGGTCGGGGCATTGCCAAAGACAAAGATCTTCTCCCCTGATTCTTGCAGGGCCAGATCAACGGCTGCCATTGAACGCGTGATTTGCTGTGTTTTTGCCATTTGAATGGTGCGTGGATCGCTGATATAACAACGACATTCGCTGCCGTACTGAGCCAGGCGGGTTTTATTGATACCAGACAACGCCATTGTCGTATCGGTATATAACGTGCAGCCACGCAAAATACCGTCACGAATGAGGCGAAAAACATCAGGGGAAAAATAGAGAATATCCAACCAATCAAAATCGGCAGTGGTATGGATCACCCGTTTGATCACCGCTTCTTGATCCGCATCTACAAAACGATAATCAGGACGCGATTCGAAAATAAGTCGGCTGATGATGTCGAAACTATTTCTTTCAATCTGTTGGGGCTGTTGGATGTAATTGCTCATGCTATTTTCTCCTTATACCGTCACACTGACCAGGCTATTCATCAAACTGACCAAGCTATCTATCACGCTCAAGCTGTGCAGCAGCGCAAACAGCAGCAGCGCCATCACTGATGCCACCATCATCATTTGAGTAGATTGTGGAATATCGTCAGGTGTGACCTCGCGTCTCGCATCACCAATCCACGGCTTTTCAACGCGCTGGTTAAAATAAACATTCGGCCCGCCAAGACGAATGCCCAATGCCCCCGCTATAGTAGCTTCCGACCAGCCGCTGTTGGGACTACTGTGTTGATAACGATCACGCCAGCCAATACGTAGCGCCTGTCGAAAATCCAACCCCTGCCATTTCGCAGCCATTGCCAGCAGAAGCCAGCCCAAACGTGCAGGCAGCCAATTCGCCATATCATCCATACGTGCCGAAAACATCCCCAGCGCCCGATAACGGGGGGTTTTATAGCCAACCATTGAATCGAGGGTATTGACTGCTTTATAGGCCATAGCAAGTGGAGCACCACCAAGCATTAAGAAGAACAACGGTGCAATCACACCATCCACACTGTTTTCTGCCACGGTTTCAATAGTGGCTCGGCTGATCTGTGGTACTTGCAATTGAGAGGTTTCCCGCCCGACAATTTTGGAAAGTTGTTCACGACTGGCTAACAAATCCCCCTGCCGCAAGGCTTGATAAACCGCATTTGCCGCCTCACTCAAACTACGTCCTGCCAGTACGGTATAAATCAGCCAAATCTCAACCAAACATCCTGACCAGAACGCCAGACTATAGGCCAATTGCAAAACCCAATAGCTCGCCAGCCAGACGCTTCCCACTACTACCAGCCATAACAGTACACCGCCCCATTTCAAGTCGGTTTCGGTTTGGCAAATCCGACGGATAAACTGTTCAGTTTGATTGATAAGCCGTCCCATCCAGCGCACGGGGTGCGGCCAGTGAGGAGGATCACCCAATTTCATATCCAGAATAAAAGCCGCAAACCACAGTAAGACTGTCATAACAGCCTCCGTGCCATCATCAGCCAGCGATGAAGCAAACCGGGGCGTTGGGCAAGATGAATATGTAGATAGCCCGCCAGCGTATTGCCATTCTGGTAGCCGCCCAGCCAGTTTTTCTGCGCTTTTTTTCGTGTTCCTTTTGGTGTTAGGACATCACACCATTTGACACATTGAAAAACGGGCGGCTGAGTCGTAATAAAATCCGAGTAGTGAAATTCATGCCCACGCAGCGTTTCCCCTTTCGCCACTAAAGAGGTATCGCACATTGCCGTGGCTTCGCAGTAACCAAAGCGTTGCAAGTGATCCCCCATCTGACTTTCACCGGCAATCAATCCCACCATGTTATGCCGCACGCCATCTGCATCAGTCAGGGCATCGCCTAGGTACATCAGACCACCGCATTCCGCATAAATGGGAATGCCTTTTTGATGTGCCCGACGTAATGCTTCATGCATGGCGTAATTGGAAGATAAAGTCTGAGCATAGATTTCAGGATATCCTCCACCCAGATAGATCATCTGGCATGCGGGTAACTGGTGATCATGCAGGGGACTGAAACGCTTGATCGTCACACCTGCTTTTTCCAATAACAGCAAGTTATCGGGATAATAGAAATGGAATGCTTCATCTTCTGCCAAAGCCAACGTCAAACCTTGCCCCAGCGCGGGATCGACAAGGGAATCGATATTTCCTTTTGGCAAAGAAGATAGCTGAGTCAATGCCAGCAATTTATCCAAATCCACCGAGGCTTCAATCTGCTGAGCAAGATAAGACCAGCATTCATCGTGGCGAGCATTTTCATTGTGTTGGCTGCCTTTATCATGCTGACGGCTTTGTTCTTGCGCCGGGATCAGCCCAAGATGGCGGGAAGGAAGCGCAATATCAGGCATTACAGGGATTCGCCCCAAAACAGGAATACCGCAATAATGTTCAATCGCCTGTTTCAATAACTGAAAATGACTATCCCGATTGACACGATTTATCAGTACTCCCACAATATTGACCGCCGGATCAAATTGCTGAAACCCCATCACCGTAGCTGCAATCGAGGTAGAAACCGCCTTACCATCTACCAATAAAACCACCGGACAACCAAGCTGCTTTGCCATCGCCGCGCTACTGCAATAGTTGGGGTTCGTACCATAGCCATCATATAACCCCATAACGCCTTCAATAACCGCAATATCTTGATTGGTCATGGCTTGGTTAAACAAACCATTCAGAATGGATTCGGGGAGCATAAAAGCATCAAGATTATGTGAAGCAACACCCGTCACAGCACGATGCCAGCCGCCATCCAGATAATCAGGCCCGATTTTAAACGGCTGTACCCGCAGTGAACGGTTCATCAAGGCTCGCATGATACCCAACGCAACTGTTGTCTTCCCACATCCGCTGCCTGTACCTGCAATGACAAAAGCATATTTCTGTTGCATGTGCTTGCCTCAAAATATTTAAACCCTGCATTGGTGTTCAATTGACATTAGCGTTAAACCAGTATTGATATTAAAAACTAAAACTAATGTTCTCATTCATTGATATTTATCAAACAAAAGGCTTTTAATTCTTTTTTGATAAATCAATTAATATTTCACGAACAATATAGATATCAATGGTTTCTTTATTTTTCAATAAATTAAACCTTATGATAAAAAATCATTATCACGAAATTAATTACATTTAAAAAATAGAAAATGGATTTATTTAAAAATACACATTTTTCATGTTTATAAAAACATCCATGATTACTTTTGTGATCTTGTTCATGATTCTTAAGTTATAAAACATATTTTTATAATAAAGAAAATAAAAATTAACACACAACCACAAATTGATCAATTAACCATGCTAATTTAACTTGTTGAATTTAAATAAAAACAACAAAATAAAGAGTCTTCCATTAATAAAATGAAAAAATATTCCTGTTAGTGAATATTTTCAATAGAAAATAAAATCCATTGTTAAAATAATTAAAATTTAAAAATACGAACATTGATATAAATCAAATTATCCAACACCATATTGAAGTAATAATTATCTAAAACTTCAGCTTGAAATTACATCGCTCATAAATGCAAGAAAAAGAACATCAAAAAAAACAATTAACTAAAACATAAGACAGAATAGGCAAGCCTTTATAATAAATAAAATCCCGTCTTAGTTATCAGGATGAAAATGTTTTTCCATTTCTTTAATTATTTATATTTTAAACCCATAGAGGTAATCCAATGAATAAAGGCAATGTGTGGTTAGTGGGAGCCGGCCCCGGTGATGCTGGTTTAATCACGGTCAAAGGACTGCATTGTATTCAATTTGCAGATGTTATTGTTCATGACCGTCTCGTCAACCCTGAACTCATTGCTCAAGTACCTGATCATTGTGAAATCATTAATGTTGGGAAAGAACATGATTATCATCCCATCCCACAAGAAGAGATTAATCAGATTCTGGTAAAACATGCACTGGCGGGAAAACAGGTTGTTCGCCTGAAAGGCGGTGATCCCTATGTCTTTGGTCGCGGAGGAGAGGAAGCGGAAGTACTAGCAGAACATAGCATCAAATTTGAAGTCGTTCCGGGGATCAGTTCCTCAATTGGTGGCTTGGCCTATGCCGGCATTCCTGTCACTCACCGCAGTTACGCATCAAGTTTCCATGTTGTAACAGGGCATACGTCTCAGGGCAATGAGCAACAGAACTGGGAAATACTCGCCCAGTTGGAAGGAACATTGATTATTCTGATGGGAATGACCCGCCTGATGGAGATCTGCCAACAACTGATGCTATATGGCAAATCCCCCGCAACATCTGCGGCGGTGATCATGTACGCCAGTCAGCCCAAACAAAAGAGCGTCATAGGCACACTGGAAACTCTGGCTGCAAAAGCGGAAGAACAGAATCTGCATGCACCAGCGTTGATTGTGATTGGTGAGGTGGTTAATCTGGGAACAACCCTCTCCTTTCTTTCCACTGATGGAGCAATTTAATGAGTGAGCATGGTGGCAATATCCTTGGCGTTGCTGAGCAATATGGTCTTCCCGCTAATACGCTTATTGATTTCAGCGCCAATATCAATCCGCTGGGCGCACCAGAACGGGTTAAGGCGTTGATCAAAAATAGTCTTGCCGATATCGAAAAGTATCCAGATGTGGAATATCGTCATTTACATCAGGCGATCGCAAAAGCTCATCAATGCGATTATGCGGCAGTGATGGCGGGCAACGGCGCAACAGAACTGATCTATGCCGTCACTCGTTATCTCCATCCCAAACGAGCCTTACTGTTTACCCCAGGTTTTGCCGAATATCGGCGAGCCTTGCAGCAAGTTGGCACTGAAATCATCGATTATCCATTAACAGAAGAAACCGGATTTCAGCCGGATTTACGCTTGTTAGATGCGCTATCTACAATCCAACCCGATTGCGTTTTTATAGCCACTCCCAATAATCCCACCGGATTAATGCCAGACAGCCAATTTATGCAATCACTGGTGGAATATTGTGAGAAACAAGGGATCTGGCTGATTGTCGATGAATCTTTTATTGATTTTCTACCTGATAACCAAGGGTTGATTCCCCAAGTTGCTATCACTAACCATCTTTATATACTGCGTTCAATGACAAAATTTTTCGCCATCCCGGGATTACGTTTGGGCTATTTAGTCAGCGGAAATACAGCGGGGGTTGCCGAGATGAAAAATCGGCGTGAACCGTGGTCAATCAACGCCTTTGCTGCTCAGGTTGGTGAGATTTTATTTGATGAGCATGATTATATTGCTGCTACACATCAATGGCTGAAATCACAGCAGCATTACCTATGGACTCAGCTTTCAGCTTTCCCTGAACTGACTGTCTGGCCGCCATCGGCTAATTTTCTGTTCTTCCGCTGCCATAAACCCGATGTTGATTTATGGCATTCCCTGCTTAAACATCAGTTGTTAATTCGCCATTGTAAGAACTATGCAGGATTGGGCGAACGTTACTATCGCGTAGCCGTACGCAGTGAATGGGAAAATCAGTGCCTGATCGCAGCCATGCAGCAGGTTATTGCCTATGGCTGAAGCCTCTTGCCCCGCTTCTTGCGGAGAACTTTTGCAAGGATGGCTGTTTGGTGGAGAAAAATTAATCTCCTGCCCAATTAATTGGTTCAGTTGTGTTTCTGTCAGTGAAGGCGTTCCCATACCACATGAACGCCCACGTATGCGCCAGATGGTAAATTTACTGCTGGGTTACTGGCAAGAACCTCCCGAATCGACTTCTGGCTTGCGCATTGAGTATCAATCTACAATTCCCCTCGCCAAAGGCATGGCCAGCAGTACAGCGGATATTGCTGCTACCGCGCAAGCCACCGCCAGATTATTAGGGAAATCATTGAGCAGCGCAGAGCTGGCACGACTTTGTGTCAAACTGGAACCCACTGACAGCACAGTATTCGAATCATTAACCTTGTTTGATCATCTCACCGCCCAAACCCAAATTCCTTTCGATTGGCAACCGGATATCGATATTTTGCTACTGGAAAGCCCACAAACCATTTTGACGGAAGAATATCATCAGCAGGATCGCCAATCACAATTGCAAGATAACGCTTCTTTATTACAACAAGCCTGGTTGCAATTTAATACAGCAAATCAGCGGTATGATAATTACCGTCTTGGAGAAGCCTGTACATTAAGCGCCATCGCCAACCAATCGATATTACCAAAACCCTGTTTTGATCAACTGAGGGATTTGGTTGAGCAGACAGACATTTATGGCCTGAACGTTGCCCATAGTGGCAGTGTTGTTGGCCTGTTATTCAATTCACACCACCATGACGTAAATTACCTGTACTGGCAGCTGCTCCAAAAGAAGATTTCTGAGCATTATCCGAAAATCCATCAGGTCAAACTGATTACGGGTGGTGTTCGCTGAAATCGCTGAAATCGCTGAAATAAAATTGAGAAGTGAATCTATCTCTCATTACATAGCTAATCCGAAAGATAACAAGCAAAAATTACGTTATCCTCTCCATATCTTCACATTTTTCTTATGCTAAATAATATAATTTGAACAACGAATTAAATTCTATGGAAAATACCACACCTACACCCGCTACAATTGATGCCTTTATGCCACTCGACATTAGTGAACTTTCCCCCAAGACGCGTGGCGGGATTTAAATCCGAAGTTTTAGTTTTGGCTGCCGTCTGTGACGATCAAGGAACAGTCCTGATCCAGCCAGAAAGAGGTGTGAACTTAGGCACCCGAATGCTGTAATTTTTAAATCAGAAAATAGTAGGAATACCATGAGAACACAAAAAAGGTGTATGGGTTACGTTGCTATCGTTGTGGATGATTATGATAGAGCTATCGATTATTACACCAATAAACTGGGATTTACGCTGGTAGAAGATACACCACAGCCGGGAAAAAGATGGGTTGTTGTCACCCCGAACCCTGAAAGTGACTGTAATTTACTGCTGGCAAAAGCATCTAACGAAAGGCAAGAAGCATTTATCGGTAATCAATGTGGTGGGCGTGTATTCTTGTTCCTGCAAACTGACGACTTTTGGCGCGATTATCACAAAATGAAAGAAAATAGCGTCCATTTCTGTGAAGAACCCCGTCAGGAAGAATATGGCATGGTTGTGGTTTTTGAAGATATTTATGGTAACCGCTGGGATTTATATCAGAATGCAGTTGCTTAGAGAATCCTTATAAATATTACTATTAGCCCAATTATATTGGGCTATATTTAATTACATTAATGCTTATTTATAGAAGTAAATGTATATTAATGAATAACCTCGCCGCAAGCGGTGGGGAATTAGACTCTAAGATATTAATGAGAGCACTATTTACATCTTACACTAATAAAGTTATCAACCTTATTTAAAATAGATATACCATTACTTATCCATGCCTATTAATAAATGTTAACCATATCTATATACTAATAATATCATTTTAATAAGCAGTATAATTTTTAAACCAAACTTACATTTTTTATATTTTATCCTGCCATACCAATATGTTTAGAATAGCCGTGGTCATAATATATAAATTCATTCTCAATAATAAAACAAATCTCAATTGTAAGGAGAAATCTACTATAATTATAAATAATCACATACTATACCCTTCGTCTTTCAAGTTGCCTCTTTGTTGGCTGCGCTCACTCACCCCGGTCACATAGTTATCTATGCTCCCGGGGATTTGCTCCCTGACCGCCGCGATGCATCTTGAAATCCATTGGGTATATAACCATAGTAAAAGCGCTACAAAATAAATATCCAAAACATTAAAAACAACACAAAATTATATTTTAATCAATTTTTAAAATAGGATAACATCTTATGAGTACAATCAATATAAATATAAGTGATAGTAACATTACAGTCATAAGTAATAACGATTCCAATCCAGAACCCTTAACTTATAATACAAACACACCAGCATCAGAACCTCTTACAGTCAGTCCTTATAAGGATATGACAATAGAGCCACACTCTTCTATTGAGGCAATAAGAACTGACACGCCGATTATTCCCGAAACACGCCCCAATTACTACGTAGCCAATTCCGGCCCCGCATCATCAGTTAAGGCTGTTTTTTATTGGTCTCATTCTTTCACATCACAATGGTTTGAACATTCCTCTATCACAGTGAAAGCAGGGGAAGACGGAATATTACAATCACCGAGCAACTCAGTGTATTACAGCAAGGTCGTCATTTATAATGATACAGATAAACGAGCCTTTGTTACTGGATATAATAAGTAACAAAATGAAAAACCATCTATAACTAACAGATTTTAATTTAATAACTATCTAATTAAAGCACTATTTAACTAAGGAATTAAAGTAAAATTATGAATACTACACCGATTAATGTATCTGAAAATGAAACATTACCTGTACTCACTGACGTCATGCTTATAGTGCCTTATACAACGTCTACCCCTGATTATGAATGGGATATGTCATCAATCGTAAAGGATGCGATTATTGGTGGCATAGGGTTTATTCCAGGAGCAGGTCCGGCAATGTCCTTCCTGTTAGGACTATTTTGGCCTCAACAGAAAGATAATACTTGGGAGCAAATTCTCCAAAAAGTAGAGCAGATGATAGAGAATGCCGCTCTACAAACTATTAAAGGAATACTTAATGGAGATATACAAGAAATCAAAGGAAAAATGGAACATGTACAATACATGCTGGAAACCTCGCCTGGCAGTCAAGAAAGTCATGACGCATATATGTTCCTGGCTAGATATCTGGTTAGTATAGATGAAAAATTTAAGTCTTTTGATAATAAAACAAACTACCAGATCCTGCCGATGTACACTAACACCATTATGTTACAGATCCCTTATTGGAAAATGGGGGTAGAGAAGAAAAATGATATTGGGCTGACAGATATTGAAGTCAATGAGTTAAAACAACTTATCGACAAATTGGTTGGCAAGGCAAAAGACTACATTCATACGATGTATACTAATGAATATAATAATGCCATAAATACATCAACAGCAGAGAGTGTCACTAATAATTTATTATCTGTTAGAGGATATTGTTTATTACACGGTTTAGAGTGTATTGAATCAATTGAACATCTACAAAATAATAGCCTCGAAAGTGGTTTCTATCCTAAAACTATCAGTTATTCAACTGTGTTTGATCGTCCTACTAACAAAACGAGAATTCAAGCGCTTACAGAAGACGATCAAATGCAGGAACCTTTCAAGCCATCTTTAATCGACGGAAAATACAATAAAATAAAATCATTGGTTGGATATGTACAAAGAATTGGGAATGCACCTAGAGTTGGTGGTATTAAAATCACATTTGCCAACGATTCATCCTACACACTTGGCACAGTAACATCAGAAACGAATTCAATTGAGCTAAATGATAGTGTTATCGAAATGTTGGAAGTATGGGGTAATGGTGCTGTTGATGAAGCATTATTTACGTTAAGTGATAAGCGTCAACTCAGGATCGGTGAGCGCTATGCCAAAAAATATAGAAAATATGCTGTTGATGGACACTATATTGCAGGGCTGTATTTAGCCAGCGATGAACCTTCACTTGCTGGTCAAGCTGCAGGTATTGCCGTTTCATATCATATGTTGGATGATAAAAAATAATACCTGATTAATAGCTCCCCTGGTTACATAGCTAACTATGTAACCAGGGGTAATTTTTTCCCATCATATACTCCAGTTCCACCTCACTATGAAAATCAATAAATCATAAAAACCAAACATATGTTTGTAATTTCCATAAAGCAACCCAATATACTGTTTTAAAAGAGATTATTACAATAGTAAATATAGTTTGCTTACTTGATGTATTTAGTCATCTGATTTTTATTAATTTTTCAGCATAATATTCGAGATATAAATCACATTTTTTTGCAATTTGATGACTTTATCAAACTTACGATCGTATTCTCATAATGAGAAAGAAGTATAAAAATGGCCTTTACTGTTTGCCTGACATGAAATAAAACATTAGTGTAAAAAACAGCTAAGGGGATGATATGTCAAAAAGGGAAAATCAGATATTGCAACTTCTGAAGCGTGATCCTTTTATTCAGCAACAAGAAATTGCTGATATTCTTGGGATCAGTCGCTCATGTGTTGCAGGACATATTATGAACCTAAGTAAAAAAGGTTATATCAAAGGCAAAGGGTATATTTTATCTAACGATATTTATGCTGTAACAATTGGCGCAGCCAATATAGATTTGACAAGTTATACCTCAGCCAAATTAATTTATGAAGATTCCAACCCAGGGAAAATTATTTCAACACCAAGTGGTGTCGGAAGAAACATTGCTCAAAATATTGCCTTATTAAAAAATGAAAGTTATTTAATTTCTGTTGTTGGTAACGATTCAAATGGCAAGACATTATTTGATTATACAAAATCAACAGGTGTTAATGTGAATCATTTATACAAATTAGATGATGAAAAAACTTCGATCTGCAATTCACTTATAGACGAAAATGGAAAATGTGTAGTTTCAGTTAATGACATGAGTATTCTGGAAAAATTGACTCCTACGTTATTATCTCAATCTAAATCTTTAATCCAGCATGCCAGCGTACTCATTGTTGACTGTAACTTAACTGAAGAAGCTCTGAAATGGTTATTTAATAATGCCAGTAATGTTCCAATTTTTGTTGATACTGTTTCAAGATCTAAGGCATCCAAAATCCGCCATTTACTATCGCATATCCATACTTTAAAACCCAATCGTACTGAAGCAGAAATCCTCAGTGGAATAAAAATCGAAACTCAAAAAGATGCCGCTGATGCGGCTAATTGGTTTCATCAACATGGCATCCAGCGTTTAATTTTAAGTATGGATGCAGAAGGTGTTTATTACAGTGAAAGGGATAATACATCAGGACGTTCAGATGCAATCAACACTAATATTATTAATGCCAATGGAGCAGGTGATGCCATGATGGCGGGCCTTGTACACTGCTGGTTAGAAGGCATGAATCTAAAAGAAAGCATTCGCTTTGCACAGCAATGTTCAGCACTGACGCTATCGTCAGAAAATATTGAGATATTCCCTAAAAATCGAGTGAAGGGAATCGAACTCTAGTATAAAGATTGGGAGGCTCTCGTTCTGCCATTGAACTACACTCGCATCAACGAAGTTATGCCGCCAAATATATACTTCTTAACTGAGTCTCAGCAAGTAGTAAGTAGTAAGTAGTATATCGTTAATTAATGTCTATATTTCAACCAATTATTTAAGGTTTTTTAATGGATGTAAAAAACGCCCAGTTTGATTAACCGAACTGGGCGTTAACTGGTTTTAATCAAAAATGATTATTTATTCGGACGCATTGCCGGGAACAGGATAACGTCACGGATGGTGTGGCTGTTAGTGAACAACATCACCATACGGTCGATACCAATTCCCAAACCTGCTGTTGGTGGCAGGCCGTGCTCCAGCGCAGTCACGTAATCTTCATCGTAGAACATCGCTTCGTCATCGCCTTCATCTTTCTGACGAACTTGCTCTGCGAAACGTTCTGCCTGATCTTCCGCGTCGTTCAGCTCCGAGAAGCCATTACCAATTTCACGGCCACCAATGAAGAATTCAAAACGATCAGTAATGAATGGATTGTCATCGTTGCGGCGTGCCAGCGGAGAAACTTCTGCCGGATATTCCGTAATGAATGTCGGCTGAATCAGATGGCTTTCAGCGGTTTCTTCAAAAATTTCACACTGAACGCGACCCAAGCCCCAGCCCTTTTCAATGTCGATACCCAAAGATTTCGCGATAGCAACCGCTTTATCCATATCATCCAGATCTGCCATGTTGGTTTCTGGACGATATTTGCAAATGGCTTCTTTCATGGTCATCTTGACAAAAGGCTTACCGAAATCGAATTCTTGTTCGCCGTATTGCACCAATGTTGTACCCAGTACGTCTTGAGTCAAAGTACGGAACAGATCTTCGGTCAGTACGATCAGATCTTGGTAATCCGCATAAGCCATGTAGAGTTCCATCATGGTGAACTCTGGGTTATGGCGCGGAGAAACACCTTCGTTACGGAAATTGCGGTTGATTTCGAAAACGCGCTCAAAACCACCTACCACTAAACGTTTCAGGTACAATTCCGGGGCAATGCGCAGGTACATGTCGATATCCAGCGCGTTATGGTGCGTAATGAATGGACGCGCACTTGCACCACCAGGGATCGCCTGCATCATTGGTGTTTCAACTTCCATGAAGTCTTTTTTGGTCATGAAACTACGCAATGCAGACATCACGCGGGAGCGGATCTGGAATGTCTTGCGTGATTCATCGTTCGCAATCAGATCCAAATAACGCTGACGGTAACGGGTTTCCTGATCTGCCAAACCGTGGAATTTATCCGGCAGTGGACGCAGTGCTTTAGTCAACAGACGCAGCTCAGTACAGTGAATGGAAAGCTCACCCGTTTGAGTTTTGAACAGCTTACCGCGTGCGCCTAAAATGTCACCCAAATCCCATTTTTTGAACTGAGTATTGTAAATGCCTTCCGGCAGATCATCACGGGAAACGTAGATCTGAATGCGACCACCCATATCTTGCAGAGTTGCAAAAGATGCCTTGCCCATGATGCGACGTGTCATCATGCGACCAGCAATGGTCACTTCGATGTCCAGCTCTTCCAATTCTTCCTTAGTCTTGTCATCGTATTTTGCATGCAGATCTTCGGAAATGTTTTCGCGACGAAAATCACTCGGGAAAGTAATGCCGTTGCTGCGCAGAGCAGCCAATTTTTCACGGCGGATTTTCAGTTCATTATTTAAATCAGGAGCCTGTTCAGCTCCCTGCTGTTGTTGTGACATTTTAGTTCCTCATAAGCCAGCTTTTAAGCTTGCTTCAATGAATTTGTCCAAATCCCCATCCAGCACAGATTGTGTATTACGGGTCTCTACACCGGTACGCAAATCTTTAATACGGGAATCATCCAAAACGTAAGAGCGGATCTGACTGCCCCAACCGATATCCGATTTGTTCTCTTCCATTGCTTGTTTATCTGCATTCTTCTTCTGCATTTCCAGTTCGTACAGTTTCGCTTTCAACTGTTTCATCGCCTGGTCTTTGTTTTTATGCTGAGAACGGTCTGTCTGGCATTGAGTTACAACACCAGTCGGTACGTGGGTGATACGTACAGCAGATTCAGTTTTGTTAACGTGCTGACCACCAGCACCAGAAGCTCGGTATACATCAATGCGTAAATCAGCCGGATTGATTTCGATATCAATATCATCATCCACTTCTGGGTAGATAAAAGCAGAGCTGAATGATGTATGGCGACGACCACCTGAATCAAAGGGGCTTTTACGTACCAAGCGATGAACGCCCGTTTCTGTGCGCAGCCAACCGTAAGCATATTCACCAATGATCTTGATGGTTGCAGATTTCAAACCAGCAACATCACCATCAGACTCTTCAATAATTTCAGTCTTGAAGCCCTTGGATTCAGCCCAACGCAGGTACATGCGCATCAACATGCTGGCCCAATCCTGAGCTTCTGTTCCACCTGATCCCGCCTGAAGATCCAAATAGCAGTTTGCGCTGTCATATTCGCCAGAAAACATGCGACGGAATTCAAGTTGACCCAGTTTCTCTTCTAACTGTTCCAATTCAGCAACTGCTTCATTGAAGGTTTCTTCATCATCTGCTTCAACTGCCAATTCCAGCAGGCCGTTCACATCTTCTAAACCCTGAACGAGCTGATCAATTGTTTCCACAATGATTTCAAGTGACGAACGCTCTTTACCCAACGCCTGTGCCCGCTCCGGTTCATTCCAGACATCAGGCTGTTCGAGTTCAGCATTGACTTCTTCTAAGCGCTCTTTCTTGGCATCATAGTCAAAGATACCCCCTCAGAACTGCTGTCCGCTCAGACAGGTCCTGAATGTGATTTTTTACCGGATTAATTTCAAACATATTTTGTGTCTTATACGTTGTGTATTATGAATAAATGATGGTCGCATGGATATTTTCGAACCGCGTATTGTAACGGATCTATCAAAGGGTTTATACCCTTCATCTTTTAAATAGCAGCTTTGTTGGCTGCTATTTAAAAGATGAAGGGTAAACGCTAATTGGATAACATTGCCGGAGATTTGATAATTCAGTAGGGCCAAATATGCTGGATCAAAAGCTGAACATCACGATTACCACGAAATTCGTTAATATCCAGTTTATAGGCTAATTCTACCGTTTTGACACTATTATCCGGCCAACGGCTGACATCAATGTTAAATGCAATGCCATCTAACATAGGCCCGCCATTTAATGGCTCAAGCATGACTTTCAGGTGATTTTCACCAACGATGCGCTGTTGCAGTAGTTTGAATTTGCCGTCAAAAACCGGTTCTGCAAATGCCTGCCCCCACGGACCTCCGTCACGCAGGATTTCAGCAACTTCCAGTGATAGTTCTCCTAACACCAATTCACCATCGCTCCAGATCACACCTTCCAACTGTGTAATATCCAGCCAGTCTGCCACCAGCCCGGAAAAATGACGCTGAAACAGGTCGAATTTGTCTTGTTCGATTGACAAACCTGCTGCCATCGCATGGCCACCAAACTTCAACATCAACCCCGGATACAGGGTATCAAGGCGTTCAAGTGCATCACGCATATGCAAACCATTTACGGAACGTCCCGAACCTTTCAAAGTGCCATCACCTGCCGGAGCAAAAGCAATAACCGGACGGTGAAAACGCTCTTTAATTCGTGATGCCAAAATGCCCACTACGCCCTGATGCCATTCAGGATGGTAAATTGCTAACCCGTAAGGTAATTGAGTATGGGTCCGCTCGATTTTATCGCAAATCTGCAAGGCTTCTTGCTGCATGCCCTGCTCGATTTCCCGACGAGTTTGGTTCAGGCCATCCAATTCACAAGCAATCTGTCGGGCCTGGGCCATGTCATCGGTCAACAATAACGCCACTCCAACAGACATATCATCCAGACGTCCGGCGGCATTTAATCTTGGACCCAATGAAAAGCCCAAATCACTGGCTGCTAATTTTGTTGATTCCCGTTTGGAAACTTCGAGCAATGCCCTTATCCCCGCACAGCAACGTCCTGCCCGAATGCGGTTTAATCCTTGATATACCAGAATTCGGTTATTGGTATCGAGGGGAACCACATCGGCCACTGTACCCAATGCCACTAAATCCAACAACTCAGCCAAATTGGGCAGTGGAATGCCTTGTTGCTCAAACCATGCCAATTTACGCAATTCTGCCCTGAGTGCCGACATCAGATAAAATGTGACGCCAACGCCTGCCAAGGCTTTCGAAGGAAAGGCACAGTCTATTAAATTGGGATTGATAATGGCATCTGCAGCTGGCAATGTTTCACCCGGTAAATGGTGATCAGTAATAATCACCTTGATGCCGTGTTGATGTGCCGCTGCGACACCATCATGGGATGAGATCCCATTATCCACGGTGATAATCAAATCCGCGCTTTTTTTGACAACTTCATCAACCACCTGAACGCTTAACCCATAACCATCTTCAAAACGGTTTGGAACAAGATAATCAAGGTGACGATATCCCATTGCACGCAAAGCGCGAATACCCAATGCGGTGCTGGTTGCTCCATCTGCATCGAAATCCCCAACAATCATGATGCGCCAATGTTCATGTAATGCTGTAACCAGCAAGGAAACGGCCTGCTCAATGCCATTAAGGGATTGGTAATTGAGGAGACCACTTGCGCCACGTTCCAGCTCATCAGCTTGGCGTATGCCACGCATAGCGTATAAACGGCGCAATAACGGATGGATATTGTTAGGAAGATGGCTGGAATCCGCCGCTGGTCGGCGGCGGAGTTGTGTTTCTCTATTCACAGGTTTCTATTCACTAGCTAGTATTCACTGAATGGGATGCATTATCTATTTCAATTAATTGCTATGTTTCTTCAATGTATCCAGCAAATCTTTCGGTTCCGAGTAACCAGGCTGCACATAGCCATCTTTCAGGATAATGGCTGGCGTACCCTGAACGCCAAATTGGCGGCCCAGCTGATATTGTTTCATGATATCAATTTTGCATTCTTTAACTGGAGAGATTTTTTCACCTTTAAAAACAGCATCCAAGGATTTTTTCGGTGTCGCACTGCACCAAATGGACTGCATATCTTTAACCGATTGATGGTGCTGCCCATGACGAGGGAACGCCAAGTAACGGACAGTAATCCCCAGATCATTATATTTTTGCATGCCCCCATGCAATTTCTGGCAATAACCACAAGTGATATCAGTAAAAACAGTGACAACATATTTTTCTTTTGGCGCCTTGTAAATAATCATTTGATTTTTAAAAGATTCCAATTTTTTAACCAAAATCGGATTGCCAATATCTTTCGGTGCTTTGCCACTCACATCATAAAGGTGCCCCGTTAACATGTACTTACCATCATTAGACATGTAAACAACACCATGATCGGTTAAAATTGCACTAACACCTGGAAATTGTGATGGAGTAATGCTTTCTGCAGTTATTTTCAATTTGGACAATGACTTATTGATAGCACTCTCGCCAGCAAAGGCATTGCTGGCAACAGCAGTTAACAGTAATAAAAGGCAAAATGTAATCTTCTTCATAATTTGTTCCTTTATGTTCATCTAACTTTAAAGCTATCCACGGGGATGATGTTGTTGATGAAGAGCTTTGAGACGTTCGGTTGCTACATGAGTGTATATTTGAGTTGTCGAGAGGTCACTATGACCTAATAACATTTGCACAACACGTAAGTCAGCGCCATGATTGAGTAGATGTGTTGCAAAAGCATGCCGTAACACATGGGGTGACAAGCGTTTAGCGTCAATCCCTGCCAATACGGCATAGTGTTTGATCCGATGCCAGAATGTCTGGCGTGTCATCTGCGTCCCCCGCTTACTGGGAAAAAATACATCAGAAACAGAGCCATTCAATAGCCACGGACGCCCATATTCCAGATATTTTTCCAGCCAATAAACAGCCTCTTCTCCCAGAGGAACCAATCTTTCTTTATTTCCCTTACCCACAATTCTGACCACTCCCTGACGTAAGCTCACATCAGACAGGGTCAGGCCAACCAATTCTGAAACTCGTAACCCACAAGCATAAAGCACTTCTAACATAGCTTTATCCCGCAGTTCAATTGGTTGGTCAGTTAAAGGAGCACCAAGCAAATCTTCAACTTGTTTTTCGCTTAAATCCTTGGGCAAACGCTTAGGTAATTTAGGCGCAGATAGTAACGCTGTTGGATCATCTTCCCGCATTCTTTCACGATAAAGATATTGAAACAACCTTCTCATTGCACTCAGTAATCTGGCTGAACTACTCGCTTTATAACCACCATCCACTCGTTCAGCCAAAAATGATTGTAGTTCTATCGACTGTACTGAAAGTAAATCATGACCATAATGCACTAACCAATTGTTTAAGGCTTGTAAATCAAGCCGATAAGAAGCCAACGTATTTTCGGCCAGCGCTTTTTCCAGCCATATAGTATCGAGAAATTGCTCTACCAGAGGATTGTCCGATGGGTATGGCTCCGTTGAATTCTGTTTAAGTGAATTATTTTCCGATGAATGCTTGTCTGACAGGTTGTGTTCTTTTGGCACAAGCCCTCCTTTCTGTCTGCCTATCTGTGCCTTCCTGTCGGCTATTATGCCTGAAAAAGCAATTATTCTGTTACAATACCGCCCCTGATATTCGAAACTCCCTGATAAATAATGATGAAAATTGGTCTCTTTTACGGTTCCAGTACATGCTATACAGAAATGGTAGCAGAAAAAATACGCGATATACTCGGTGAAGATCTGATCGACATACATAATGTCAAGGATTGTGATCCCCAATTGATGGAAGAATATTCTGTCCTGATCCTCGGTATCCCAACTTGGGATTTCGGGGAGCTACAGGAAGATTGGCAGGCTATATGGGATCAACTTCCCTCGTTGGATCTGGCAGGGAAAATCGTTGCTATGTATGGAATGGGAGATCAAATCGATTATAGTGAGTGGTTTCTGGATGCATTGGGAATGCTGTATCACCACTTGCTACCGACAGGTGTACAGTTTATTGGGTTCTGGCCGACAGAAGGTTATGAATTTACCAGCCCGAAACCGTTGTCCGAAGATGGCAAACAATTTGTCGGGCTAGCTCTGGATGATGTAAACCAATTCGAACAAACAGATGAACGTATAAGCGAATGGTGCATGCAAATATTGGCTGAAATGGAAGCGCTGTTTTAGTTGTCCATTTTAGCTATCAGAGTATTGGCGCATTAGTTGATTCAAATGACGCCACGCCTCAGGTGACATACTATCTGATGCCACCCATAATCGGATTGGCGGTTGATAGCGCATGTTTTCTGTTTGATTAAAGGCATGGAGCATAACGACCATTCCATAACGATGGAACCACGGTGGCTGAGTAATGCTCCAAGCGGCTTTTTGCCAATGCACTTTTTTGCCTTTGAACAGTATCAGCCTGCCCTGACATTGCCGAATATTTTTCTGACTCCACATCCAACTGCTAATGATGATGGCAAACAATGGAAGCCAGAAGTAAACACCGTTAATTGACCAGGGAGCCAATAAAGCCGCAATTGCAACTGCGCCATGTACGCCCGTGGAAAACAGGCGAGTATGGCGAGATTCCCTTAGTTTATTGTTCCACAGGACCACGGGCTTGGTTTCTGCTTTGGATTAATTTCACCATATGGTAAAGCTTGTCATCTTCAGGCCGTCCATGATTCATGAGCCAATTGAAAAGATCAGGGTCTGGACATTCCAGCAAACGAACAAAAATCCGTTTGTCATCATCATTCAATGAATCATATTCATACTCAAAAAATGGCATGATAGAAATATCCAGTTCACGCATTCCACGACGACATGCCCAGTGAATACGTGCTTTATTATCAATATCCATGTTTAAAAAGCCTCTTTTTCATTTTCATTCGTGCCATTGAGACAGCAATATTAAGATCAGGGAAGAATAAGATCGTGACAATTAGAGCACGAAAGATTAACAAGTTACCCGGTGTTTTAAATATGATCACGGTTGCAAAATTTCATAGTCGGGCAAGATTATCAACGATTCTGACCTATTTTTCATCACTAACCGGGGTGGAATCACTAGATATATCGACAAGTTGCGAAGTATATCGCAACAGATTGGTAATAAATTCATCATCCATAAATAACAAGAATAACCCCTTTGCATTAAGCTACTTCTCTTTTACCATTAGTGTTATTTCTCAGATAGTTTACTGGCAGGAGCTGCTATGGCTTACCAAATTCCGTTTTCTGAACAATATCCATCCCCTTCTGCAACACTCCCACTGACGTTAATTTCCCTTGATGACTGGGGAATAGTGGCAACTACTGGAGCTGATGCGGAAAAGTATCTGCAAGGACAAATTACAGCAGATCTTACCTCTCTGAATGATAACCAGCATGTGTTAACCGCACATTGTGATGCCAAAGGCAAGATGTGGAGTAACTTACGGCTGTTTCAGCGCGGTGAAGGTTTTGCCTATATTGCCCGTCGCTCATTATTGGAAGCGCAATTAACTGAATTAAAAAAATACGCCGTGTTTTCCAAAGTGACGTTTGCCAAAGATGAAGAAAGTATCTTGCTTGGTGTAGCCGGAACAGGAAGCCGGGAAGCGCTGGCAACACTCTTCCCAACCCTGCCCGATACCAAATCCCCCGTTATTCAGTACGAAACTACAACGCTTCTCCACTTCACGCTTCCCGCTGAACGTTTCCTTTTAGTTACAGACAGAACAACTGCCGTTAAATTAACGGAAACATTAGTCGAAGAGTTCCAGTCGCAGTTAAATGATAGTCAGCAATGGCTGGCACTGGAGATTGAAGCAGGATTCCCGGTGATTGATGCCGCCAGCAGCGCACAATTTATTCCACAAGCGACAAACCTTCAGGCAATCGAAAACAGTATCAGCTTTAAGAAAGGCTGTTATACCGGTCAGGAAATGGTGGCCCGGGCCAAGTATCGTGGGGCAAACAAACGTGCTATGTATTGGCTGGCAGGTAATGCCTCGTCTCTGCCTGTTGCTAGTGACGATTTGGAATGGCAATTAGGTGATAAATGGCGTCGGACAGGCTCGGTGCTAGCGGCGGTCAAACTAGTTGATGATTCAATCTGGGTACAAGTGGTCATGAATAATGATATGGAAATAGAAAGCGTATTTCGTATCCGTGAAGATGAAGGCGGTACGATTACCATTCAAGTATTGCCCTATTCATTAGACGAAGAAAAATAATTATTGAGGTTTTTGTATGTCATTAGCTGTACCTCCTGTTAGTTTCGGCCCTTTCACCGATGTCATTGCGTTTATCATGGAGCTGGATAAGTTAAAATATGTCCATCGCAAAACGAAATTATTGAACAACATGCGCCATGAAAACTCTGCTGAACATAGCTGGCATTTTGCTCTTGCTGTGCTTGGCTTTGCTCCTTATGCCGGGGAGGTCAATATTGGTCGCGTCGTGCAAATGGCTTTGATTCATGACATTGTTGAGATCGATGCAGGTGATGTTATCGCGTTCGATCTGGCTGCCCGTGAAGCTATTCACGAACAGGAAGTTAAAGCGGCCAACCGTATTTTTGGGTTATTGCCGGAAACTCAGCGCGATTATTTTCTGGAACTTTGGTACGAATACGAAGATTCCATCACTCCTGAAGCGCTATTTGCCAAAACACTCGATAGAATTATGCCGGTATTTATGAACCTGCATAACCAAGGGCAGAGCTGGGTTGAGAACAATATTCGCTTTGAGCAAGTTTACAACCTGCTTCATTTTGTTTCCGAAAGTTACCCTGAGCTATGGGAATATCTGCTGCCACAATTGGAAGCAGCAAAAGAAAAAGGTTGGCTGAAATAACTCCCGTCTTGATCTTTTAAATTAAGCTGTCAAAGTCTGTATGGACTCTGACAGCTTCAATTTAAATTTTTAAACGTACTCAAGTAATTAAACATATTCAGTTAATAACCGCTGCTATCAAGCGAGGGCCTTGATGTCGTAATGCTATCATAAACGTCTCTTTCTATTATTTTCGCACCAACTGACTGTCAATGAAAAACAGGATAGAATAGGCACCTAAAAACGTGCCTATATTTCACCAAATATCCCTATCAGATCGTTAAGGTTAAACTATATTTGTTTTTTCAGATTTTCTAATTAAATGCCAAGCAACCAAAGCTACAATTCCGGTCAATATTGCAGTCAACCAACTTGTCATATAAATGGCATTGGTAAAAGAGTACTTCGCTGCATCCACCAGTAGTTGCCTTTCTATACCCAACAATGAATCAGCTACTGCATAAGCGCCAGCCAGTGTTTCCAGCGCTAATCTGGCCTGAATTGATAATAAGACACTATAACCGTCAATAAACTTGGTCTGTTTTTGCTCAGATGCAGGCAATAAAATGGAGCCAAAAATCAATAAAGGCACCAATACAGGCACAGCCAGTAAGAAAATGGAATTCCAGTCAAAATATTGTAATAAAATACCGCCAATAACAGGCTCTAGAGCCGAGCCAACGGTTAGAGTTGTTGCCCAAATAGCAACAGCAATACAACGCTGTTCACGATCTTAAAAAAGACAGCTAATCAAAGCCAGCGTTGATGGCATCAGCATAGCTCCAAAAAAACCAAGAGCTGCGCGACCAATAATTAATTGTTCTGGCGATGCAGATAATGCGGTTAAAACTGAAACAACGGTGAATCCCAAAATAGTATTGTCCACAGTAACTAATAAAACAGGCAGCATTAACACCAACAATCCAAACCAATTACGCACCCCAGCTTGTTTATTTGAATTGATATTCTTATAAAATGACATTACCTATAACTCCTACGGTCATAATTTAAGTATGGAAAAGGCACGCCACAAATTAGCTACAGCCAATATCGCCTTTACCATATCTTTAAAATTGTTATGAGATTATTTAAGAAATAATGTAAATCATGAAATCACTAAACAATAATTGTGTGTTATTAATAAAAACACAGGCAATTATGTTTACGATTAAAGGGAAGGTTAACTTTAGCTAACTATAGAAGTAATAAAATTCCATCCAGACCGGCACGCTGGTGGAGGTTGTTTGAGAAAGAAATGTATGTGAAACTTGAAGTATCATCATAGTAAGAATGTCCGATATTGTATCTAACGACCAGAGTGAAGGTAACAAAAAACAAGGTTGGATATTAGGTTATTCTTCCTTGGTTGCCTATAAAATCGAAGCCGCTATGTTACGCTTTTCTCATACACTAAAGAAAAAAATACTTTTAAGAAAAAGTCGCTGGCGTGCTGTGAAAACACTTTTGATATCTTCACTAATTATAAACCCCCGTCCTGCTGGACGAGGGTTTAATCGCATATTCATAAATCGCCATTAACGATAATCGTCAATCGGCGCACAAGAGCAATGTAAATTGCGATCCCCGTAGACATCATCGAGACGTTTAACTGTCGACCAGTATTTATTGGCTTTGGTTTCCACTGTTGGGAAAACGGCAATTTCACGGCTGTATGCGTGATTCCAATCAGAAATCAGTTCAGTCTGGATGTGTGGTGCGTTGACCAATGGGTTGTCTTCCAAAGGCCATTCTCCTCTTGCTACTTTGTTGATTTCTTCCCGAATTGCCAGCATTGCGTCAATGAAACGATCAATTTCAACTTTGCTTTCTGATTCTGTTGGCTCAACCATCAAGGTTCCCGCAACCGGGAATGACATGGTTGGAGCATGAAAACCATAGTCAATCAAACGTTTGGCAATATCCATCTCACTGATACCGAACTCTTCTTTCAATGGGCGAATGTCCAGAATACATTCGTGGGCAACATATCCATCACGTCCGGTATAGAGGATTTCATAGGCTCCTTTCAGGCGGGATGCGATGTAATTTGCATTCAAGATCGCAACTTGGCTGGCTTGTTTCAACCCTTTTGCTCCCATCATGCGAATATACATCCAGCTAATTGGCAGAATCGATGCACTGCCAAATGGCGCTGCGGATACTGCACCTAATGTAGTGACTCCGTCCATTTCTACCACTGAATGACCAGGCACAAATGGGGCAAGGTGTTTTTTCACGCCAATCGGCCCCATGCCCGGACCGCCGCCGCCGTGTGGGATACAGAAGGTTTTATGCAGGTTCAAATGTGAAACATCTGCGCCAATAAAGCCCGGTGTGGTAATCCCCACTTGAGCGTTCATATTCGCGCCATCAAGGTAAACCTGACCACCATTTTGATGAATGACATCGCAGATTTCACGGATGGTTTCTTCATATACACCGTGAGTTGAGGGGTAAGTCACCATGATACAAGCAAGATCGTTACTGTGTTTTTCCGCTTTTTCGCGCAAATCAACCAGATCGATGTTGCCCTCTTTATCACAGTTCACAATAACAACGACCATGCCCGCCATATGTGCAGAAGCAGGATTTGTACCGTGAGCCGAGCTTGGGATCAGGCAAACATGGCGATGTTGCTCACCACGGCTAGTGTAATAGCGACGAATTGCCAGCAGACCAGCATATTCCCCTTGTGCACCGGAGTTGGGCTGCATGCAAAATGCATCATATCCGGTCAGCAGTACTAACCAATGGGAAAGCTGGCTGATCAGCTGATGATAACCCTCCGCTTGCTCTGCTGGGCAGAAAGGGTGCATATCGGTAAATTCAGGCCATGTAATCGGTGTGATTTCCGCTGCTGCATTCAGTTTCATGGTACATGAACCCAGTGGAATCATAGCTTGATTCAGCGCCAGATCTTTACGCTCCAGACTGTGCATATATCGCATCATGTCGGTTTCACTATGGTAACGACGGAAGTTGTCATGTGTCAAAATTTCGTCATTACGCAGCATGGAGGCAGGAATAGATTGGCTGGCTGCCGCTATTTCAAGATCAAGAGCCTTGATATCCAGTTCTGAGTCAGAACCCGTTATCACTTGAAACAGGGTTATCAAATCATCACGGCTGGTTTTTTCACTCAATGATACCCCAACAGCACCAAGAATATCGGTACGCAGGTTAATGTGCGCTTTTTCCGCTCTTGCCAGTACCTGAGCCTTATCTGATACTTCAATGGTCAACGTATCAAACCATGTCTTATAACGCAGTGTGACGCCCGCTTTTTGCAAGCCAGCAGCCAGGATGTCTGTCAATCGATGGATACGGTCAGCAATGCGCTTCAGACCTTCTGAACCGTGGTAAACGGCATACATTCCCGCAATGTTCGCCAGCAAAACTTGAGAAGTACAAATATTGGAGTTCGCTTTTTCACGGCGAATATGCTGCTCACGTGTTTGCATCGCCATGCGCAGCGCCTTATTGCCTGCTGCATCACGGGAAACACCGATAATACGACCTGGCATGGAACGTTTGAATTCATCACGGCAGGCAAAGAAAGCTGCATGAGGGCCACCGTATCCCATCGGCACACCAAAACGCTGGGCAGAACCAAATACAATGTCAGCACCTTGTTTACCCGGCGCTGTCAGTATGACCAGTGCCATAAAGTCTGTGGCAACACTGACGATGATTTTACGTTCTTTCAGTTTTGCAATAAGGTCACTGTAATCGTGAACTTCGCCCGTCGTTCCGACTTGTTGCAGCAGGACACCAAAGATCCCTTCCAGTTCCAGTACTTTTTCTGCTTTATCAACAATGACTTCAAATCCAAATGTTTCAGCACGGGTCCGCACAACATCCAACGTCTGTGGATGAATGTCATCTGCCACAAAGAAACGCTCAGCGCCTTTCAGCTTGCTGATCCGTTTTGCCATTGCCATGGCTTCTGCGGCCGCCGTTGCTTCATCCAATAATGAAGCTGAGGCAAGATCCAATCCCGTCAGGTCAATGGTAACTTGCTGGAAATTCAGTAAAGCTTCTAATCGACCTTGAGAAACTTCTGGTTGGTAGGGGGTATATGCAGTATACCAGCCAGGGTTTTCCAACAAATTACGCAAAATGACAGGGGGAAGTATTGAGGGTGTGTATCCCATACCGATATACGATTGATAGCGTTGGTTCTGGCTCGCCATCACTTTCAATTCAGCCAATGCCTGCTGTTCAGTCGCGCCTTCACCAACCGCAGGAGGCTCTGATAATGCGATATCACGGGGAACGATTTTGTTGGTCAGATCATCAAGAGAATTTGCACCTACTATCACCAGCATTTCTGTTTGTTGTTCAGCAGAAGAACCAATGTGGCGACGAATGAATTCACCTTGATTTTCAAGTTGGATTAATGTCTGAGTCATTGATGATAATTTCCTGAAACTAACTATGCCTTTAACTTGCAAGTTACAGCGTTATGTTCTGTTACTTGAAATCTGTTGGCTATAAAAAACGGCACATAAAAAAAACGCCCCATATCACATTGTGAATGGGGCGCTCAAATACAGTTACTCGCTTTCTTCCAAGAGTGACTGATAACCTTCAGCATCAAGCAAATTAGCGAGTTCACTTTCATCAGTTATTTTGATGCGGAACAGCCAACCTTCGTTATAGGGTTCACTGTTCACTAATTCGGGAGAACCTTCCAGCCCGGGGTTAACAGCGATAATCTTACCGCTCAGTGGCACGTAAATATCAGATGCCGCTTTGACTGATTCAACAACGGCACAATCATCACCACTATTTACCTCTATGCCTATTTCAGGCAAATCAACAAATACCATATCTCCCAATAATTGTTGGGCATGTTCGGTAATACCTATGGTGTATTCACCATCACCTTCCGAACGAACCCATTCATGTGATTCTGTATATTTTAATTCTGCTGGTACATGACTCATAGTTGCCATCTCCTTATTTTTCGTTCATTGAGCAAAACGTTACAACAATTAAAACGTTAAAATAATCAAAACATTACAACTAAAAATTACTCTACTAGCGATTTACCCATCCGTACAAAGCCCGGTTTAACAACCTGAACGGGAATTTCACGATTACGGATCTGGACAACTGCCTGTTCACCAATACCTTGCGGTACACGTGCAAGAGCGATGCTAAATCCTAAGGTCGGGGAGAATGTTCCACTGCTAATAACCCCGGAACGCATCTCGCCTGAATCATTAGTGAAGCTGACAGTTAAACCACCACGCAATACTCCTTTTTCACGCATGACCAACCCAACCAATTGTTCAGTGCCTGTTTCACGTTGCTTCTCCAATGCTTCACGACCAATGAACTGACGATCTTCCGGTTTCCACGCTATTGTCCATCCCATGTTGGCTGCCAGTGGTGAAATGGTTTCATCCATTTCCTGACCATAAAGATTCATACCTGCTTCGAGGCGCAATGTGTCACGTGCCCCCAACCCAGCGGGTTTCACACCTACTGCCAACAACTGTTGCCAGAAATCTGCCGCTTGTTCTTTAGGCAATGCAATTTCATAACCTGCTTCACCGGTATAACCCGTCGTTGCAATAAATAGATTTCCCGACTGAACGCCAAAGAAAGGTTTCATCTCTATTACTGCTTGCTTCTGTTCATCACTTAGCAACGATTGAACTTTGGCTTGCGCGTTTGGCCCCTGAACAGCAATCAGAGCCAAATCATCACGCACGGTAATCTCAACGTCATATTTCTCAACATGTTGGTTAATCCATGCTAAATCTTTCTCACGGGTCGCCGAGTTAACAACCATGCGATAAAAGTTATTAGTGAAGAAGTAGACAATCAGATCATCAATGACACCGCCAGAAGCATTTAACATTCCGGTATAAAGTGCCTTGCCCTGCTCGGTCAGCCTGGCAATGTCATTGGCCAGAAGGTAACGGAGAAAATCACGGCAACCAGTACCGTGTAGATCCACAATTGTCATGTGGGAAACGTCGAACATACCGGCATCAGTACGCACTGTATGATGCTCGTCGATTTGTGAGCCATAGTGCAGAGGCATCATCCAGCCATGAAAATCTACCATGCGTGCTCCGCATGCCAGATGTTGATCATATAGTGGAGTGTGTTTTGACATTATTTCCCTCTTTCCATTCTTGACATGAAAACATTCGTGACCTGAAAAAACATACGGCGTATTAACCGACAGGTGTTGGATCATGAAGCAAAAAAGCGGTTAATAACGCAAACGATACCTTGGGATCAGAAGTTATCACTGAAACAGGAAATGAACCATAAAATAAATTAGCTAAGCTGTAGTGACAACCCTGAAAACCACTCACTATCATGCGGAATTTTTATCTAATTTATTGTGTCATAACACTCAAAATTTTTAATAAACAGCAAGAAACAATATTTTTAGATTAGAAAAAGACTAAAGTGTGAAGCAAATCCACTTAACACACTTTAGTTCAACATTAGAAAAACTAATTATAAATAATGAGCTGAATTAGATTTTTTCAACTGAAGAGGTTTGAGAAATCAACCAATCAGGGAGATCATTGAGTCCCATTGCATGGCGAAGCAATTGCGGTTTCATTCCTGGTAAGTGATCAACCAGTGTTAATCCAATTCCACGCAATAATTTTTTAGCCGGATTATTACCATCAAATAGCTGACGGAAACTCTGCATACCCGCGAGCATAATCGCAGCACTGTGTTTACGGCGACGTTCATAGCGCCCCAGATAGAGATACTGACCGATGTCTTTTCCTTGCTGGTTCAAGCGACTCAATTCACCGATCAGTTCTGCTACATCCATAAATCCTAGATTGACGCCCTGACCAGCCAATGGGTGGATAGTGTGTGCCGCATCACCCAATAGTGCCAATCGATGAGCAGCAAAATTGCGGGCATAACGTCCCATCAATGGAATGGTTTGTCGATCACTGATCAGTTCACATTGACCAAGACGCATATCAAATGCCACGCTCAGTTGCCGATTAAACAGTTCCGGCTCCATAGATTTACGCTGTTGCGCAAATCCAGCCGGTAATGACCAAACAATCGAACATAGGTGAGGATCTGACAGTGGCAGGAAAGCCAGTATTCCATCACCATGGAAAACCTGACGTGCAACATTGTTATGAGGTTCCTCAGTACGAATTGTCGCCACCAGTGCATGGTGTTCATAATCCCAGAAAGTCAGCGGGATATCTGCATGTTGGCGCAACCAAGAATGAGCTCCGTCTGCACCAACGATTAAACGTGAAGTCAGCATTCTTTCATCAGATAAAGTGATGAAGGCTTCGTTTTCGCCCCAAGCAACATTCTTAAGAGAGGATGGAGTAAAAATCATCACGTCTGGCAGACTTTCCGCACGTTGCCAGAGCGCTTGTCGGATTACATGGTTTTCTATGATATGGCCCAAGTGCGTCAGGCCATTTTCCGCCACATTGAACTGAATACGCCCGAAACTATCCTGATCCCAAACTTCCATGCCCTGATAAGGTCTGGCTCGCATCGCAAGGATATCCTGCCAGACACCCAAGTGGGTTAGTAATCGTTCGCTGGCTGCATTGATGGCTGAAACCCGCAACGCATATTCACCATTGGCATCAAATGGCTTTGTCGGTGGATATTCTTCTACAATCGCGATGCGCAAACCGCTACCTTGCAAACCACAGGCCAGCGCAAGGCCAACCATTCCGCCCCCTGCGATCACCACATCAAATGATTGCATTTTTTCTTTCCTCTTAATCTGCCAATGGTGACTGTGCAACCCAACCCAATGTCCGACAGGCAAATAGATCCCGCATTGGTGGTAATATTTCCATCGTCATCAAGCCCAAATTACGCCCAATTTTTAACGGTAAATAGCCATTAGCGAATACCCTGACCAATCCATCTGTGATTCCAATGGTGGTTTCACGATCTGCTTGACGCTGTTGCTGATATTGTGCCAAGACCTTATAGGAACCAATATCTTGCCCTGAAGCAGCAGCAGCTGAAATAACTTGTGCCAGAGCCATAACATCACGCATCCCTAGGTTAAAACCCTGACCGGCGATCGGGTGCAAGGTTTGGGATGCATTGCCTACCAAGGCCAGACGGTGGCTAACCTGCCTACTGGCTGTCGACAAAGCTAATGGATAACTGTGTCGTTGGCCGGTTTCCAGTATTTTCCCCAAACGCCAGCCAAATGCTTTTTGCAGATGTTGAAGGAATTCATTTTGGTTCCAGTTATTGATTTCTGACTGTTTTTCCAGTGGGTGACACCATACCAGCGAACTACGCCCCTCGGACATAGGTAACAGCGCCAATGGACCATGTTTGGTAAAACGCTCGAATGCCCTTCCCTGAGGATGTTCAGAAGTCAGTACATTGGCAATAATTGCTGTCTGCTCATAAGATTGCCGCTGGAATGGTATATTGCACGCTTGAGCTATCGCAGAGTGACTACCATCCGCAGCTACCAACAGTTCTCCTGTCAATTTTTCACCATTATCCAGCGTAACCACCACAGAACTTTCCAAACGGTCAACGGAACTCACTCTGGCCGGACAGTGAAGTTTAATATTTGGAGACTGTTTTAATAAATCAAAAAGATGGATTCCAGCATCATGTAGTTCAACCACATTGCCTAATGCCGGTATATCATAATCAGCAGCGCTGATATTGACGAAACCGCTATTACCACGGTCGCTGACATGAACGTGAGTTATTGGGGTAACACAATGTTGCAGCGCAGGCCAGATGCCAATCTGATTCAAGCGCTGACATGTCCCATAAGCCAAAGCAATAGCCCTTGCATCAAAACCGGGATGTTCCTGAGTGGGTTCTGCTGCTTCAATCAAGGAGACTTGCAATTGCCCCCGACTCAGCGAAGAAATAGCCAGAGCCAATGTAGCTCCCGTCATTCCTCCGCCCACAATAATCACGTTCATTATAGCTTCCTGATTACTCTAACCTTTCTTGATTACTTTTATCTTAATTGTGCTTTGCCTGTGCCATCAGAGCTTCTATCTCATCCGGATCTTTCACGACAAATTCGGTCAGGTTTTCATTTCCTGTTTCCGTGATCACAATGTCATCTTCAATACGGATACCGATACCACGGTATTCCTGCGGGACATCCGCATCTGGTGCAATGTAAAGCCCAGGCTCTACAGTCAGCACCATACCGGGTTCCAGGATGCGATTACGATCAACACCGTAATCGCCTACATCATGCACATCCAACCCCAGCCAGTGACTCAAACCATGCATGAAAAATTGGCGATAAGCATTGGTTTCGATCAATTGTTCGACTTCACCATGCATAATTCCCAATTTAACTAATCCCTCCACCATGACGCGTACAACTTGCTCCGTAACCTTGTTTATGCTGGTACCCGGTCTGTACAGTTCAAGGGAAAGGTTGATGGCTTCCAGCACAATGTCATAGATTTCACGTTGAGGGCGCGTAAACTTACCATTTACCGGGAATGTCCGCGTAATATCACCAGCATATCCTTCATATTCACAACCGGCATCGATCAACACTAAATCGCCGTCTTTCATGCGACGCTCATTTTCAGTGTAATGCAGGATACAAGCGTTTTCTCCCGCTCCAATGATGGTGTTATAAGCAGGGTAGCGGGCACCCTGACGGGTAAATTCATAGTGAATTTCGGCTTCAAGCTGGTATTCAAACATGTCAGGACGGCAAACCTGCATCGCTCTGGTATGTGCTTGGGCACTGATTTCCCCAGCTTTACGCATGATTTCCAATTCTGTTTTTGATTTAAACAGGCGCATTTCATGCACCCACGGACGCCAATCTGCCATAACCATTGGAGCACTGAGATTACGACGGCCGTTTTTGCGCAATTTATCCAAAGCATCAAATACGATTTTATCAGCGTACTCAAATTCTCCTTGAGCGTGATAAATCACTTCCAAGCCATTCAGCAACAAATAAAGTTGTTCATTGATATCATCAAATGGCAGAGCACGATCCACCCCCAATTTTTCCGGTGCAGCTTCTTGACCAAGACGGCGACCAAACCAAATTTCCGCAGTCAAATCACGAACTCGATTAAACAACACACTATGATTGTGGGTTTCATTGCTTTTGATCAGTATCAGAACTGCTTCCGGCTCATTGAAACCTGTCAGATAAAGAAAATCACTGTGCTGACGGTAGGGATATTCACTATCTGAATTACGTGTCGCAGGCGAGGCTGAAAAAATAATAGCAGCACTGGCTGGCGCCATTTTTGACAATAATGCCTGACGACGGGATAAATACTCTTGCTTAGTCATACCCTCTCCTGCAATTCCATTATTTGATTATTATGCTTTTTATCTTTCAAATCGCTGTTTGGTTAGTCGTATTCACTCCCCTGATCATACAATCAGCTACGTCTCTGAGGATTCCTTTCAGCCATTACACTGCAATTTGAAATCTATTGGATAAATATCGCCAATCAGTGCAACGTTGGCTTTTCGTTTTTTACATTGCCTGCTGTTTTAGGTGTCACTAACGCGATATAGCAGAGTTGAACTGCAACACGAATATATTCCAGTATTTCTTCAAGGGCTTGAGATAATTCTTCCTGATCTTCACTTTCGTCATAGCCCAACATACCGATATTACGTAAATCGGTGACAATTTCCTTAATTTCCGGCCTTTCTGTCAATTTTGGATTCGCTACTCCTAACCCCAGCAGAAAGTGATTCACCCATCCCGCCAACGCATCTGCACATTCAAAAATCCCGGCCTCGTCACTAGGAAGTAACAGATGAAACGAGAAATTACTGTTATCCAGTGATTCAAACGTCGTTTCATACAATTCCCTGAGTGGCTGAGCCAAAACCTGAGAAAATGCCAAACCATCATTCGTGAGATCATGCACCAATGTCTGCCAACTACTATCATGATTTCCACCACATAGTAATCCACTGATTAAGCCATGCATTTCTGCTGCTGTCAGCGCAACGGACTGTTGATGCAAAATTTCATCAAATGACTGATAATTAGGTAATGAGTTTTGTATAGACATGTATATTGATCATCGTTGGCGATATAAGTTCATGCTATGCTACCATCAAGGGGAGTCGCTATACCAGACAGCACACACCGATATATCCTCAATAGATTTCGAGTTGCAGCGTGAGGGAAGGACATCCATCCCCAGAAATATAGATTATTTTGTATCTATAGCTAACTGGCTGGGATGAGTGAACATTGCCCAAAAGCAGCAGATTGAAAGATGAAGGGAAGAAAAAGGGAAGCTTTTGGTATTGTACGGTAATGATTGGTGTCGGCCTTGTTTTTATACCAAAATGTATTTATGCCCAATAGATTTCAAATTGCAGCTCCGCCAAATAAAGCCGCAATTTGAAAGATAAGGGGTATATGTCAAAATCAAGGTGTCGGCACAGTAATAAATCAGGAAGGTGTCATGTCTGCACAGCCAGTAGATATTCAGATTTTTGGGCGGTCATTACGTGTCAATTGTCCACCAGAGCAGATCGAAGCATTGCAAGCTGCTGCTGAGGAACTTGATCAGCGTTTGCATAACCTCAAAGAACGCACCAGAGTAACTAACACTGAGCAACTGGTTTTTATTGTGGCACTGAATGTCTGTCACGAGTTGGCACAGGAGAAGATGAAAACCCATGATTATGCCTCCAATATGGAACAAAAAATAAGAATGCTCCAGCAGTCCATTGAAAAAGCACTGTTAGAACAAGGTAAAATTAGCTGATACTCCGACCTATCAGCTAAATTTTGTTGATAAATCAGGCAGTAGTCACTATAGATTAATATAAGCAGTTGCTTTCTTCATTTAGTTCCATACAATAGGCTTCATAGCGTTGCTTAGAGTCTATTTAGGTAGTTAAGCAACAAAAAATTTCTCTGAGGTGTTCGTGAGCAGGTAAGTCCCCTGAGCCGATATTTCATATCCATAGAATGTGGTGCTCTGTTTCTTGTGAGCATGCTTGGCCTAGACCAAGAAGCCTAATAGAAACGACTCTGCGTTCACCTTGAACCAAGGGTTCAAGGGTTACCACCTGCAACGGCATCTTGGAGAACCCCACATTTTTATCTGTTTTGTATCCTTTTCTGCATTAATTAATAGGCAGGTATCATGCAATCAGATTCTTTCTTTTCTCTCCGAAAATCCATTAGAAAAAAAATTCGCCAACTACGTCAAAGCCTATCTCCTGAACAACAATCACAGTTTGCACAGCAAGCCGTTAAACAGGTCATGGCTCACCCTAAGATCCAGCAAGCAGATAAAATCGCCCTCTATCTCTCCTTTGATGGGGAATTAGATACACGACCGCTGATTCAACAACTTTGGCAACAAAATAAACAGGTCTATTTGCCAATCTTGCATCCCTTCAGCCGGAATCACCTGCTGTTTCTTCGTTATTGCGCCGATACCCCCCTTATTAGGAACCGCTTTAACATAGAAGAGCCTCAGTTGGATGTCCGACAGGTTTTACCCATCTCTGAACTGAATGTCATGCTTATTCCACTTGTCGCTTTCGATTATACAGGGCAACGTTTAGGCATGGGGGGTGGTTTCTACGATAGGACTCTCGCAAGATGGCAACAACAGAATTTTTATCCTATTGGATTAGCTCACAATTTTCAGTTAGTTGAAAAATTACCCAATGCGAGTTGGGATATCCCTCTGCCAGAAATTATTACACCAGAAAAAGTATGGCGATGGGTATAAATCTCTAAATGATCAACAGGGGCTATTGTATTTTCAATAGCCCCTTTTCTAATGAATCTCGTCTTAATCAATAATTGCTCTTGTTAACGGGCAATTATATCTCAGCCAATCATATTTCAGTAAAGCAAACGAGAACGGATAGTACCCGGCAAGGCTTTCAATTTCTGCAGGACCAATTCAGCTTGGGCTGAATTTTGCGTCGTGATATCAATCACCACATAACCAATATCGCTGTCAGTCCGTAAATATTGAGCATCAATATTGATTTCTTGTTCAGTGAACACTTGGTTAATGCTGGTTAAAATACCAGGGCGGTTTTCATGGATATGCAGTAATCGGTGACTATCCTTGGCATGAACAGGGAGCGATACCTCAGGGAAGTTAACTGCCGACAGTGTAGAACCATTGTCAGAGTATTTGACCAGCTTACCTGAGACTTCATAACCAATATTTTGCTGGGCTTCTTGTGTTGATCCTCCAATATGTGGTGTCAACAGTACGTTATCAAACTTGCTTAATGGTGAAATGAAAGGATCGTTGTTTGTTGTAGGTTCCTGAGGAAACACATCAATAGCTGCACCAGAGAGATGCCCTGTTTCCAGCGCTTCGCTGAGTGCCGGAATATCAACTACAGTACCACGTGATGCATTGATCAAAATTGAACCTGGCTTCATTAATTCTAATTCTGCCACACCAATCATATTCTTAGTTGAAACTGTTTCAGGGACGTGCAGGCTGACAACATCACTCATATTCAACAATTCAGATAAATGATGAACTTGCTGTGCATTACCCAGTGGTAATTTATTTTCAATATCATAGAAATAGACATTCAAACCAATATTTTCAGCTAAAATGCCAAGCTGTGTGCCAATATGCCCGTAACCGATAATACCTAATTTTTTCCCACGCGCTTCGTAGCAGCCTTTTGCCTGCTTATCCCATACCCCATTGTGCGCTTTTGCATTTGCCTCAGGAATACGCCGCAATAGCAGCAGCAACTCACCCAATACCATTTCAGCTACTGAACGAGTATTGGAAAAAGGTGCATTAAATACAGGAATACCACGTTTTGTAGCAGCTTTCAGGTCAACTTGATTAGTGCCAATACAAAAACACCCGATTGCAACCAGCTTTTCCGCTGCGGAAAAAATTTCTTCCGTCAGCTGAGTACGGGAACGAATCCCCACAAATCGGGCATCACGAATCGCTTCTTTCAACGCTTCAGGCTCTAACGCCCCTTTGTGATACTCAATATTGCTGTATCCTGCTGCTTTTAAGTTGTCTACTGTGCTTTGATGAACACCTTCCAGTAGCAGAAATTTAATTTTATCCTTTTCTAAAGATACCTTAACCATTTGTCCGCCCTAGTTGTACTAAAGTTGTACTAAAATTGCACTAACTTCCATAATGCATATCGATTCCACCAAAATAACAAAAAAAACAGCAACGGCAATACAATCGATTGCTTATATTACAGAATAAGCAACAGTAAATAAGTTGTTATGCAAAGTAAAATGATTCGTTACAGAAAAAAGACAGGATTTCGAGTTTTATTTAGACAACGGAGTGATATATATCACTAAATTTCTTTTTTTGAATAAATGCAAAAATATTTTGAGGGCAGGATATTCCACCCTCAAAAACGATTATTTAGTGAGCGCTTTAACGCCATCCGCAGTACCTACCAGTACCACGTTAGCTCCTCGATTAGCAAAAAGACCCACCGTTACCACGCCAACGATTCTATTGATTTTATTTTCTAACTCAACAGGATCAACAATAGAGAGGTTGTGAACATCCAGAATATCATTGCCATTGTCTGTCACTACGTTTTCACGATAAACCGGTGTTCCACCCAGCTTCACCAACTCACGGGCCACATAAGCTCGTGCCATTGGGATGACTTCAACTGGCAGAGGGAATTTACCTAACACATCGACTTGCTTAGAAGAATCAATAATGCAGATAAATTTCTTTGCAACCGCCGCAATGATTTTTTCTCGGGTTAATGCTGCACCGCCGCCTTTGATCATCTGCATTTGACCATTAATTTCATCAGCACCATCAACATAAATATCCAAAGTGTCAACCTCATTGCAGTCAAACACAGGGATGCCAAGACTTTTTAATTTCTCTGTCGATGCTTCTGAGCTAGACACCGCACCTTTAATTTTATCTTTGATAGTTCCTAACGCATCAATAAAATGCGCAGCCGTAGAGCCTGTACCAACACCAACAATTGTGTCTGGTTTAACGTATTCCAATGCCGCCCAACCTACTGCTTTTTTCAGTTCATCCTGAGTCATATCGATCACAGCCTATAATCAGTTACAAGAAAAAATCTGACGGCTAGTATAAACAATATTGGCTCATCTCATGAAAAAATATGGCATAGTGCTATTTATGGCATAGTGCTATTTAGGCCACATAATGGTTTTAACGCTTCAAGATGTTGGGCTATATCACACAAAAAGAACAAACACGGAGAATCTTATTTTCAATGAAACGTCCTGATTATCGATCATTGCAAGCATTAGATGCAGTGATTAGAGAACGTGGTTTCGAGCGAGCAGCACAAAAGCTTTGTATTACCCAATCAGCGGTATCCCAGAGAATCAAACAATTAGAAAATATGTTTGGTCAACCGCTATTGGTACGCACTGTGCCCCCCCATCCCACAGAACAAGGGCAAAAGCTGCTTGCGCTATTACATCAGGTAGAACTGCTGGAAGCGCAATGGCTCGGCGATGAAAATAGTAATGAGATCCCATTATTACTTTCTCTTGCTGTTAATGCGGATAGCTTGGCAACATGGTTTTTACCGGCTCTCCACCCTGTTTTGTCTGATTTGCCCATTCGGCTAAATATTCAGGTAGAAGATGAGACCCGGACTCAAGAGCGTTTACGGCGTGGCGAAGTCGTCGGGGCGATTAGTATTCAGCCTCAGCCTCTGCCAAGCTGTTTGGTTGATAAATTAGGTGCTCTGGATTACCTGTTTGTTGCCTCTCCAGAGTTTGCAAACCGTTTTTTCCAGAATGGAGTCACGCGTTTGGCACTACTGAAAGCACCTGCTGTTGCATTCGACCATTTAGATGATATGCATCAAGCATTTTTACAGCAGAATTTTGATTTATCACCGGGAAGTGTGCCCTGCCATATCATGAATTCTTCCGAGGCATTCGTTCAATTGGCAAAACAAGGTTCGACTTGTTGTATGATCCCACATCTGCAAATCGACAAAGAGCTAAAAGCCGGTGAACTAGTCGATCTAACGCCAGGCTTGTATCAACGCCGCATGCTTTATTGGCATCGTTTTGCCCCAGAAAGCGGAGCGATGAGAAAAGTCACTGACGCCCTGCTGAAACTAGGGCGCCAGATGTTACGTCAGGAAGATGATGCTCATTAACGCTGTAACTCAAAAACCGCATCAACGTGATCAGAAAACTCAATGCTCTGAGGTTCGTAAGTTTCACTGGCCGAATCAGAGGCTGATGCTGCCATCAGAGCTGTCTGATATTTCAGACGGCTCATTGGTACAGGCACAGCTTCAGGTGCACGATAATTAATACTATATACAGGGCCCAACTTACCGCTGAACCCTTTTGCCAATACAGTTGCCTGTTGAATGGCATTCTGAATGGCTTTTTGTCTGGCTTCATCACGATAACGTTGTGGATTATCTACACTAAACTGAACGGAGCTAATTTCATTCAAACCTGCTTTCAAGGCTCCATCCAGTAAAACATTCAGTTTATCCAGTTTGTGAACCTTCACTTCAACTGAACGTGACGCTTTATAACCCGTAATACTTGATTTTCCCATCTTTTGTTCATATCGATATTCTGGCTGAGTGCGCAAATTGGCAGCATCAATATCTTTCTTTTCGATGCCACTATTTTTTAGAAAACCAAAATATTTCGCGACGCGTGCATCTACTTTTTTCTTTGCATCTGCCGCACTTTTTTGAGTTTCACTCACATAGATTATCAACGTAGCCATATCTGGTGCTGCTTTAACTATCGCGTTGCCAGAAATGGAAATATGTGGAACAGAGAGCGAATCAGCAGCGGAAGCAGTCATGCAAGATAAGCTTCCCAGAGCCATTATCGTGACCAATACCAGTGATTTACGTTTCACAAAACCTCCTTAAATACAACAAAGTTACATTAGTAAGGTGCTTGCAAAAACATTAGCACACTATCTATAGAGAAGTATTGTAATCAATAAAAAATCTATATCCTTGCTTAATTAATCCCCAAGCAATGTACCACATCACACAGCCAACAAAAATATTGATAATTCGTTGTGCCCGAGGCTGATTAAGCACAGGTGAAAACCACGCAGACAAGTATGACAATGCAAAAAACCAGCTGATCGATGCCATTACCGCTCCGGTAGTAAACCACGGTCTAAGCTCTGCTGATAATTGTCCCCCTATGCTTCCCAATACAACAAAAGTATCCAAATAAACATGGGGATTCAGCCATGTTACTGCGACTAACGTTACTATGACTCGCCAACGGCTTTGGATAATTTTTTCAGTACGGGAAAGTTCGGCTTCCGCTGATAGCGCTGTTCGAAAAGCTCCCCATCCATACCATAGTAAAAATGCAACACCTCCCCATGTCACAGCCTGCAATAAAAGTATCGATTGCCCCAGCAAAGCACTTCCACCAAATATCCCCGCAGCGATGAGGAGAGCATCACTGGCAGAGCATAACGCTGCACTCATTAAATGGAACTGCTTCCTGCTCCCTTGCTGCATTACAAATACATTTTGTGGTCCAAGCGGGAGAATCATCGCAGCACTGAGAAAAAAGCCCTGGATAAATGTCGAAAACATGCAAAGATCCCTAATAAATATTCAATTAGTTACGTTATCTATGCATATTAGGCAAGATTAAGTATTAGGAGAAATGAATCATTCTAATACATCATTAGGAAAAATAATGGTGGTTTTATGCAAACTTAAAATCAAAAAAATGAGAGAAATCTAATTTGGTGTGAGAAAGAGAAATTCTCACACCGCGATATTTTAATTATTCGTCTGCCTTCTTCTGTAAGGCCATATTTTGCTGATGCAGATAAACATCCATTTGTGGGAATGGAATGTTGATATTGTGCTTATCTAAAGCACGCTTAAAGTTTTCCATCAAATCCCAATATACATTCCAGGCATCACCATTGATGGTCCACACACGAACCACAAAATTCAATGATGAAGGCGCCATTTCATGCAAGCGAATAGTGACACCTTTTTCATGTTGAATACGTTTATCTTCTTTAATCACATCACTCAACACTCTTTTCACTTCATCAATATCCGCGTTATACGCAACCCCTACCATAATTTGGGTACGGCGGTTAGGTTCACGGCTGGTATTGATAATATTGTCCGCAATAATCTTACCGTTGGGAATCACGACAATGCGGTCATCTGCTGTACGCAATGTTGTCGAGAAAATCTGTACTTGCACGACAGTTCCTTCCACCGCTCCAATAATGACATATTCACCAGTACGAAGTGGACGAAAAATTACCAACAAAACACCAGCTGCAAAATTAGACAGTGAACCTTGTAATGCCAGACCAACCGCCAAACCTGCGGCACCGATTACTGCAATCACAGATGCAGTTTGAATTCCCAATTTCCCAAGAACAGCGATAATCGTAAACGCTATAATGGCATAACGAATAATCGCGGATAGAAAATCAGAAATGGTGGTATCAATGCCACGCAATGACATAACACGCTTAACTGCTTTACTAACCAATTTAGCTACAAATAAGCCAACGATAAGAATCAAAATGGCAGATACAATGTTTACCGCATACTGAATCAGTAGATCCTGATTGCTGGCAAACCAGCTTGCCGCTTTATCAATCTCATTTGACAGATTGATCTCTTCCATACAAAGCCCACCGTTATTGTTGGAACCTATTCCCATTCAATGCTGTAATTCGCAACCAACACCAGCAATAGACATAGATTCCTGTTCAAAAATAGGTTTCTATTTAAAAAAATTTTCTGTTCAAAAAATAGAAAGCCACTGTCACAACATAAAAATGTGATGGAATATAGATTATGGCAGAGAGCCTTCATTGATTGAACATTAATACTTATGCTCTATTTTTTTGCAAAATAAATTCTCTGTAATCAGCCAACATATCGATAAAATCGTCTGTCCCACAAAAAGCCAGACTCTCGTTATCGTAGTAACTCATTCCTTCTTCTATAACCTCTGTATCAAATTGGAGTTGATTAGCCCTAATCATGATCTCATCTTCGCTCATCAATAGCGTATATTCATGACCAGACAACTGCCACTGACGTTCACTGCCTTTAATCTCTTGCAAAGCTACAGTGATTTTATCCAATATACTCAAATCATCTTTCACTTCTTCATTCAACCAATGACCGATAGCTTCATGATCCATTGAAAAGGATGTTGTTACCTGACCGGTAATGTCCTGCATAAATTCATATTCCATCACATACCTCCCATTATTACAGACTTCAAATAACCTATTTGGATTTTAAACAGTTTCGCTACTTCCACCTCTGAGGCAGTCCACAAACTGATACAAAAAAATGATAGATACAAAAAAAGGGAGGCATTTGCCTCCCCACTCATTGCAATATACTTTTTTATACTGCTGTTTGGAAGATCACATCATCCGCTTTTTCAGTGTATTGGCTCAATTGATCAAAATTGAGGTAGCGATAAGTATCTGCTGCGGTTTCATCGACCTTATCCATAAATTGCAAATACTCTTCTGGCGTTGGCAAGCGGCCCAACAAAGAAGCCACCGCAGCCAATTCCGCAGACGCAAGGTAAACATTTGCACCTGTGCCAAGGCGATTAGGGAAGTTACGGGTAGATGTGGATACTACGGTTACACCATCAGCCACACGCGCCTGATTTCCCATACACAATGAACAACCCGGGATCTCAATGCGTGCCCCACTCTTGCCAAAGACGCTGTAATAGCCTTCTTCCGTTAATTGCGCTGCATCCATTTTAGTCGGAGGAGCAACCCACAAACGAGTCGGTAGCTGGCCTTTGTGCTGATCCAGCAATTTACCTGCTGCGCGGAAGTGACCAATATTAGTCATGCAAGAACCAATGAAAACTTCATCAATTTTGCTGTTAGCAACTTCAGATAACAAACGCGCATCATCGGGATCGTTAGGCGCGCACAAAATGGGTTCTTTAATGTCCGCCAGATCAATTTCAATAACAGTAGCGTATTCAGCATCTGTATCCGCTTCCAACAATTGAGGATCTTTCAGCCAGTTTTCCATGCCTATAATACGGCGTTCCAATGTCCGGCGATCGCCATAACCTTCCGCAATCATCCATTTCAGCAATACAATGTTCGATTGCAGATATTCAATGATTGGTTCTTTATCCAGTTTAATGGTACATCCTGCCGCAGAGCGTTCCGCCGATGCATCAGCTAACTCAAATGCCTGCTCGACTTTGAGTTCTGGCAGACCTTCAATCTCAAGAATACGGCCAGAGAAAATGTTTTTCTTGCCTTTCTTCTCAACAGTCAGCAAGCCTTGTTGGATTGCATAGTAAGGAATGGCATGAACCAGATCACGCAAGGTGATTCCTGGCTGCATTTTTCCTTTAAAGCGAACCAGTACAGATTCTGGCATATCCAATGGCATTACGCCTGTTGCGGCCGCAAATGCTACCAACCCTGAGCCAGCCGGGAAAGAAATACCAATTGGGAAACGAGTATGAGAATCTCCGCCTGTACCCACAGTATCTGGCAGCAACATGCGGTTCAACCATGAATGGATAATACCATCTCCCGGACGCAGAGATACCCCACCACGGTTCATAATGAAATCAGGCAGAGTGTGATGTGTAGTCACATCCACAGGTTTTGGATAAGCGGCTGTATGACAGAATGACTGCATAACCAGATCCGCAGAGAAACCCAGACACGCCAAATCTTTCAATTCATCCCGTGTCATTGGCCCAGTGGTATCCTGAGAGCCAACAGAGGTCATCTTAGGTTCACAATATTCCCCCGGACGGATACCGACTGTACCACAAGCACGGCCAACCATTTTCTGTGCCAATGAGAAGCCACGATCGCTTTTCGCAACGGCTTTTGCCTGACGGAATACATCACTATGTGGCAAATCCAGTGATTCACGTGCTTTACCAGTCAAACCGCGACCGATAATCAATGGAATACGACCACCGGCACGTACTTCATCAATCAGGACTTCGGTTTTCAGTTCAAAAGTAGATAACAACTCATTTGTTTCATGATCTCGGATTTCACCTTTATGCGGGTAGATATCAATCACATCACCCATATTAAGTTTAGAAACATCTACCTCGATTGGTAACGCACCTGCATCTTCCATAGTGTTGAAGAAAATTGGTGCAATTTTTCCGCCCAGTACCACGCCTGCCCCACGTTTATTGGGTACAAACGGAATGTCTTCTCCCATGAACCACAAGACAGAATTAGTTGCCGATTTACGGGAGGAACCCGTACCAACAACGTCACCAACATAAGCTAATGGATAGCCTTTTTTGTTCAATACTTCGATTTGTTGAATCGGCCCTACAGCACCGGCTTGATCAGGCTCAATACCTTCACGGGCATTCTTGAGCATTGCCAAAGCATGTAGAGGAATATCAGGACGTGACCACGCATCAGGAGCAGGAGAAAGATCATCAGTGTTTGTTTCACCCGTGACCTTAAAGACTGTGACTATAATTTTTTCTGCCAATTCAGGGCGTTCAAGAAACCATTCTGCATCAGCCCATGATTCAATGATCTGTTTGGCATGGGCATTACCCGCTTTTGCTTTTTCTTCCACATCATAGAAACTGTCGAACATCAGCAAAGTATGAGAAAGTGCTTTCGCCGCAATCGGAGCTAGTTTTTCATCATCAAGGGCATCAATTAAAGCATGGATATTATATCCACCCTGCATAGTCCCCAATAATTCAATGGCTTTTTCCTGTGTAACCAAAGGAGAAGCCGTTTCCCCCTTAGCAACGGCAGTAAGGAAACCTGCTTTAACATAAGCGGCTTCATCTACACCAGGAGGAACACGATTGGTCAGTAGATCTACCAGGAAATCTTCTTCACCTTTAAGTGGGTTCTTCAGTAATTCGACCAGCGCTGCTACTTGAGCTGCGTCTAACGGTTTAGGGACGATGCCTTGAGCTGCACGCTCGGCTACGTGCTTGCGGTATTCTTCTAGCACGACTTTCTCCTCGCTCTCATTGTCATTTTATATACCCGGCTGTCTGCACCCGGTAACGATCATCGAAAACGATCATCCAAAAACAATCACCTAAAACAATCATCAAGGGTGCCAGGTCAGAGGATTTTGCTCGCATAACATTAGAATTATGCCCAGCTTCGAGTGATTAGCATACCAAAATTTGAATAGCATGTTAATTCATTCACATAAAATCAACATTGAACAATGATAAAATGCTAGATAAATGCGCATAAAGAGCGTATTAAGGTTTTAAATACTGTTTGTTGCTATTTCAGCCTAAAAATTTCTTAATTTTTATCAGAATTTTTATGGAATGCGCGGATTTTCTATACTGCCTATACTGCGTTTTTTCTTAACAGCGTTTCTGATCATGATATACAGCTCAAAAATCTTTCAATATCAACAAATCAGCAACACTTCATATTGTATCTAAATAAAGCAGGGGACATTTCAATGCTGAGGCTAACATCATTTAAAAGGATATCATCATGCCCAATAGAGAAAAACATAGTGCACTAGCAGAAACAGGTGATAATTCAACCATTATTATGGAGGAAAAATTTTACCCTGAATATCAAGCCAAAATTAAGGAAGTGAGTCAGCATGGTATGCTATCTACACTTAACGAAATCCAGCAAAATAAATTCAGTTGGTATTATGAACCTATAATAGGAGCAATGTTTAGCAATAGGCATGCCACATTCATCAAGACATGTGATCAATATATCCCTCACCCTAGGACCATCAAGGCATATTAGAAGTTAAGGCAGAACGTGATGCCGAAATTTTTTTACCAAAAATTAGGCTTTGTTGCTATTAATTATGATTTTTTTGATTTGAAACGGATGAAATTAACCCCAGCTGATAGCAATAAATGGCATCAAATCAATGGAGAATATCAACTTAAAAGAACCCCTCGCCCACATAATTCAAGTTGGCGATGTCATTTACTGTAGATTCAATCGGGTTTTTTATAGAAAAACACGATAGCAGTCAGTTATCAAATAAAAACGGCTTTCCAATTTGGAAGCCGTTTAAAATTTTGCTTAACCTACGACAAGAACTAAAGAATTATTTCTTTTTCTTTGCCTTAGGGTTTGGCAAATCAGTAATGCTGCCTTCGTAAATTTCCGCAGCCATACCGATTGATTCGTACAGAGTTGGGTGAGCATGGATAGTCAGAGCGATATCTTCTGCGTCACAGCCCATTTCGATAGCCAGACCGATTTCACCCAGCAGTTCACCACCGTTAGTACCAACAATAGCACCACCGATAATACGGTTAGACTCTTTATCGAAAATCAGCTTCGTCATACCATCTGAACAGTCAGATGCAATTGCACGACCAGATGCTGCCCATGGGAAAGTTGCAGTTTCGTAGCTGATGCCTTTTTCTTTCGCTTCTTTCTCAGTCAGACCAACCCATGCCACTTCTGGTTCAGTGTAAGCAATGGATGGGATAACTTTTGGATCGAAGTAATGTTTCTTGCCAGAAATAACTTCAGCAGCAACGTGACCTTCATGGACACCTTTGTGCGCCAGCATTGGCTGACCAACGATATCACCGATAGCAAAGATGTGAGGTACGTTAGTACGCATTTGTTTATCCACATGGATAAAGCCACGCTCATCAACTTCTACACCAGCTTTACCTGCATCCAGCAGTTTACCGTTTGGTACACGACCTATAGCAACCAGAACTGCGTCATAGCGCTGTGGTTCAGCAGGGGCTTTCTTGCCTTCCATTGTCACGTAGATGCCATCTTCTTTAGCTTCTACCGCTGTCACTTTAGTTTCCAGCATCAGGTTGAATTTCTTGCTGACGCGCTTAGTGAACACTTTAACAATGTCTTTGTCCGCAGCAGGAATAACCTGATCGAACATTTCTACCACGTCAATCTGGGAACCCAGAGCATGATAAACAGTACCCATTTCCAGACCGATAATGCCGCCGCCCATTACCAACAGGCGTCCCGGAACAGTTTTCAGTTCCAGTGCATCGGTAGAATCCCATACGCGAGAATCATCATGTGGAATGAATGGCAGCTGAATTGGGCGTGAACCCGCTGCGATAATGGCGTTATCAAAATTAATCGTTGTTGCGCCGTTTTCGCCTTCAACTACCAGAGTGTTAGCACCTGTAAATTTACCAACACCGTTAACAACGTTAACTTTACGGCCTTTAGCCATGCCGCCCAGGCCACCAGTCAGCTGGGAAATAACTTTTTCTTTCCACAGGCGGATCTTATCAATATCAGTTTGTGGCTCACCAAACACGATACCGTGTTGTGCCAGTGCTTTTGCTTCTTCAATTACTTTTGCAACATGAAGCAGCGCCTTGGATGGAATACAACCAACATTAAGACAAACACCACCCAAAGTAGAGTAACGCTCAACCAGAACAGTATCCAAACCTAAGTCTGCACAACGAAAAGCAGCAGAATACCCTGCTGGGCCTGCTCCAAGCACCACTACCTGGGCTTTAATTTCAGTACTCATCATGACCTCTTAATTGTTTGTCCGGCGAGTCAGACGAAAATACCCTTCGTATTTCACATTGCCGCTTTGTTGGCTTCGCTCTCTCACCCCGGTCACATAGTTATCTATGCTCCTGGGGATTCGTTCACTTGCCGCCTAGCTGCAACGCGAAATCCATTGGGTAAAAAACCATATTCCACCGGGACGTACACACCGCGAGCAGTTTACAGAATTGTAAATAACCTGAAAAGCGCGTTAACGTGACAGAAATCCCAACCTGCCAGATACAAGAAGAAAATATCTGTCACAGTAGTAATCATTAGGCCGGTAAATATACCGGCCTTTGAATTACATCACCAAACGGCGGATATCACTCATAAATTGATTAATATAAGTGATGAAGCGCGCACCATCTGCCCCATCGATCACACGGTGATCGAAAGACAGAGACATAGGCAGAATCAGACGAGGAACGAATTCCTTGCCATTCCAGACTGGTTTCATGGAAGAACGAGACAGACCCATGATTGCCACTTCTGGCGCATTTACAATTGGTGCAAAACCGGTAGTACCAATACCACCTAGGCTGGAGATGGTGAAGCAGCCACCCTGCATGTCGGAAGCAGTCAATTTACCAGCACGAGCTTTCTTGGAAACTTCAGCCAGTTCTCTGGACAGTTCCATGATGCCTTTCTTGTTGACATCCTTGAATACAGGAACAACCAGACCATTAGGTGTATCAACCGCGATACCGATGTTGACATACTTTTTCAGGATCAGCTTCTGGCCATCTTCAGAAATGGAGCTGTTAAAGCGAGGCATTGCTTCCAGTGCTTTCGCTGCTGCTTTCATCACGAATACCAGCGGAGTGATCTTCACACCCAGCTGTTTCTTCTCAGCTTCTTTGTTCTGTTGTTTACGGAACTCTTCAACTTCAGTGATATCCGCTTCATCGAACAGGTTAACGTGAGGGATCATGACCCAGTTACGGCTCAGGTTAGCACCGGAGATTTTCTGGATGCGGCTCATTTCAACTTCTTCGATTTCACCGAACTTGCTGAAATCAACTTTCGGCCAAGGCAACATGCCGGGCAAACCACCGCCCGCAGCAGCAGGAGCTGCTTCTGCACGTTTGATAGCATCTTTCACGTAAGCCTGAACGTCTTCACGCAGGATGCGACCTTTACGGCCAGTACCTTTAACTTTAGCCAGATTTACGCCAAATTCACGCGCCAGACGACGGATCACTGGAGTTGCATGAACATAAGCGTCATTTTCTGCAAATTCGCTTTTGCCTTCTGCTGGCTTGCTTGCTGCTGGAGCCGATACTGCTTTCGCAAGTTCAGCCGCAGGAGCTGGAGCTGCTGGCGCTGCCGCACCTGCAACTTCGAATACCATGATCAAAGAGCCGGTTTTGACTTTATCGCCAGCGGCAATTTTGATCTCTTTCACAGTACCCGCGAATGGTGCAGGAACTTCCATAGAAGCCTTGTCACCTTCAACCGTGATCAGTGACTGCTCTTCAGCGATGGTGTCACCCACTTTTACCATGATTTCGGTAACTTCAACTTCGTCACCACCGATATCCGGTACGTTCACTTCTTTTGCCGCAGGTGCTGCTGGAGCCGATATCGGCGCTGCCGCAGGTGCTGTACCCGCAACTTCGAATACCATGATCAAAGAGCCGGTTTTGACTTTGTCGCCAGCGGCAATTTTGATCTCTTTCACAGTACCCGCGAATGGTGCAGGAACTTCCATAGAAGCCTTGTCACCTTCAACCGTGATCAGTGACTGCTCTTCAGTGATGGTATCACCCACTTTTACCATGATTTCGGTAACTTCAACTTCATCGTCACCGATATCTGGTACGTTCACTTCTTTGCTTTCGGCTGCTGCTGGTGGTGCCGCTGACGCTGCTTGCTGTACAGGTGCAGCATCTGCTGCACCGTTTGCTGATTCAAAAATCATGATCAGTTTACCAGTTTCAACTTTATCGCCAGCCGCAACTTTGATTTCTTTAACTACACCCGCCTGTGGCGATGGGACTTCCATAGAAGCCTTGTCACCTTCAACCGTGATCAGTGACTGTTCTACTTCAACTGTGTCACCTACTTTCACCAGAATCTCGGTAACTTCAACTTCATCTGCACCAATATCAGGTACGTTAATTTCGATAGACATTAATCTTTACCTCTTATGCCAGACGTGGGTTAGCTTTTTCTGGGTTGATGTTATATTTCTTAATAGCTTCTTCAACGGCTTTTACATCAACTTCGCCACGTTTAGCCAATTCACCCAGAGCCGCCACAACCACATAAGAAGCATCAACTTCGAAGTGGTGACGCAGGTTTTCACGGCTGTCAGAACGACCGAAACCGTCAGTACCCAATACACGATAGTCGCTTGCAGGAACGAAGTTACGTACTTGTTCTGCAAACAGTTTCATGTAGTCAGTAGAAGCAACTGCTGGCGTTTCATTCATGATCTGAGCAATATAAGGAACACGAGGTTCTTCTAATGGATGCAGCATGTTCCAACGTTCACAATCCTGACCATCACGAGCCAGTTCAGTGAAGGAAGTTACGCTGTATACATCGGAACCGATGCCGTATTCAGCAGACAAGATCTTCGCTGCTTCACGAACATGACGCAGGATAGAACCTGAACCCAGCAACTGAACTTTACCTTTCGCGCCTTCCAAGACTTCCAGCTTGTAGATACCTTTACGGATACCTTCTTCAACGCCTTCAGGCATTGCTGGCATGTGATAGTTTTCGTTCAGTGTGGTGATGTAGTAGTAGATGTTTTCTTGTTTCTCACCATACATACGCTCCAAACCATCATGCATGATAACAGCAACTTCATAAGCGAATGCTGGATCATAAGAGATACAGTTAGGAATAGTCAGAGACTGAATATGGCTATGGCCATCTTCGTGCTGCAAACCTTCACCGTTCAGAGTTGTACGACCAGAAGTACCACCAACCAAGAAGCCGCGAGCTTGCTGGTCACCCGCTGCCCAGCACAGATCACCGATACGCTGGAATCCGAACATGGAGTAGTAGATATAGAATGGGATCATTGGCAGGTTGTTGGTGCTGTAAGACGTTGCAGCAGCCAGCCAAGATGAAGCAGCACCCAGTTCGTTAATACCTTCTTGCAGGATCTGGCCTTTAGAATCTTCTTTATAGTATGCAACCTGCTCGCGATCCTGCGGAGTATACTGCTGACCATTCGGGCTGTAGATACCGATTTGACGGAACAGACCTTCCATACCGAAAGTACGTGCTTCGTCAGCAATGATTGGAACCAGACGATCTTTGATCGACTTGTTCTTCAGCATGACATTCAATGCACGAACGAAAGCGATAGTGGTAGAAATTTCTTTGGATTGTTCTTCCAGCAGAGAGCTGAAGTCTTCCAGAGCTGGGATTTCCAGTTTGTCGTCGAAGTTAACGCGACGGCTTGGCAGGTAACCACCCAGTGCATTACGACGCTCATGCAGGTATTTGGATTCTTCAGAGTCTTTGTCGAAAGTCACGTATGGCAGGCTTTCGATCTGCTCATCAGATACAGGTACATTGAAACGATCACGGAATTGACGAACGCCTTCCATGTTCATTTTCTTGACCTGGTGAGCAATATTTTTACCTTCAGCGGTATCACCCATACCGTAACCTTTGATGGTCTGAGCCAAGATTACAGTTGGTTTACCCGTAGTTTCCTGCGCTTTTTTCAGTGCAGCGTAAACTTTCTTCGGATCATGACCACCACGGTTCAGAGCCCAAATTTCATCATCAGTCATGTCTTTGACTAATGCAGCAGTTTCTGGGTAACGACCGAAGAAGTGTTCACGAACATAAGCGCCATCTTTGGACTTAAATGTCTGATAGTCGCCGTCCAGCGTTTCGTTCATCAATTGAACCAGTTTACCGCTGGTGTCTTTACGCAGCAGTTCGTCCCAACGCTCACCCCACAGGACTTTCAGTACCTGCCAGCCAGCGCCGTCGAAGATGCCTTCCAGTTCGTTAACGATTTTGCCGTTACCGGTTACTGGGCCATCCAGACGCTGCAAGTTACAGTTGATGATAAATACCAAATTATCCAGTTTTTCACGGGTTGCGATAGTGATCGCACCTTTAGATTCTGGTTCATCCATTTCACCGTCACCCAAGAAAGCATAAACGGTTTGTTCAGAGGTATTTTTTAGACCACGATGCTCCAGATATTTCAGGAACTTAGCCTGATAAATAGCGGAGATTGGTCCCAGACCCATTGAAACAGTTGGGAACTGCCAGAAATCAGGCATCAGTTTTGGATGCGGGTAAGAAGACAGGCCATTACCACCGATTTCCTGACGGAAATTATTCATCTGTTCTTCAGTCAGACGACCTTCAAGGAATGCACGTGCATAAACGCCCGGAGAAATGTGGCCCTGGAAGTATACCAAGTCACCGCCATCATTTTCGCTGCGAGCACGGAAGAAGTGGTTAAAACAAACGTCATAAACAGTAGCGGAAGACTGGAATGAAGCCATGTGGCCACCCAGTTCCAGATCTTTTTTGGATGCACGCAGAACGGTCATCACTGCATTCCAGCGAATAGCAGAGCGGATACGACGCTCCAAATTCAGGTTGCCGGGGTAAGCAGGCTCATCCTCAACAGGAATAGTGTTGATGTAATCACGGCTTGCAATACCTGCAGCAACGTTAATGCCACCTTTACGAGCTTCACTCAAAACCTGATCAATCAGGAACTGAGCACGCTCAACACCTTCTTCACGGATGACCGATTCGATCGCCTGTAACCAATCGCGAGTTTCGATCGGATCCACGTCATTTTTCAAAATATCTGACATGGTGTATTCCTTATCTGTTATCTATTTCTAATGATTGTTGGAGCCTATCTTCTGGTCATACCCTTTGACTAAACTGCCTGTTATGACCGGAAGATAGGCCCTGCTATATGTTGCCGCTAAAACTCTTGGATAAAGAGTTGAGGAACTGTACAAACGCAGCAGTCAGGATCTGTACAGCCAAGTTTAGAACCCACCCCATTTGGGAATTTGATTTGTCTATGACGCCCCAAAGGACAGGCTCTTATTCCTGATGTTGCTGGAGCCGCCTCAATGAACGCTCACGACGAGTATATTCACGAGTCAGATCCAATAAAACTTCTTCAATAAAGGCCAAATGGCGATGGGAAGCCTCACGGGCTTTTTCCGGTTCCCTCGCCATGATAGAGCGAAAAATCTCAGCTCTATGGTCACTAACGGCTGCCAACATTTCTTTACGGGTATAGATAACTTCAAAATTGCGCCTGATATTTTGTTCTAACATCGGGATCATACAGCGCAACAAATGTAGCAATACCACATTATGGGCAGCTTCCGTGACAACAAGCTGATATTGCAGGACAGCTTCAGATTCTGCATTTACATCGCCACTTTGTTGTGCTTCTTGAATGGCAAAATGGCTTTGCTCAATGCGTTTGAAATCCTCATCAGTTCCCCTCAGGGCTGCATAGTAAGCAGCGATCCCTTCTAAAGCATGGCGCGCTTCAAGGAGATCGAACTGGGATTCTTGATTCTCTGCAATAAGTTGGGCAAGCGGGTCGCTGAAACTTTGCCACAGATTATTCTGTATGAAAGTTCCTCCACCTTGACGACGGAAAAGAAAGCCTTTGGCTTCCAGTTTTTGAATGGCTTCGCGCAACGAAGGACGTGATACTTCAAACTGCTTTGCCAGCTCACGCTCAGGCAGCAGCTTTTCTCCCGGGCGTAGCGAGCCTTCGAGAATGAGCTGTTCAAGACGCTGCTCAATCACATCTGATAACTTTGGTTGGCGAATTTTGCTATAGGCCATATCTGCTGTAAGCCATTCAATAAGTAAATGTTGCTTCGGGCTATGCCCAATTCAACTAAGCCTTAGTGACTAAACATTAGTAACTAAACCCTAGCTAACGGGCTAAAGTAAATTGGTAATACCAATTTAGAATACAGGGTCTTAAAGTAACAAAGTATTCACTAGCTGTCTATAAAGACCTTGAGCTAAATCATAAAAAGCTGCAAATTTTAACAAATTATTTTAAATTTTATTAGAAAATTATAACTAAAAGGGATTTTAAGAAGGGAAAAATTGATTGGATTTAACATTTATGAAATGCATAAATAGGCAAAATTTATCGCAACACTTCTGCAATGTGAATAAACAATCAATTAAATGGAATTTAAATTAAAAAATAGCAAACAAAGCTTCCCGAGTGAAGTCTATAAATCATCCAACCTGGCGACTCAAAATAGGCACTCAAAAATCGCAGAGAACCTAGATAGCTACCTATAAAATTCCCGCCAACCCCATCCTTGTCGCTATGGCAGGTATCTTTCGTCAAACTGACCTATGATCCAGTAGATCACGACGATAAGGCAACGAATCTTTGGTTTAAAAGATCAGGACAGATGATTGCTAACACCAATCCCCTATCCCTCTATTGTTAAACCAATGCTCCGTAAATCGTCAACAATGCAACAATAATCACAATAGTAAAAGTCGCCTTTTTTGCCAACGTTACAGCAACAACAGGCGTTTCTATAGGATTCAGTTGAGGCTCTTTACTTAATGCAAATTGCGCCAATTGACTGATCACTTTGTATTGAGATGACCGAAAATCAGTAAGTGACGCAATCCAAGCTGGTAAGGCTTTCTCGCCATGCCCCAGCAAAGCATAGGCAATACCAGCCAAACGTGTAGGGAGCCAATCCAGCCAATGCAATATTCTATCTACTCCCGATTGTGCTCTCTGCACTGCCGTTGCGTGTTGTGCCAACCAACCTTGGTAAGCTCTGAGACAACCATATCCCATCAAAATGGCAGGCCCAAATTTACCCAATACAGCCAACCAAAAAATAGGGGCGAGATAATAACGGAAGTTTATCCAAATCAATGAATTCTGTATCTCACGCAACCGCTCTTCTTTTGTGGTATCAGGCAATGCTCCCTGAATCATCGTCAAGCGAGCAAGATATTTATTCTGCTGCTCAGGATCATCTTGACGCACGGCCTGAAGATACCCACGATAATCATGACGCAACCCACCTGCACCAATACATAGCAGACTGATTATGATACTCAGCACAATCGCGGGAATACCAAAAGCCACAGAGCTGGAAATAGCAATAAACACCCAAGTTAATAGGGCAACCAGAAAGGTCATCCCCAAACTACTCCACAGTGAATGTGATTTTACTCTGGCAAAAAATGGAGCTAAGTAGCGTTCCAACTGCCAGTGATCTCCCATCTTAAAAACACGTTCCCATGCCAGTATTAACAATAGAATAAAGAGAGTCATTCAACTCACTCCTTCAATAATTTACGATAGTGTTCCCAATAAAAATAAGGCCCGGGATCAGTTTTCCTACCCGGAGCGATATCGCTGTGCCCTGTAATATTGTCACGAATATCAGGATATTGACCAATAAGCAGCTCAGTAACTTCTGCTAACTTGGTATACTGAATTTCAGTAAATTCCTCATAATCTGTGCCTTCCAGTTCAATGCCTATCGAAAAATCATTGCATTTATCACGGTCACAGTAGCAGGAAACACCAGCATGCCAAGCTCTTTTATTGAAAGGGATATATTGCACAATTTCTCCATCACGCCGGATTAAGCAGTGAGCAGAAACACACAAATGTTTGATCTCATCAAAAAAAGGATCGTCTTTCGGATCTAGTGTTCCCATAAATAATTGATCAATATAAGGGCCTCCAAACTTGCCGGGAGGTAAGCTGATGTTATGAATGACCAGTAATGATGGTGTCTCTCCCTCTGGGCGCAAATCACAATGTGGTGAAATAACCTTTCGCGCGCCATCAATCCACCCTTCATACAGTTTCACTCTTTTACTCCCCCTTAATATTTAATAACATCAAGAACCTTCGCTAAGCGTCATGCTTACGTCTAAAGTGTAACAGGTGGGCATGTTAACACCTTCCATTCGCCAATATTCCTGACGTTTTTTTATTTACGAGCAGACTCGAAAAATTTTTGCAAAAAAATGTAATATAAAGTTATTTTTTCGAGCCAACTTCATAAAGTTTACTAACGATATTTTATTTTTCTTCTTTTTCTTCATGCTTATTGGCACCGGCATCTATCCGCTATTGAACATAATAAGCTGTCTAAATACGCACAAAGGAGGAAAAATGAAACAACAAGGATTTACATTAATTGAAGTGATGGTTGTTATGGCTATCGTGTCTATTCTTGGCGCAATTGCTATTCCCAGTTATCAGGGATATATCCAAAAAGCAGCGTTAACCGATATGCTACAAGCTATTGTGCCCTATAAATCCGGTGTGGAACTTTGTCGCTTTGAATCTGAAAATTACAAAGATTGCCACTCTGGTCATCCTTCCATCCCATCAGGCCACAATAGCCGCTATATCAATACTATCTCAGTAACAGAAGGGGAAATAAGCATATTGGGCCAACAAAATCTCAGTGGACTTCATGCCACTCTAAAACCCATTCGAGATACTAAGAGTGGCCTTACTCAGTGGAAAACGATTTGTGAATCTAAAGATGAATCGTTAAAACTAAAATGTCAGGAAACCTTAAAGTTTTAAACATCTCCTTTCATTCCTGACAGGTTTTAAATACAAGATAAAAGAAGAAAATTAATCAAGATATGCAGCTAGAAAAGTAAAAAAACAATTATAAAGAGAAAATACATTGTCTTTCAAAAAAGAAGATAATCAAATCAATGCAATATTAAAGGAATAGAGATAATGATAAGTAAGGAGTATCTTTTGATGGAAAAAGAAATAAAGGAACTGTGTCAACGACATCACGCGATTATTATAAAAAAAGATTCCTATACGATCACAATCGCCTGTAGTCAATCCCCTAATGAGGATTTCATAGCTGCACTGAGATTTATTTCAGGTTTAATCGTTAATATAGATATTTGGCCTCAAGCAAAAATAGAATCCATGCTGACACAAGAAAGCTCATTAATATCTGTAGAAAATTACTGTTCAGAAAATAATGAAGAGGAACCGTACCGTATAGATCGTCTTAATAGCAGCTATGCTCGTCATCATGATGCAATACAAGCAAACGATCTCCATGATGAAGAAATAGATACACCTGTTATTCAACTAATTAATCAGACAATATTAACTTCAATACAGAAAAGAGCTTCAGATATTCATTTTGAACCTTCTCAACGTGGCTATCAAATACGTATCCGAGTTGATGGTGCATTGCATACCATGCAAACACCACCTCCTCAAATGAATACAGGTATTCCTGCCCGCTTAAAGATCATGGCAAAGCTCAACATCGCTGAAAAACGTCAGCCGCAAGATGGGCAATTTGATTGGAATGACAACAAAAACAGTTATGCGATACGTATATCAACATTACCTACTTTGCATGGAGAAAAAATAGTCCTGCGTATTTTAAATACCATACACCAATTATCGTTGGAACAATTGGGTCTGCCTGAATCACAATTCCAACTTTTAAAACAGAAGCTACATTTGCCACAAGGGATGATTTTAGTAACAGGCCCAACTGGCAGTGGAAAAACCGTCACACTGTACAGTTGCCTGCAATATTTAAACCAAGCTAAAAAGAATATCTGTAGTGTCGAAGATCCTGTTGAAATCCCTTTAAATGGCATTAATCAAACGCCTGTTAATAACAAGATTGGTCTCGATTTCGCCAAAGTCCTTAGGGCGTTACTACGGCAAGATCCCGATATCATTATGGTTGGTGAAATCCGTGACAATGAAACTGCCGAAATATCAATGAAAGCAGCGCAAACTGGTCACTTGGTTTTATCAACATTGCATACCAATTCAACTATTGATACATTATCTCGCCTACAAAATCTGGGAATTTCTGGCTATACCATAGCTTCATGTGTGAAATTGATTATTGCACAGCGATTAGTTCGTAAGCTCTGCCCCCATTGCCGACAACAAGACAGCATTCCCACAGTGCTACCTAATATTACTAATTCTGATATTGCGAATAATTTAGAAAATATTTCCGTATCCTCCAAATGTACTGCCGTAAAATCCAGTGCTATAAAACAATCGCTTTCTATAAAAAAATGGAACGCAATGGGTTGTGATCACTGCTTTTCTGGCTATTATGGCAGAATCGCCATCTATGAATTTCTCGAAATAAAGGCCGAACTTCAGCAAGCCCTGTCAGAGCATTCCAACACCAACTTCTCACATTTACTTGCCTCACAGCAGGATTCAACTCTTTTTTTAGCAGGGCTTGCATTGGTGGAAAAAGGAATAACCACCCTTGAAGAGATTTATCAGATTACAGGCCATGAAACAGTATGAAAATAGAATATATTTACCAATGGCAAGCCATTAATAAAAAAGGAAATGCTATAAAAGGAGAGAGCATTGGTCGCAGCAAAAAGAGTATATTCCAATATCTCAGCCATCTCGATCTTCAACCCTATGCCATTAAATGCAAAAAAATTATTTATTACAGCGAAAAGGAAATTGCATATCGCCTGCATTTTATTCATCAGTTAAGCACATTACTGGCATCAGGTATTCCTCTTCTCAGGGGGCTTACCATCCTATTGCAAGAGTGTAAACATGCTCTCTGGCGATGTGTACTAACCGATATGATTCAGAAAATTCGTCAGGGGGAATCATTCTCAACAACACTTAAGCATTATCCTAAACTATTTTCCCCCCTATTCTGTCAAATGATCGCAGTAGGAGAACAAACCGGTCAGCTTGAAAACTGCTGCCAATTAATCATTAATCGGTTGGAACAGCAAAATAAGTTGAGGAAGAAAGTTCAGAAAGCTTATCACTATCCCTTAATTGTCGCTTTTGTAAGCTTTTTAGTTATTACTCTAATGTTGATTTTTGTTCTACCAGAATTTCGGCAAGTTTACTCCTCGTTAAATGCCAGCTTGCCTCTGCTAACACAATGGGTTCTATCAGGTTCTGATTTATTGATCCATCATGGCGTATTATTAATGATAATAATATTTATATTGTTAATTAGTTATCTATGGTTACGACATCGTTTTCCAATTTTTAAAGCAAAGGAAAAAATGTTCTTTATGAGGCTCCCTATTTTTAAACAACTCACCATTTACCAACAGACTAATCAAATATTTCATATCCTGTTCATGACACAAAAAGCTGGATTGACACTAATGACAGGGCTTGAATGTGCACTGAGTGCAACCCAACACCCTGTTTTTATCGCTGGAGTAAAAAGCCTGTACAGGCAAATTCAACAAGGTATTCCAATGAGTGATGCATTAAAACAAACGCCACATTTCCCTTCTCTATGTCAACAATTTGTCATAATAGGTGAAGAGTCAGGAGAGTTAGAATTATTTTTATTCAATCTTGCAGAATGGTATCAAGAAAAGTCAATCAATCTTGCTGATAGTTTGGTTCAATTATTGGAGCCTTTGTTGATGCTGATAATGGCATTGATCGTCGGTTTATTATTGCTGGCTATGTATTTGCCTATTTTTCAATTAGGTACAATATTAACGTAACAATATAATTAACATAACAATATACTTACATATTTCGTTACCTTTTCTCAAGGCCGCAATATCAGGAATTGATGTGTTTGTTTATAGCTCATCAGCTTCCCTTGAGTTACAATTTAATTATGCTATCAGATATATTTAAAGGGATAGAATGACTTATATTGTTGCGCTTACAGGTGGAATTGGTAGCGGTAAAACGACTATCTCTAATGTGTTTTCATCCCTTGGTGTCCCGATTGTTGATGCAGATATTATCGCCAGAGAAGTAGTAGCTCCTGGTACTACCGCATTACAAGCAATTACAGAGCATTTTGGGGCCGATATATTATTGCCCGATGGCAGCCTTAACCGCGCAATGCTGCGCCAAAAAATTTTTGCGGCCCCAGAAGAGAAAAAGTGGCTCAATGCACTTTTGCATCCATTGATCCAAGTAGAAACACAGCGGCAATTAAACCAAGTGACTACTCCCTATGCCATTTGGGTAGTTCCTCTGCTAATTGAAAATAATTTAATGCATTTGGCAGATCGTATTTTAGTTGTTGATATCCCAGCTGAAATACAAATTAGCCGAACAATGGTTCGTGATGGAGTGAGCCGTGAGCAAGTAGAAAATATTCTGGCTGCACAAGCCAGCCGTCAGGGCAGACTGGAAAAGGCAGATGATGTCATTGTTAACCACAACAGCGAACAGGATATTACCTCTCGTGTGGTTGAATTACATCAACAGTATTTAAAACAAGCAGAATCAGTCAGACAGGAAAACCGTAATGAGTGAAGCAACCTCTACTATTATTTTTGAACATCCACTCAACGAAAAAATGCGTTCATGGTTGAGGATTGAGTCTTCACTGCAACAGTTGGAAAAACAACGTCATCTGGATTCTCAAGCGAGTAGCCTCTCGTTTTTCCGTACAATTGCCGAATTAATTGAGATTCTAGAACGCGGTGAAGTCCGCTCTGAACTATTGAAAGAGCTAGATCGCCAGCAAGCAAAATTAAAACAATGGCTCGGTGCTCCGAATGCCGATACAGCTATGATCCATAGTTTGTCAGAGCAACTTAAAGAACGCAGTATTGCCTTGAACCAAGCTCCTCGGCTTAGCCAACATATTAAAGAAGATCGTATTATCAGCATGGTACGTCAACGGCTCAATATCCCCGGAGGGTGTTGTAGCTTTGACTTGCCAACATTGCATCTGTGGCTGCATTTACCACAATCTGTCAGGGATGAATCCGTCACAATCTGGCTAGATAGCCTTCGACCATTACAACAAGCCTTGGAAAGCATTCTGGGTCTCGTACGCCACTCTGCCATTTTCACTCCTAAATCCAGCCATAATGGATTTTATCAAGGGAACGCAGATGAAGCCGATTTGCTGAGATTAAAATTGGACGTTATGCCAAATTCCTTGGTTTACCCACAAGTCTCTGGCTATAAAACGCGCTTCGCCATCCGTTTCTTACCAATGGATAATGAACATGGTGTTATACCTACTCATTTGTCATTTGAATTAGCGTGCTGCTAACATATGCCCAATAAATTTCAAGTAAAGCGCGGCGTGAAAAATGGAGGGTATGGCCTTCAAATTAAGCAGGAGAAAGTAATATGTCTGAAGTATTGACTGTCGAATGTCCAACGTGTGGCAACACAGTAATATGGGGAGAAATTAGCCCTTATCGCCCATTTTGCAGTAAACGTTGCCAATTAATCGATTTGGGTGAATGGGCCAGCGAGGACAAAAGGATACCAAGTCAAAACGACAGTTCAGAAAATGATAACTGGAGCGAAGAACCTGAGCAGTATAAGTAACATCATAAATATCACATAACGTATGTCATAGCGGCGCCTATTTTATTCAGCGCCGCTGTCTATTTAACGAGTTAATTGAAAACCAATAAACCCCAAAAAGCACTCAAATAATAATGTTCTCAAAATAGCTATCTTAAAATGTCCTGATTTATTAACAATTCTTTAATAAGTGCCATTTTTGGTTAAAAAACCCACAACACTGCGATTGGCTGGAGGAAATTCATCAGCAATTAATTCTGATTGCAAAACCCAACGTGAAGGTTGTCCTTCTTTACCAAATGGCTCATCTTTCCATTCATCAACCAAAAAAAAGTCAAGAATAATACTTCTATCAGGAAAATCATGTGTGATGGTATCAATTAATTCACAGTGAGTTACCGTAATTCCAACCTCTTCCTTTAATTCTCTAATCAATGCTTGTTCAGATGTTTCTCCCTGCTCAAGTTTTCCTCCGGGGAACTCCCAAAAGCCGCCCATATGCGAATCAGCGCTGCGCTGAGTGATAAAAATTTCATCATTGCTATTTTTAATGATGCCTGCTGCAATATGCAGATATTTTTTTTCCATAATCATTTTTCTTGCTGTTTATTAACCTTAGTGACTATCTCTTGCAGACTACATTAAAATTAGTTTAAATCGCAAACTTGTATTTCATTCAAAGTGTAATCGTTTTTACCGCTTTTTATTATCAATTACCTCTCTATATAAAAACATATTATGTAAAAACAGACTGCAAACAGTGTAAGAAATTAACTTACAAATAGATTGAAACAACTATTTTAAAGATTAAGGAAGCACAGTTTATGCAAAATGATGTTCAATCATTGATCGAAGCAAGGCAAATCGCCTATCAATTTTCTGGTGAAGCAATATCCCTGTTTTCTGGTATTGATATGTTTTTGAATGCAGAACAACATGCGTTAATTGGACGGAATGGTATTGGTAAATCTTGGCTGGCATCAATATTGGCACAGCAGGTTCTTCCCACAGAAGGCAGTGTAAAGCATTTTTGTGATGTGGGTTATTTATCACAAGGTTTGACATCTTTTGCCGGTAATGTCGCGGATATACTGGGATTAACCAAAATTATGAGAGTCAATGAACGCGTCCTGGCAGGGATTGGTGATGAAGCAGATTTTGATGCTATGGAAGGTAATTGGGATTGGCAATTTCAGACTGAATCTCTGCTTGCGGAAGGTGAACTCAATCCAAATATATTAAATCAGTCTTTTGATTCCCTCAGTGGTGGTGAGCAAACACGGATCAGGCTATTAACACTAAAACGGCAAGGTGCTGGTTTTATGATTCTGGATGAGCCAAGCAATCACCTTGATCGGCAAGGGCGTCTTTGGTTGTCTCAATGGCTGGGAACTTTCGATGGGGGAGTTTTGCTGGTAACCCATGATACCCAACTTTTACAATATGTATCAATTATTTATGAACTGGGTGGATTGGGATTATTTCGTAGTATTGGTGGATGGGAAACTTGGCTGGAAAGTAAGGAACAACTAAGGCTCGGTATTCAACGCGAAGTGGATCAAACTCAAAAAAATCTGAAACAAGTTTTGCGTGATAAGCAAAAAGACCGTGAAAAAACCAGTAAAAGGCAAAGTCAAGGCAAGCAAAAACGAGAAAATGCCAATCAAGCCCAAATCCTCCTTGATCGTCAACTTGGACGCTCAGAAGCCACGCTGTCACGGCAAGCAATACAACACAAAGAACGAATTCAAAGGAGTTCATCACTCGCTACAGATGCCAGAGCGAAACTGGAAATTATTGATCCATTATCAATTGTAGTTGCAATCCCACAAACGGCTACTGCTCCTCTACTTTACTTACAAGATATCATTTTACCTTTTGGTTCAGATTCCCCAATCAGCTTGACTCTCAATAACAGTGATCGTCTCGTTATCATGGGTAAAAATGGCAGTGGAAAATCCACCCTACTAAAAGTAATGACGGGTTCTCTCATACCCAAGCAAGGTATTTGCCAGGTAACACCTTCACATCGCCTGATGGATCAGCATTTTTCTTTCCTTGATAAAAACCAATCTGCATTGCATAACTTTCAATTGCAGTCACCAGGCTGGACTGAAGATCGTTACCGTACTCGATTGGCACAGTTGCGTATTCGAGGCGATGAAGCCTTAAAGCCTGTTGGCTATCTAAGTGGGGGAGAACAACTGAAAGTCGCATTAACTTGCCTGTTTTGTGGGCCATATGCGCCTGCCCTACTGTTATTGGATGAACCAGACAATCATCTGGATATTGAGTCACGTGAACTGCTTCAAAAAGCACTACATGATTATACGGGTGCTATGGTGCTAATTTCTCACGACGATCAATTTATCAAAAATGTAGGTAATATGCAGGAATTAGTATTGAATAGCAGAGAATTGCCGTAATCTAAGCCTTTATATGACAAAACCCTCAGATCTATTCCTTAAGCAAGTTTTATTGAAGAGTGTTCTTGCAGAATAAGATTTAAGGGTTTTTGTTAAATCAATTCGTGCTAACGGCAACTGAATTAGTCAATTCCATTAGCACGATTAACATTACTTATAAACTACCGTGGCAATGCTTAAATTTTTTGCCAGAACCACATGGGCAAGGATCATTACGTCCGACTTTGCGCTCTCCCGTTGCCATTTGAGCCTCAGCTTCTGACATCAACGCACCTTGCTCAACTTCATGGCTCAAATGTTGTTGTCTTGCCAAACGCTCAGCTTCTTCACGACGCTGCTGTTCAAGCGCTTCAACTTCTTCTGGCATTCTAACCTGCACTTTGCTCAAAGTGCTGATCACTTCATATTTCAGTGATTCCAGCATGTTGGAAAACATGGAGAAGGATTCACGTTTGTATTCCTGTTTTGGATCTTTCTGTGCATAACCACGCAGGTGAATCCCCTGACGCAGATAATCCATCGCAGCCAAATGCTCTTTCCATAATGTATCCAAAGTTTGCAACATGATGCCTTTTTCAAAGTTACGCATCATTTCTGTACTGACGATTTCTTCTTTCTGCTTATAAACTTCGATCGCTTTCTCAAGAATACGTTCACGCAACATTTCTTCGTGTAATTCAGGCTCTTTGTCCAACCACTCTTTAATCGGCAGATCCAAATCGAAATCGTTGACTAAACGTTCCTGCAAGCCGTCAATATCCCACATTTCTTCCAGTGATTGCGGTGGAATGTAAGCATCAATTGTTATTTTGAAGACATCTTCACGGATGCTGGTGATGGTTTCGCTGACATCACTCACATCAAGCAAATCGTTACGCTGAGCATAAATTGCACGGCGCTGATCATTCGCGACATCATCATATTCCAGCAATTGTTTACGGATATCAAAGTTACGGCTCTCAACTTTACGCTGAGCATTAGCAATAGCTTTAGTCACCCATGGGTGTTCAATCGCTTCACCCGGCTGCATGCCAAGTTTACGCATCATGCCCGTCACACGATCAGAAGCAAAAATACGCATCAAGGAGTCTTCCATTGAGAGATAGAAGCGCGAAGAACCCGCATCACCCTGACGTCCTGCACGACCACGTAACTGGTTATCAATACGGCGTGATTCATGACGCTCTGTACCGATAATATGTAATCCACCCGCTGCCAATACTGCATCATGGCGCTCTTGCCATTCTGCCTTAATTTTCTCGATTTGTGCTTCGGTTGGATCTACCAATTTAGCAATTTCCGCCTGCCAGCTTCCTCCCAACACGATATCTGTACCACGTCCTGCCATGTTGGTTGCAATAGTTACCGTACTAGCCTGACCAGCCTGTGCAACAATGTCAGCTTCCATTGCATGGAATTTTGCGTTCAATACGTTATGTACAATGCCAGCTTTAGTTAATGCCTTAGAAATGAGTTCCGATTTTTCAATCGAAATCGTTCCCACCAAAACAGGCTGACCGCTGTTTGTCCGATCTTTGATATCTTCAATGATTGCATCAATTTTTTCTGCTTCTGTCATGTAGACCAGATCTGACAAATCCTTACGGATCATTGGGCGATTGGTTGGAACAACAATGGTATCCAGTTTATAAATGGAACTGAATTCAAAGGCTTCCGTATCGGCTGTTCCTGTCATCCCTGCCAGTTTTTCGTATATACGGAAATAGTTCTGGAATGTGATTGAAGCCAGCGTCTGGTTTTCATTCTGAATTTCGACACTTTCTTTAGCTTCCACAGCTTGGTGCAAGCCATCAGACCAACGACGCCCTTGCATGGTACGCCCTGTATGTTCATCAACGATGATAACCTCACCGTCTTTAACGATATAATCAACATCACGGGTAAACAGAGCATGAGCGCGCAAAGCGGCTGTCACATGGTGCATCAGCATGATATTGGTCGGTGAATACAAGGATTCGCCTTCATCCATCAATTTAGCATCCACCAATAACTCTTCAATCAGCACCAAGCCACGCTCTGTCAGGTTGACTTGGCGTGTTTTTTCATCAACAGAAAAATGGCCTTCTCCCTGGAATGAATCTGAATCCTCTTTTTCCTGACGAATTAGTTTCGGGATCAGTTTGTCCACTTTGATATAAAGCTCAGAGCTGTCTTCCGCAGGCCCTGAAATAATCAATGGAGTACGGGCTTCATCGATCAGAATGGAGTCCACCTCATCCACCAATGCATAATGCAATTTGCGTTGAACACGCTCTTCTGGACTAAATGCCATATTGTCACGCAGATAGTCGAAACCAAACTCATTGTTGGTACCGTAAGTGATATCCGTAGCATAGGCTTCACGTTTTGCCGATGCTGGCATGCCCGGTAAGTTAATGCCAACACTCAGGCCAAGAAACTCAAACAATGGACGGTTATTTTCAGCATCACGCTGTGCCAAGTAATCGTTCACGGTAACAACGTGAACACCTTTACCACTTAAGGCGTTAAGATAAGCAGGTAATGTTGCTGTCAGCGTCTTACCTTCACCGGTGCGCATCTCCGCGATGCAACGCTCATTCAATACCATCCCACCCAGTAGCTGCACATCAAAGTGACGCATGCCAAACACACGTTTACTGGCTTCACGCACAGTAGCAAAGGCTTCTGGCATAATTTTTTCCAGAGGTTCACCTTCTTTTAAGCGAGCACGGAACTGACTGGTTTTCGCTTTCAGTTCTTCATCAGAAAGTTTTTCAAAATCCGATTCCATTTGGTTGATGACATCAACCACTTTGTGCAAACGGCGCAAGGTACGGTCATTACGACTACCAAAAATTTTTGTCAGTAATTTAATCAGCATAATTAGTGCATCTCAGATAAGGCTATTGTTGTAGCCAATATACCTTTCGTCTTTCAAGTTGCCTCTTTGTTGGCTGCACTCACCCCAGTCACATAGTTATCTATGCTTCCGGGGATTCGCTCCCTGGCCGCCGCGACGCATCTTGAAATCCATTGGGTATAAATCATTTATTTATTAAAAACTGTCTTATTAAAATTAGGATGAAATAAAACAGCCGCATTAAAGCAAAAATAGATGATTGGGTGTTGGCCCTGCCCTAATTCCCTGCACTTTTGCTACCCAAAGAGCTGGAGTATGGGTATCAGGAAGTACAAAATTCACCATCGCAACATCTGAGGTAACTCCTTCAAATGGCGTTGGTGCTTGTGTCAGCATGGCATGCAATGTATCCAGCATAAGTTGTTGCATGGATGGAGAGGAAACCCGAGTACTTTCTTTTGCTACTTCGCATCTGACTAGCTCTGTAACAGAAAAAGCAAAAGAAAGTTGACGGATCACATTACGAACGGCATGTTGCTGCCAATAATTTAAATAATTAAAAGGCTGACGCTGGACACTTTTTAATTGGAGCAAGTGTAATTTAAATAAGTGTTCAAAAGAGGAAAGTGCTTGATTACTGCTTCCTTGGGTAGAGGAAGTATTTGTATGGGTTAGGCTTTCTGCCACTCCAGCAAAAACAGTAGGGACACCAATTCCTGTAGCAACCATGCCCAGTAAAAGGTGAGACCAAAAATAACGCCTACCAAATTGTCGCCAAAGATTTAAAATACTCATTAACCCTTCATTAATAAATACTGGAACTGCTTCTATTATGCGAGATAGCCGCCCACAATCCCTGGATACGCTGTTTGAAGATGCGGCAACTGTCGGAAAAAGCCCACTTCAAGTTATTCAACAACATGCCATCGCATTATTGAAACTCAACCGTACAGTTCTCAGTTTGCTTCCTGCACAACTGCACCCGTGGTGCAGGGTCGCCAATTATCGCAAACAAATTCTGGTACTGGAAGCGGGAAATGCCAGTTGGATGACCCGGCTTCGTTATGAAATTCCCTGTTTGCTGTCTACATTGAGAAGCGAAATTCTACCATCTTTATCCTCAATCGACATCAGGATTAATCCATCATTAATGGTTAAGTGTGATAATAATGAACAAGGATTCTCAAAATCGTCAACAAAAGCATTCAGTAATGATAATCAGGAATTACCAAAGCGCCAATTAACCCATGAAAGTGCAAAAACATTAATGATGTTGGCTGAAAACAGTCCTGAAAAATTGAAAAGGAAATTGGAACGGTTGGCTGCGCTGGCCGGAGAGAGTACCAGTACAGCCAAAAAGAAGCGCTAGCGCTGAATGAAGAACATCAGCGAAAGTAGCATAACAGACAATACAACCCGCGGGTGCATCATAGGAATGCGCTCAACACTCTTTATCAAAATACATGTATCAATACACGCGTTAGCCATTATGCTAACACCTGTTATGCCAACACTAATGATGGAGCGCGGAAAGCCAATGGCATTTCAGCTTCATCTTCAAATGTGACAAATTCCCAAGCACTTTCCTTCGCTAAAACAGCTTGCAGCAATTTGTTATTCAGTGCATGGCCTGATTTGAATGCTGTAAAGGCACCAATGATATTATAGCCACACATGAACATATCACCGATGGCGTCCAACATCTTATGGCGGACGAATTCATCATCAAAACGCAAGCCATCTTCATTGAGTACGCGGTAGTCATCAACCACAATTGCACAATCAAAGCTGCCGCCAAGGCATAACCCTTGAGACTGCAAGTACTCAATATCGCGCATAAATCCAAAAGTACGCGCCCGACTAATCTGGCGAACAAATGAATCCGCAGAAAAATCCAGACTATAGCGCTGTGAACTGGCATCAATCGCTGGATGATTAAAGTCGATGGTAAAATCCAGACTGAAGCCATGATATGGTGACAATTCAGCCCATTTATCACCGTCTTCTACACGAACGCTTTCTTTCATTCGTACGAATTTCTTCGCTACGTTCAGCTCTTCAATGCCCGCATCCAATAACAGGAAAACAAATGGGCTGGCGCTGCCATCCATAATCGGGACTTCGGGGGCATCGACTTCAATAACAATATTGTCGATTCCTAAGCCAGCCAGCGCTGCATTCAAATGCTCAACTGTTGAAATACGCACATTATGCTCATTCACCAGACAAGTACAGAGCATAGTATCACGCACAGATTTGGCATCTGCCGGAAAATCAACCGGAGGATTCAAGTCAGTACGACGATAGATGACCCCGGTATTAGCCGGCGCTGGACGCATTATCAGCGTGACTTTCTTCCCGGTGTGCAAACCGACGCCGGTCGCTTGAACAATACGTTTTAATGTCCTTTGTTTGATCATCGTTTATATCTCGCAATGTTACTTATCCCGCCAATCACTATAATGTATGACTGGCAGGATAGTTTAGCACAAAAAGCGGAGAAACCAATTTTTTAGCGATTAATCAGCCTGCTTACGCAAAAATGCAGGAATGTCCAGATAATCAGGCTCTTTGCTCGTATGTGCATTTTGGTCATTTACAACTTTTGCCGCTGTTTTATTCTCATCAGATAATGAAGAGATTCCGCCAGACATCTGCTGGTAACGGTGCTCCATCGTATTGGCCTGAGGAGCCTTGTTGTTGGTCACCAGGGTGATTTCTGGACGTTTGTCCATTCCAATGCCTGTTGCCACAACAGTAACACGCAGCTCATCATTCATGTCTGGATCCAATGACGTACCGATAACCACAGTTGCATTATCAGAAGCAAATGCACGGATTGTGTTACCAACTGTTTCAAATTCATCCAAACGCAGGTCAAAGCCCGCTGTAATGTTAACCAGAACGCCGCGTGCACCAGAAAGATCAATATCTTCCAGTAATGGGCTGGAGATAGCCATTTCTGCTGCTTCTTCCGCACGATCTTCGCCCTGCGCGATACCTGAGCCCATCATGGCGTAACCCATTTCTGACATCACGGTACGAACGTCAGCGAAGTCAACGTTCATCAGGCCTGGGCGAGTAATCAGTTCTGCAATACCCTGAACCGCCCCTTTCAGGACATCATTGGCTGCACCGAATGCATCCAACAGGGAAATTCCTCGTCCCAGAACTTTCAATAATTTGTCATTTGGAATAGTGATCAATGAATCCACATGCTTGGACAGTTCAGTGATCCCTTGCTCCGCGAAGGCCATGCGTTTTTTGCCTTCGAAATTAAATGGCTTAGTGACGACTGCAACGGTCAAAATGCCAAGTTCTTTAGCAATTTCAGCTACAACAGGTGCTGCCCCTGTTCCTGTTCCACCGCCCATACCAGCGGCAATGAACACCATGTCTGCACCTTCCAGTGCGGTACGCAGTGATTCACGGTCTTCTTCCGCAGCAGTACGACCAACCTCAGGGTTTGCACCAGCGCCTAATCCTTTCGTAATACCGTTGCCAATCTGGATAGTCTGACCAACCGCCGTCTTACGCAACGCCTGAGCATCTGTGTTAACCGCAAAGAAGTCAACGCCTTCAATGCGCTCACGCACCATATGCTCCACAGCATTACCGCCGCCGCCGCCGACGCCGATGACTTTAATCACCGCGTCGTTGGTTAATTCCAGTGGTTCAAACATAATTTCTCTCCGTTTTGTGCCTTTATATCGAGGCCCACGACATTGTCGTAGCCTCTGTATAAAAAATCAAAATTCTTTTTTCAGCCAGTTGCTGACTTTCTTAAACCAGCCGCTCACTGACGTTCTTTTATCGGCATCAGAATCACCGCCAAGGTGAGATTCTTTACCGTAATGCAGAAGCCCGACTGCTGTTGAGTAGCAAGGCTCCTGCACATAATCTGTAAGCCCAGTAATGTTCAAGGGACGGCCAATGCGAACTTGGGTATGGAATACCCGTTGAGCACACTCGGCCAGACCATCAATCTGGGCTCCTCCCCCTGTAAGAACTATCCCTGCCGCCAGGTGGTGTTTTACTCCCTGCTGCCGCAATTGTTCCTGCAATCGCAAAATTTCGTCGTTCACTAAATTCAGCAGTTCGGTATAACGGGGCTCGATCACTTCAGCCAATGTTTGACGTTGCAAGCTACGAGGAGGACGCCCTCCCACACTTGGGACTTCTACACTCTCATCCTTGCTAACTATCGAACCTAATGCGCAGCCATGACGAACCTTGATGGTTTCAGCATCACTCGGGGGAGTACCAAATGCATAGGCGATATCACTGGTCACCACATTGCCTGCATAAGGAATAACCTTGGTATGACGCAATGCGCCGCCAGTATATATAGCGATATCCATCGTCCCACCACCGATATCAACGACACATACCCCCAATTCACGTTCATCTTCCGTTAACACAGCATAACTTGCTGCCAGCCCTGCAAAAATAAGTTGATCAACTTTCAACCCACAACGTTCAACAGCTTTTACAATATTTTTCGCCATGTCGTTATGACAGGTAATCAAGTGAACTTTCGCTTGCATGCGCACACCAGAAAGCCCAACCGGATTTTTTATTCCTTCCTGATAGTCAATCGCGTATTCCTGTGGGATCACATGCAAAATACGGTGTTCATCACGAACACGAACCGACTTAGCTGTATGGACAACACTGTCCACATCATCCTGTGTCACTTCTTCTTCAGAAACCGGCACCATGCCAATCTCGTTCTGGCAACTGATATGCTTGCCAGAAAGTGCCAGATAGACTGAAGAAATCTGGCAATCCGCCATGAGTTCAGCCTGATCAATGGCACGCTGTACGCATTTGACGACCGATTCAAGATCGTTGACCCCGCCTTTGTCCATGCCGCGGGATGGGCAATTTCCTACTCCGATAATATTAACCATACCATCGGGCAGAATTTCACCAACCAGGGCAGACACCTTTGCTGTACCAATTTCAAGGCCAACTACCAATTTTCTGTCCGTTGATTTGATCATCGTTATTCTGCCTGTCTCTGTATTATTACCAGTCACTGTTTATTTTTTTGCCCGTTCATTGAAACCGGCGTATCAGTTAATAAAGGAGCCCAACCTACCGCAGCACCGCTGTTATAGCGTAAATCAATATAACTCAAGCGTTTTTCAGGGTTTTTCAGTAATACAGGATAAAGTTCAATAAAACGGCTCATTCTCTCCATTTTATGTTTAGTTCCTAGCTCTAAGCGGATATTATTATCCAATATCAACTGCCAGGAATTACGCGCTGTCATTATCACTGTTTTCAGTTTTATCTGGTGTTCTTTAAGAAACTTTGCCATTGTATGATATCCATCCAACACTTCTTGTTGTTTGCCTTCAGGCCCATACAACATCGGATATTGCCTATTTGCATTGCGTTCCATGGGCAAACTGAATACCCGACCTTCAGCATCCAACAGTTTGGTATCGTTCCAGCGCGCATAAGGCACATATTCTACCAGATGTATTTTAAGTTCATCAGGCCATTGTTTACGCACAGTGACCTGCCGAATCCATGGCAGGTGTTTAATATTTTCCTGAATGACGTTAACATCCTGAGTCATAAATGTTCCGGGAGATCCCAGGGACAAAATAGCCTGCCTTACATCATCATTCGTGGTGTAATGGCGTTCACCAGTCAATACCAGCTTCGAGAGCGGTAATCGGCTAGCGTCTTTCATCCAGTCCAGTGTCATCCAACCTCCCCATATGATGGTGCCAACCACCATCAAGAAGAAGATAATTCCTACCAGATAATAACCGTTACTCGGACGAGCTCCCTGAGCTTCGTTCTCCCGTTCCCGGATATTCCGGGCTGCCTGCGACATTTTAATCAACCAACTCCAAAATTCTCGCTACGAGTTGAGAGAAATTGAGTCCCGCCTGACGCGCAGCAATTGGTACAAGACTATGGCTCGTCATGCCAGGGGAGGTGTTAACCTCCAACAAATAGAAGTTCCCATTACCGTCATCCATGATATCAACTCGCCCCCAACCACGACATCCCAGCGCTTTATACGCCTTTGATGCGATATCTGACAACTCTTGCTCTTTTTCCACACTCAAGCCGCTTGGACAAAAATATTGCGTTTGGTTGGAAATATATTTTGCATTGTAATCGTAAAATACTTCCGGAGCCTGAATACGGATGGAAGGAAGTGCTTCATCTCCCAAGAACCCTACAGTGTATTCAGGGCCAAACAGCCATTTTTCAACCAGCACATCAGTATCGTATTTAAATGCCAGCGCCAATGCGCCACGCAATTCGGAATAATCATTCACCTTGGTCATCCCTACACTGGAACCTTCCAGATTCGGTTTAACCATTAATGGTAGACCTAGCTCTTGAACATACTCTTTGAGTTGAAAATCATTAACTTGTTCAAATTTTTGAGAATTAATTACGACATAAGGGGGAACAGGTAGTTTTGCTCCCTGCCATAGTTGTTTTGTACGCAATTTGTCCATTGACAATGCTGATGCCATCACTCCGCTGCCGGTATAAGGAAGTTGCAAAAATTCCAGTAAACCTTGCAACGTACCATCCTCACCACCACGACCATGCAGGGCGATAAAGACTTTACTGAACCCTTCCTCTTTGAGTTTAGTCACATCAAAGTCTTTTGTATCAACTGAATAAGCATTAATACCCGCTTCCTTCAGCCCTGCCACAACAGCATGCCCTGATTGCAATGAAACTTCGCGTTCAGCAGAAGTTCCACCTAACAGAACAGCGACTTTATCAACCATGATGCTCTCCCTCATTAAAAGATGACTGCAATTTTGTTTCAGCCAAATTGCGCGCTATTTTACCGATATTACCGGCACCTTGTACCAAGACTAAGTCATTGTTTTCTATAACCTGTGACAGGATAGTTGAAATTTGTTCAGATTCTGATACAAAAATTGGCTCCAACTTGCCACGACTGCGGATAGTACGGCATAAAGAACGGCTATCCGCTCCTGGGATTGGTATTTCACCTGCGGCATACACATCCAGCATCAATAGAACGTCTACCTGACTCAAAACATTGGCAAAATCATCATATAAATCACGGGTTCGCGTATAACGATGTGGCTGGAATACCATCACAATACGTTTATCCACCCAACCCGCTCGTGCAGCTTTAATCGTTGCGTCAACTTCTGTCGGATGATGACCATAGTCATCGACCAACATCACGCTACCTTCTTTGCCATTGATATGCTTGAGAGAAAACTCGCCCAGAAAATCAAAGCGGCGTCCGGTTCCCTGAAACTCAGCCAGAGATGCAAGAATAGCGGTATCATCAATACCCTCTTCTGTCGCCACTGCGACGGCAGCGGTTGCATTCAGCGCATTGTGGCGTCCCGGGGCATTTAACACCACATGCAGATCTGGCAAATCATATCGGCTGATGGTGAAAAATCCCTGAGCACCTTTCTGCTCATAATGGGTAATACGAACGTCCGCTTCCTCACTGAAACCGTAGGTCGTGATATAACGCCCAATCTGGGGAATCAATTCCTTCACAACAGGATCATCAACACACATAACAGCACGGCCATAAAATGGCAGGTTATGCAAGAAGTTAACGAATGTTTGTTTCAGGTTTTCGAAATCCCCTTGATAGGTATCCATGTGGTCGGCTTCAATATTAGTGACAACCGCCACCATAGGCTGCAAATGCAAGAATGATGCATCACTTTCATCTGCTTCCGCGATCAGATAACGGCTGCTACCTAAACGAGCATGTGTTCCTGCTGCTTTCACCAACCCGCCATTAACAAACGTAGGATCAAGACCCGCCTGCGCATAAATGCCAGCAATCATTGCCGTCGTCGTGGTTTTTCCATGCGTTCCTGCAATAGCAATACCGTGGCGATAACGCATAAGCTCTGCCAGCATTTCCGCACGACGGATTACCGGAATTCGACTTTCACGAGCAGCCACAATTTCCGGGTTGTCTGCTGATATAGCCGTGGATGCCACCACTACACTGGCATCCCGCACATTTTCCGGACGGTGATTAAAATAAATAGTTGCACCCAGTGCAATCAGTTGTTGTGTGACAGGATTGGGTGCCAGATCAGAACCACTTATCTGATAACCTTCATTAGCCAACACCTCGGCGATGCCACCCATGCCAGCACCACCGATGCCAACAAAGTGGATATGCCTGACTTTTCTCATTTCAGGCACTGAAGTTCTTAATTTCGCCAACTGTTGTGTATTCACGTTTTAATCTTCACTCATTATGTTTACGTCACCGTTCTACTTGGAACGGCCTGAATAATTCTTTACAGCATCGATCAACGCTGCTGCTACACGTTCGGTTGCATCGATGATAGCGACTGAGCGTGCTTTTTCTGCCATTTCCAGCAATTGTGGGCGTTGCCACTGAGTCAGTAACTCTACGACAGCATCAGCCGTGAATTCGGGCTGTTCAAGTATCTTTGCTGCTCCCGCTTTTTCTAAAGGCAAAGCATTCCAATATTGCTGACGATCTTTATGCTGGAAAGGAACAAAAATCGCAGGTAAGCCTGCGGCGGAAACCTCACTGACCGTAAGTGCGCCAGAACGGCATACGACAATATCGGCCCATGCATAAGCCTGTGCCATATCGTCAATAAATTCAGTCACTTTGAATTCAGATTTGACTGAATTCTCATATTTTTTCTGTGTTTCTTCCTGAGCACCTTTTCCGGCCTGATGCCATAGGCTGATTTTATCGCCCAAACGAGCGGCTACTTCTGGCATAGTTTGGTTCAAGATCCTTGCTCCCTGGCTACCGCCAACGACAAGCACCCGAACAGTCCCCTCACGCCCGGTCAAACGCTGCGCAGGTACTGGCAATGCGAGTACATCTTCCCTCACGGGATTACCAACAACCGGCGCTTTAGGGAATGCCCCCGGGAATGCCTGTAAAACCGTTTTGGCAATTTTGGCCAACCAACGATTAGTTAATCCCGCTATACCATTCTGCTCATGCAGTACAACCGGTATGCCGCATAACCATGCCGCTATTCCACCAGGTCCTGAGACATATCCTCCCATTCCCAGCACGACATCTGGCTGATAACGGCGGATAATGGCTTTTGCCTGTCGAATAGCCTTAAAAATTCGAATGGGGGCAGCAAGCAATGCTTTTATTCCCTTACCCCGCAAGCCTGAAATCTGAATAAATTCGATATCAATGCCATGTTTCGGAACTAAATCGGCTTCCATGCGATCCGCAGTTCCCAACCAGCGAATATCCCAACCTTGCTCTTTTAAATAGTGAGCAACTGCCAGCCCCGGGAATACATGACCTCCCGTACCACCTGCCATCACCATTAAACGCTGGTTTTTGCCACTCATTTAGGACTCCTTACGAACGCCTGCGCTTTTGCCAGACGTATTTCATAATCAATGCGCAATAACAAAACAGTGGCTGTTGACATCACTATCAAACTGGAGCCACCGTAACTGATTAAAGGTAATGTCAATCCCTTCGTCGGCAGCAGACCTGCCGCCACGCCAACGTTGATGAATGTCTGAAAACTGAACCATATGCCGATAGCGCAAGCCAGAAAACCAGAGAACCGCTGATTAAGCTGCAACGCCCTGCGACCGATCATCATTGCGCGAAAAGCGACGAAAAATATCATTGCCAACACTAAAGCAACCCCGAAATAGCCTAATTCTTCGGCTATAACGGAGACAATAAAGTCAGTATGGGATTCCGGCAGATATTCAAGTTTCAGGATTGAATTTCCCAGTCCTTGCCCAAAAAAAGTTCCACGGCCAAATGCCATTAACGATTGGACTAACTGATAACTGCTGCCAAAGGGATCTTCCCACGGATTCAAGAAAGAGGTTACCCTGCGCATACGATAAGGCTCAGTAATAATCAATACGCACACAGCAAATATTCCGCAGCCAATAATGGCAAGAAATTGCCACAATTTAGCCCCCGCCAGAAACAACAGTGCCAGTGTTGTCACAAATAACACAATCACTGTTCCCAAATCAGGCTGTGCCAATAACAAAATTGCCAATGCAATCATGACACCCATCGGCTTGCAAAATCCCCAAAAATTGTTTCTTACTTCCTCAACTTTCCTAACCAAATAGCTGGAGAGATAACAAAAGAGTGATAGTTTTGACAGTTCTGCTGGTTGAATACGCAATGGGCCTATTGCTACCCAGCGTGATGCACCATTGATTGAATTTCCCACAAACAAGACCATAAGCAGCATTATGATCGTGCCTAATAACATGACGTTGCTATAACGTAGCCAGAAGTCCATCGGAATGCGCAGCGTAATAAGGGACAGAAAAAAACATAGTGACAAGTAAATTCCATCCCGTCGTGCAAAAATAAGGGGATCTTCGGCAAGACGCTGGCCAGCGGGCATTGATGCCGACGTTACCATGATAAAACCAATCATAGCCAACCCTAATACCATCCAGACCAGAGTACGATCATACATAACGGTATTTGTGGCATCTGCCTCCACATTTCCCGTCAACCAAGTTTTAAATTTCCCAAGGCCTGGAATGGTCATCAGCCTAACTCCTCAGCCAAGCGAGCAAATTCATGACCACGATGTTCAAAACCGTTGAACTGATCGAAGCTCGCGCAAGCTGGTGACAGTAATACCATGTCGCCAGAAACCAACTTGCATGCAATTTCTTTTATCGCCTGTTCCATTGTTTCTGTCAGTGTTGAAATTTCAGGACGCAATTGTGCCAACTGCCCTCCATCACGACCGAAACAGTAAAGACGAATGTTATTCCCCGATATATAGGGTTTCAGTGGGGTAAAATCCGCCGCTTTTCCATCTCCCCCCACTAAAAGATAGAGTGTGCCTGCCAGCTCCAATCCATTGAGTGCCGCTTGGGTGCTGCCAACATTGGTTGCCTTGGAATCATTCACCCAACGAACACCATTTCTCATATGAATCACCTGAAAACGGTGCTCCAGCCCGGCATACGTACGTAGAGCCTGAAGGCTGGCTGCGCGAGGGATACCTACAGCATCCGCCAATGCTAACGCAGCCAATCCATTAGTGTAGTTATGTTGCCCGGCCAATTGCATTTCACGCATTGCCAACACTGGGTGTTGATTGACCAGCAGTTGTTGATGTTCATTATCAAGCTGATAATCACCGCTATCCACACCAAAACTGATACAACGGCTATCTTTGCCTGTTTCTGGTAGTGTTAGAGCATCTTGTTCATTGACTACGCAAATTTTTGCCTGATTATAAATCCGCAACTTCGCCGCACGATACTGTGACAATCCTTGCGGATAACGAACCATGTGGTCTTCTGTAACATTCAGTACGGTCGCTGCCGTTGCTTTTAAGCTATAAGTCGTTTCAAGTTGGAAACTGGACAGCTCCAGTACATAAAGCTGGCAAGGCTGTTTCAGCAATTCCAGAGCAGGGACACCAATGTTGCCACCTACACCAACCAGCCATCCCGCTTCTTTTGCCATTACTCCAACCAAGGTGGTCACGGTGCTTTTACCATTTGAACCCGTAATAGCAACAATCGGCGCAGTCGCTTCACGGCAAAACAGCTCAATATCTCCGATAATTTCAACACCAGCATCTGCCGCCGCCTGCAATTCGGGCGTTGCCAGTGCTATACCCGGACTGGCAACGATTAAATCGGCATCCATCAGCCACTGTTTATTCAAGCTGCCTGTGTGACACTCAACTTCATCAGGCAGCTTATCGCTGCCCGGTGGTATTATACGAGTATCCATCACACGCGGAGTCACACCACGTGTAATAAAAAAGTCAATGCAGGACAGACCTGTCAGTCCTAACCCAACAATAACGACTTTTTTACCCTCATATTCAGTCATGATTAACGTACCTTCAGGGTTGCCAAACCAATCAACACCAGTATCAGGGAGATAATCCAAAAGCGCACAATAACGCGTGGTTCTGGCCAACCTTTCAATTCATAGTGATGGTGAATCGGCGCCATGCGGAAAATACGTTGTCCACGCAGTTTGAATGAGCCAACCTGCAAAATGACAGATAGTGTTTCCACCACGAAAACTCCACCCATGATCACCAGCAAGAATTCTTGGCGCAGTAATACTGCAATAGTTCCCAATGCTCCACCCAAGGCCAATGAACCAACATCCCCCATAAATACTTGCGCCGGATAAGTGTTGAACCACAAGAAACCCAGTCCTGCGCCAACTATCGCAGTACAGACAATCACCAGATCAGATGCATTAATCAGATAAGGAATATTCAAGTAAGTAGAATAATTAGTGTTACCAGTCGCCCAAGCTACCAGGCCTAAACCCGCCGCGACCAATACTGTTGGCATGATAGCAAGACCATCCAGTCCATCAGTCAAGTTCACTGCATTACTGGTTCCTACAATCACGAAATAAGTCAGCAAAATATAAAGCAAGCCCAGCTGTGGCATGACATCTTTGAAGAACGGCACCACTAATTGTGTTGCAGGTGTATCTTTACCGATGCTATACATAGCAAACGCTACACCCAAGGCAATAACGGACTGCCAGAAATATTTCCATCGAGCAATTAGCCCCTTGGTATCTTTGCGAACCACTTTGCGATAGTCATCCACAAATCCCACAACACCATAACCCACTAAAACAACCAAGACACACCAGACATAGGGATTATTCAGATTCGCCCATAGCAACACAGAGATCGTGATGGAAAATAAAATCAGTAATCCTCCCATCGTTGGTGTCCCACGCTTGCTAAAATGAGATTCTGGACCGTTATCACGTACAACTTGACCTATTTGCAATTTTTGCAAATAAGCAATCAAAGTTGGCCCCATCCATAGTGATATGAGTAATGCAGTAAGCAAACCGACAATGGCTCTGAACGTAAGATAAGAGAAGACGCGAAAACCCGAGTAATAATGATTGGTCAAATATTCGGCTAGCCAAACTAACATTGGAAGTTCTCCTTCAATACGTTCACTACCTCTTCCATTGCGGCACTACGTGAACCTTTAATTAATATGGAAATCATTTCATGTTGTTCCAATAAGGGAAGCAGCGTTGCAACTAATTCAGCCTTGTTTATGAAATGCTTACCCCGACCACTCGCGCTACTAATATGGGCACTGAGATTCCCGACACTGAGTACCTTGTCTATAGTTGTGGATGCTACTGCTTCGCCCACCTCATGATGGCACTCTATCGCCTGATCGCCCAACTCGCCCATATCACCAACCACCATGACCCGATAACCGGGCATCTGCGATAAAACATTCGCCGCAGCAATCATAGAGCCGGGATTCGCGTTATAAGTGTCATCCAATATCACTTTTCCTTCAGTCAGAAGGATAGGGAATAAACGTCCGGCAACCGCTTTCAATTCCGATAACCCAATGCGGATATCATCCAACGATGCGCCAACAGAAATTGCGAGCGCACTGGCAGCCAACGCATTGGCAATATTGTGTTTCCCCGGTAACGGTAATGTCAGTTCAACACTCCCGATCGGGCTATGGAGACAAAAATGTGTTGCCACTAGTTGTTCTGAAATATTCGTTGCGTAAAAATCAGCCTCTGCCGTTAATGAGACAGAAAAACGCCATACCGTTTGCTGATCACTAATACTGTGCTGCCAATGGTTCCAATCATTGCTATCCAGATTGATAATGGCAGTTCCAGCCGGAGCAAGGCCTTCAAAGATCTCGCCTTTTGCCTTTGCAACTCCAGCCAAAGAGCCAAATCCTTCCAGATGGGCAGAAAAGAGGTTATTGACTAATGCACTTTCAGGACGAGTCATTTCAGTGGCATAGGCAATTTCACCGATATGGTTGGCTCCCAGTTCAATAACAGCAAACTGGTGTTCATCAGTAAGCCTGAACAGGGTTAATGGCACGCCAATGTCATTGTTGAAGTTACCTGCGGTATAAAGGGTGTTTCCACACTGACGCAAAATCGCCGCAGTCATCTCTTTTACAGATGTTTTGCCCGATGAGCCGGTCAAGGCCACAATCCTTGCTTTACTTTGCTGACGAACCCAACCCGCCAGTTTTCCCATCGCCAGACGAGTGTCTTCGACGACGACCTGAGGACAGTCAATATCAAGGCGACGACTGACCAATAACGCGCTGGCTCCTTGCTGTACTACCTCAGCGGCGAAATCATGGGCGTCAAATTTTTCCCCTTGTAAGGCAATGAATAAACTGCCATGCATGATCTGACGGCTGTCAGTTTCCACGGTATTAATTTGCAGAGTTTCAGCTTGCTGATCAGTGACGCGATATAACTCGCCATCCGTCAACTGAACCAATTTCTGTAGTGTCAGGGGAATCATGCAATTACCCCCAGCAAACGCGCAACGGTCAGGCGATCTGAATAATCCAGACGACGATTGCCGACCAGTTGGTAATCTTCATGGCCTTTACCTGCCACAAGAACAACATCTTCTTCAGTGGCCTGCATAATGGCACTGGTGACAGCCTCAACACGCCCATGAATTTCCATTGCCTGTCCCGGATCGATGAATCCTTTCAGAATATCAGCCACAATTGCCTGAGGTTCTTCACTGCGAGGATTGTCATCAGTGACAATCACACGATCAGCGCCTTGTTCTGCAACGCCCCCCATTAATGGGCGCTTACCTTTATCACGATCACCACCACAACCAAATACGCACCAGAGTTGCCCTTTGCAGTGCAGACGTGTCGCAGACAATGCTTTTTCCAAAGCATCAGGAGTATGGGCATAATCAACGACAACCGTCGGACGACCAGCAGCAGAAAAGACTTCCATGCGCCCACAAACAGGTTCCAGACACGAAGCCGTCGACAACAATTTCTCCAGGGGATATTCCAGGGACAACAAAGTAGCAAGCACCAACAGTAAATTGCTGACATTGAACGAGCCCATCAGGGGACTATTGAGTGTTCCGTTCCCCCAACTGGAAGTAAATGCAATGGAGGCGCCTTTATCATGATAATGAACTTCACTGGCCGATAACCAACGCCCCTGCCAATTTTCCGGCAAGTTATTTTCCATCGAAACAGCCACTGCATCCGGCAAACGGGACAACCACTTCTGCCCAACCGCATCATCAGCATTGATGATTTTCTGCTTCACATTATGGCTGCTGAACAATAGCCATTTAGCATCTTCGTAATTTTCCATATCACCATGATAATCAAGGTGATCTCGGCTTAAATTAGTAAAAACAGCGGCTTGAAATGGCAATGCAGCCACTCTTCCCTGAATCAGACCATGCGAAGAGACTTCCATCGCAGCAAAAGTGGCGTTTTGATTAACAATTTGTTGTAAATCAAGCTGGATATCAACCGCAGAGCCTGTCGTATTTTCGCTGGGTACTATCATGCCCAACAAACCATTTCCCACCGTTCCCATCACGGCGCTGGTTTCTCCAAGCCCTTGAGTCCATTGAGCCAACAATTGTGTTGTTGTCGTTTTTCCGTTGGTTCCAGTCACTCCGACCAATTTCAGCTTATTGCCAGGATGTTGGTAAAACTCACCTGCCAATTTTGATAATTTATTATTTAAATCGTCCAGATAGATAACAGGTACACCATGCATTTTCTGCATCGTGCCGCTATCCGCTTTTCCCTTCGCTTCTGCAATTACCGCAGAGACACCTTGAGCGATGGCTTGAGGAATATATTGTCGACCATCTGCCTGATGCCCTTGAACGGCAACAAACAGATCTCCGGCAGCCGCCTTACGGCTATCCAATGTCATTTCGCGCAGCGGAAGCTCTGGTGCATCAACACCCCATGGAGCCAATAAATCGCGTAAATTACGATCTGCCACTTTTATCCTCTTTATTTATTAATCATAAATTCGTTTTTATCACCTACAGGCAATGCATCTGGCTCAACATTCATCTTATGCAGAACACCACTCATGATCGCGCCGAAGACAGGTGCGGCAACCGCACCGCCGTAATATTTACCTGCTTGTGGATCATTGATGATCACAACCAGTGCAAACCGTGGATTACTCGCAGGTGCAACCCCGGCGGTATAAGAAATATGCTTATCATTGAGATACTTGCCATCCGACCCGACTTTTCTTGCCGTACCAGTTTTAACGGCAATGCGATAGCCTTTTATCGCTGCCCGTACACCACCACCTCCCGGTAATGCCACACTCTCCATCATGTGCACCACTGTCCGCATAATATCTTCAGGAAATACCCGGGTGCCCTGTACGGGAGGATCAACTTTGGTAATTGACAATGGGCGATAAATGCCCAAGCTTCCTATCGTTGCATAGACCCGCGCTAACTGTAATGGTGTTACCGTCAGCCCGTAGCCGAAAGAAAAGGTGGCCCTATCAAGATCTGACCACCGTTGTTTATTTATTGGGAATGAGCCACTACTTTCTCCGACCAATCCCAAATTGGTCGGTTTTCCCATCCCAAAGCGTGAATAAACATCTACCACCTCTGAGGCAGGCATCGCTAACGCCAGTTTAGAAACACCAACGTTACTCGACTTTTGTAAAATTCCGGTGATAGTTAACTCAGGGCGTGGAGCAACGTCTTTGATTTCATGCCCCCGCGAACCATACGTTAATCGGTATGGCCTGGTATCTAACACTGTATTTTCTTTGACAATGCCATTATTCAGCGCACTCATTACCACCAGCGGTTTCACCGTGGAACCAGGCTCAAAAGTATCGGTGATAGCGCGGTTACGCATCGCATCTTTCGACGCCCCGACAAAATTATTCGGGTTATAAGATGGGCTATTTGCCATTGCCAGAACTTCACCTGTATTGACATCAACCAATACGGCTGTACCGGATTCTGCTTTGTTCAACTCAACCGCTTTCGTCAGTTCTTGATACACCAGAGTCTGAAGGCGTCTATCTATGCTAAGTGTTAAATCGTGACCAGCCTTGCTATCCGTAGATGAAATATCCTCAATAACACGCCCCATCCGGTCTTTACGAACAGTTCGGCTTCCCGGCATGCCTGTCAGCCAGCTATTAAAGCTCTTTTCAATCCCTTCAATTCCTACACTATCAATGTTAGTCACTCCAATGATATGTGCAGTCATTGATCCTGCCGGATAATAGCGGCGGTTTTCTTGACGCAAATAGATACCGGGCAGCTTCAATTCCTCGATATAATTGCCGATAGAGGTAGTCACTTGGCGGGCCAGGTAAACAAAGCGCCCTCTGGGAAACCCATTAATTTTACTTTTTAATTGTTCAAGGGAGATGTGAAGCTCACTAGCCAAAGCCTGCCAGCGGATATCATCTGTAACGCCACCTTTTTCAAGTACTTGTTGGGGATCTGCCCAAATAGCATTAACAGGAATACTAACAGCCAGTGGACTCCCATTGCGATCATTGATCATACCACGGGCAGTCGGGACAAATTCGACGCGTAGGGAACGCGAATCACCTTCCTTTACCAAACGCGTAGGATTGAGGATCTGCAAATAGGCAGCACGAATCAAAAGCCCGATTAAAGCAAACCCAATGCCTCCGCACAGCAAGGCAAAACGCCAGCTTACAAAACTTGCTTTATCTTCTCGCTTTTTCGACTTTAAAGAGCGTACAGCTTTCATCGCCTACCTTTTGGTTGTCAACTGGAGTCATTCAGTTATCACTATATTTTCTTTGGTTGGATCAACGTGTTGCATCTGCAATTGTTTAATCGCATTCTGTTCAACCCGACGGTGCTCACCCAGAACGTTCTCTTCAAGGAGCAAATTACGCCACTCATTATCCAGAGCATAAAATTGGATCACTTGACGCTCTTTTTCCGCAGTCAATAAGCGGGTTTTATGTACGACCGTCACAACACTGATGGCTGAAACAACAACTGCCACCAGCAAAATCAGTGGTAGCTTGGCATTGCAAATTAAATCCCTGCCAATAACTCCGACTAACCCGTGACGTTCACTAGCCATTATTCCCCCGTCTTCTCAGCAAACCGCAAAACAGAGCTTCGCGCTCTTGGATTTGTGGCTACTTCACCCTCAGAGGGTTTCATTTTGCCAATAGATTTCAGACTTCTTCCCCCCAGCGTTTTTAACTGCGCTTCCGTAAGAGGCAAACCGACTGGAACCTGTGGCCCTTGGCTGTTTTGTCGGATAAAACGTTTCACTATGCGGTCTTCCAACGAATGGAAACTGATGACAGATAATCGCCCCTGTGGTGCCAGAACGCGCAATGCACCATCTAATGCACGTTCGATCTCTTCCAATTCACTGTTAATGTAAATCCTGATAGCCTGAAAGCTGCGTGTTGCCGGATGCTTATGCTTTTCCTTAATTGGGCTTGCTTGAGCAATTAACTCTGCCAGCTCGCGGGTACGCGTAATTGGTTGTTCCTGATTGCGTGCCACAATGGCTCTTGCAATGCGCTTGGCAAAACGTTCTTCACCAAACGTTTTCAACACCCATGCGATGTCATCGGCTTCGGCCTTCATCAACCACTCTGCGGCGGACAGCCCACGGGTGGGATCCATACGCATATCCAATGGCCCATCACGCATAAATGAAAAACCACGCTCAGGATCATCCAATTGTGGGGAGGAAACCCCTAAGTCCAGCAATACACCATTAATTTTTCCAACCAGACCCGCATCTTCTATATAAGTTGCCAACTCAGAAAATGGCCCATGTGTGATAGAAAAACGCTTGTCAGCAATGGCCTTTGACGCTTCAATGGCTTGTGGGTCACGATCGATCGCAATTAAACGTCCATTAGTCCCTAATTTCGACAAAATCAGGCGAGAGTGCCCCCCTCGCCCAAATGTTCCATCTATATAAATTCCATCTTCTTGAATATTCAGTCCATTGACAGCTTCATCCAGTAGTACACTGGTATGCTCAAAATGACTATTTGCCATGTTTATAGTGATAAGTCCTGTAGCCTTGCTGATAGAGGTTCTTGTGTGGATTGTTCAGCCGCAATATCATTCTGTACCTGTTGATACCAAACTTGCTCATCCCACAATTCAAATTTATTAAATTGCCCAACCAGCATGACCTCTTTTATTAGCCCTGCGTGCTGACGCAACGTATTAGCTAATAAAAGACGCCCTGCATTGTCCATCTGACATTCACTGGCGTGCCCCAATAACAAACGCTGAACACGACGCTCAGCTGGGTTCATGCTGGATAAGCGAGATAATTTTTCTTCGATGATTTCCCATTCGGGTAATGTATAAAGCAACAAGCACGGCTGATGGAGATCAATAGTACAAACCATTTGACCTGTTGATTCCTCATTCAGCATTTCTCTATATCGGGCTGGTACAGTGAGCCGCCCTTTATTATCGAGATTAACCAGCGTTGCTCCACGAAACATGCTCAGGTTACCCCTTGATGGCCCAAATCTCCACATTATCCCACAAATCACCACAATTAAGAGTTTACGGATGGTATGAAAACCTTGTCAAGCCAGAGCCGGTGCGCTTTAGCTAGATTTACAGAAAGATTGGGAACAGAAAAAGAAGGATTCTTAATTTTTAGCTATAACATTAATAGATAACACTATGATAATTTTGAATAATTTAATAGAACTACTGAGAGCCTTATTAGAAATATCGTTTAGTGCAAAAAATTACCACTTAAATTAATTTATGTAACTCATATCTCATTGTTGTCCAATTGTTAATCACATACAATCTATCAATAATAACAATATATTTGAGTTACAATAGTATAAAAAAATAATAACATATTGAAATTCAGTATTTATCTAAAAATGTAAAATGATTATATATCAAACAAATAAGAGGCCAACCTCCCAATAATAAGTGACATTTATAAATAATAAGTAATATTCACAAATAATAATGTTTCAATATGAAATTATTGATCTTATTGATTTGAATAATACGTTATCAATTTTAAAGGTTATAAAAGGATGTTTAGAAGAATTTTAGTCAGAATAGTCTCAAAATTAGCCAAAAAAGTGTATTTTGAGAATTTTCAGCAAGTAAATAGCACCCTCATCTTTAATGAGGGCACTCAATTAGGCCTTCCGACTCAGCTTACCACGACGACATAAATGACGACGCATTCTGGTTATTCCGGGGGTTGGACGTTGTTTTTCATCCAAGCTGGCTAGTACCAGCTCAAGAGCACGCTCAGCGACATCACGATGGCGTTGTGCCACAGACAATACCGGACATTCAAGGAAATCAAGCAACTCATGATCGCCAAATGTGGCGATAACCAATTGACTAGGTAAGCGACCACTACGCTTGAGAAGCGCATCCATGACTCCCTGAAGCAACGCAAATGAAGTGGTATACAATGCCTGAGGAACAGGATTCGTTTCCAACCATGATGCAAATACTTCAGCCGCAGCTTCACGCTCATAGCTATTGGCATAAAGATAGTTTACTTCCCGTGGATCATGCTCCCATGCTTTGCGGAAACCTTGTTCACGCAAGAAACTGACCGATAATTCAGGCAATGCTCCCAAATAGAGGACTGACTCAGCAGGAAATTGCTGCAACTCCTGTGCCAGCATCTTCGCATCTTCGAGATCATCCCCAACCACACTGATAAAGTGCTCACTGTCCAAAGCACGGTCAAGAGCAATGATTGGTAATGAGCGATTTGCCCAACGCTGGTAGAAAGGATGCTCAGGCGGCAAGGCCGTGGAAACAATGATCGCATCAACCTGACGCTGCAAAAGATGTTCAACACAGCGTATTTCATTATCAGTCTGATCTTCAGAACACGCGATCAATAACTGATAGCCACGTTGCCGTGCCTGACGTTCAAGATAATTGGCAATGCGCGTGTAGCTCGTATTTTCCAAATCGGGTATGACTAAACCAATTGAACGGGTACGCCCCGCCCGAAGACCAGCAGCAACAGCATTGGGATGATAATTATGCTCCTTGACCACTGCCATCACTTTTTCTACTGTTTTATCGCTGACCCGATACTGTTTGGCTTTACCATTGATGACATAACTGGCCGTAGTACGTGAAACACCTGCTAAGCGGGCGATCTCATCCAGTTTCACATTAACCCCTCAGTAATATTATGAAAAGCCCTACTTTACAGTAGGGCCCCATGAATATCTGTATTTTAACCCGCAGATTGCGATTTTTCATCGCATAATTTTCTCTCCGCGAGAGACACCAACGATACCCGAACGCACCACTTCCACAATCTCCGCTACCTCTCTGACTGAATCAAGAAAAGCATCCAGTTTTTCGCTCGTCCCCACTAATTGGACGGTATAGAGAGTTGAAGTCACATCAACAATCTGTCCGCGAAAAATATCCGTGCTGCGTTTAATCTCCTCCCGGCCATACCCACTGGCTTGTAATTTAACCAATATGATCTCACGCTCAACATGAGGCCCGGCCGTTAATTCGTTGACCCGCAGCACATCTACTAACTTATGCAATTGCTTTTCAATTTGCTCCAATACCTTGGCATCACCTTTGGTCTGAATAGTCATGCGTGACAATGTTGGATCTTCAGTAGGAGCAACCGTCAAGCTTTCGATGTTATAACCCCGCTGAGAAAACAAACCAACCACGCGGGATAACGCTCCCGATTCGTTTTCAAGTAATACAGACAAAATCCGGCGCATGATCAGGTCCTCTCTGTTTTGCTTAACCACATTTCATCCATTGCTCCTCCACGGATCTGCATTGGATAAACATGCTCTGTTTCATCAACGGTAACATCCACGAAAACCAGACGTTGATTTTCAGTGACTTCATACAAGGCTTGAGCCAGTTTTGTCTCCAACTCATCGTAAGTCTGGATGGCGATGCCAATATGACCATAAGATTCCGCCAATTTGACGAAATCAGGCAGGGATTCCATATAGGATTGAGAATGGCGACCTGCATATATCATGTCCTGCCATTGTTTCACCATGCCCAAGAAACGGTTGTTTAAATTCAGCACCAAAACAGGTAAGCCATATTGCAAGGCAGTAGACAGCTCTTGAATATTCATCTGGATACTGCCATCTCCTGTCACGCATACCACTGTGGCATCAGGTTTTGCCAGTTTCACACCAAGCGCGGCAGGCAAACCAAAACCCATAGTTCCTAATCCACCGGAATTAATCCAATGTCTTGGTTTATCAAATGGATAATGCAGAGCGGCAAACATCTGATGCTGACCAACATCTGACGCAAGATATGCTTCCCCTTTAGTCAGACGATAAAGGGTTTTAATTACGGCTTGTGGCTTGATCTTCGCTGTAGTCTGATCGTAATCCAGACACTTGCGGCTGCGCCACTGTTCAATGGAAAGCCACCAATCTTTCAGAGCATCAGGATCTTGGGTATCTTCCGTGGAATCCAATAATTCCAGCATCTGACCAAGCACCTGTTTAGCATCTCCGACAATAGGGATATCTGCCGCCACCGTTTTCGAAATCGAGGTTGGATCGATATCAATATGCAGTACAGTCGCTTCCGGACAATATTTTTCCAGATTATTGGTTGTTCGATCGTCAAAACGCACACCCACAGCAAAAATCACATCGGAATTATGCATCGCTTTGTTAGCTTCGAAAGTACCGTGCATCCCCAGCATTCCCAAACTTTGACGATGAGTTGCAGGAAATGCCCCCAATCCCATCAACGAACTAACGACCGGAATGTGAAAACGCTCAACCAGTTTCGCCAATTCTGACGTACATCCTGAATTTATGGCACCACCCCCGACATAAAGCACAGGCTTTTTTGCCTCCATCAGGGTATTCAATGCCCGCTTAATTTGTCTCTTATGTCCCTGAACAGTAGGGTTGTAAGAACGCATGTTGATTTTTTCAGGGTACACATACGGGAATTTCAATGCAGGATTGACAGTATCTTTGGGAAAATCGATAACAATAGGCCCTGGCCGGCCACTTGCGGCTAAGTAAAAAGCTTTTTTAATTGTATTTGGGATGTCTTCTGCTTTTTTCACCAAGAAACTATGCTTCACGATGGGACGGGAAATTCCCACCATATCGCACTCCTGAAAAGCATCATTACCTATCAGGGAACTGGCAACCTGACCAGATAACACCACCATGGGAATTGAATCCATGTATGCGGTTGCTATTCCCGTAATGGCATTCGTTGCCCCTGGCCCGGATGTCACCAAAACAACCCCGACTTTTCCCGTACAACGTGCATATCCATCCGCCATATGAACAGCTCCCTGTTCATGGCGAACCAAAATATGCTCGATACCTCCAACCGTATGCAGAGCATCATAGATATCCAGTACAGCCCCACCCGGATAGCCGAACACGTGTTCAACGCCCTGATCGATTAGCGATCTGACAACCATTTCGGCTCCTGACAGCATCTCCATCGAGTTTGCCTCCAAGCTATGTTTGCAAGTTAATCGTCAGAATTTCATAAGGTAACGAAAAAATTACCTTATTTATTCCATTTCTTATTTATATAAGTGAATTGAGTTTAATGCTATTTCGATAACGCTAAATTCGATAACATCAGCTTCGCTAACGCCAGTTTTAATAACACCAGCTTCAATAACACCAATTTAACTAAAATAACGTTAGATATAAACGTTAGCAAACATCAATTCACATACTGCAAACATTTGTCCGGTGGATAGCCGTATTTTTGCCTATTTTCAATCCCGATACATGGATTCAATTTCGCTCTGATAACGCTGAGAGATAATCTTGCGACGCAATTTTAATGTGGGCGTTAATTCTCCCTTTTCCATCGAGAAGGCTTCCGGCAAAAGAATAAATCGTTTGACCTGATGGAATTTAACAATATTTTTCTGCATTTCCTTCAAACGCCGTTCAAACAGCTCTACAACCTGATGGTCGCGCAACAACTCAAGACGATCACGATAATGGAGATTGATTGATTTTGCATACTCCTCCAGCGCTTCATAGCTGGGAACAATCAATGCAGAAACGAATTGGCGGGCATCGGCAATGACTGCAATATGTTCAATGAAACGATCCTGTCCTAACATCCCTTCAATCATTTGTGGGGCAATGTATTTGCCTGTTGACGTTTTCATCAAATCTTTCAGGCGTTCGGTAATAAACAAATTACCGTCATCGTCCAGTCCCCCTGCATCACCTGTCCGCAACCAGCCATCCTCAGTAAAGGCGTGGACAGTTTCCTCTGGGCGGTTGAAGTAACCTTTCATAACAATAGGGCCACGCACTTGAATCTCCCCTTCCGTGCTGATACGGACATCAACACCGGGCAATGGCGTGCCAATTGAACCCAACAGATAATTTTTTTCTTCCCAGCAAGATACCGTGGCACAGGTTTCTGTCATGCCGTATCCATATTTGATATTCAGACCGATGGACAGGAAAAAACGGGTAATGTTATCGTCAAGGCGTGCTCCCGCCACTGGCAAGAAACGTACCCGCCCCCCCAAAAGATTACGGAGCTTGTTCAACACCAATTTGTCAGCCAATTGATAACTACAGCGTGTGAATGGACAACCTTTTTTATTCTTCTGCTGATGCATCCAACGGCTTTCTCCCCGCTTCAATGCCCAATTAAAAATCATCCTGCGCCAAAAAGGTGCACGGGAAACTTTGTCCAAGATCGCGCTATGAATTTTTTCATAAAATCGGGGAACAGAACACATGACTGTCGGGCAAACATCAGACATTGCTTCACGCACAAAATTTGTATCAGTTAAATAGACATTCAGGGCAGCGGTGTGCATGACATAATAACTCCATGCCCGTTCAAAGATATGGGATAGGGGAAGGAAGCAGAGCGATACATCCTGGTTAGTCAATGTTAATCTCTGGTCATGCAGATAAAGCTGTGACGCGATATTACGGTAATCCAACATCACTCCCTTTGGCTCTCCCGTTGTACCAGAGGTGTAGATTAACGTGAAGAGATCATTTAAATCCCGGTCAGCAATACGGCCATCAAGTTCAGCCTGATATTGTGAATAGTCATTATCAATAAAAGCGGATAAATACAATGCCTGCGGACATCCTTGCAAATCCACAGATTCATCCATAACAATAAGATGAGCGAGTTTGGGGCACAGTTCAATCAGTGCCATCGCAATGTCATATTGCTCCTGTCCACCAACAAATAACACCTGTGCTCCTGCATCATTGAGCATAAATGCAGCCTGATCACAAGTGCTCGTCGCATACAGCGGCACTGTTACAGCCCGAAGTTGAAGAATAGCTAAATCAGCCAATGACCATGCAATACAATTCTGTGCAAAAATACCAACTTTCTCCTGCACTTCTATTCCCAATGACAGTAGTGCTCTTGCCACGGATTTTGTTGTGCATTCAACCTGCCGCCAATTCATTTCAAGCTGTTCTGATGGTGACCATTGCCGAAATGCAATTTTTTCCGGATATTCATTGGCTTGCTGCTGCAATCGGTTAACCAAGTGATAGGAATGCAGAGAATCTGTTATCACAATCTATTCCTGTATAAGTCTTTTATTCAGCGTCTTCAGTAAGTGTATTGCCTACTTTTCAGCTTACAGATGTTAGCTATTTTCGCGCAGTCTACCTATTCCTAGTAAAAGGGGGAAGTGTATTTTTGTTATCTTCTTTCTTTGAATGGGAAAATGTTTGCAGGATTTATCGAGAATCAAGAGTCCTACGAATCAAGAGTCCTATCCCGGTGTGCAGCTATCCGATAGACAACTATCTGATACTCTGTTAAAGGGATAGGCTCTCATTTCATATGTTCTGCTTTAATGTGATTTATTCTTGTTCACCAAGGTGACTTAACAGTGATTTCATCCACTGGTGGCCTTTATCCCGATCGGTTGAGCTATGCCATATTAAATAGCAAGGACGAGAAATCCGACCATTAGGCAAAGATACTGAACAAATATTTAACTGTTCAGAATAGTGTTCAACCATCCATTTTGGCACAATGGCAACTAAATAAGTCTGAGAGACAATATTAAGAACACTATTTAAATCCGTTCCCTGATAAGAAATAGAGCGCAATAATTCATTGCTTTCATAGTAAGGCTTACTGAATGAATCTGTATTATCCAACGCAACAATAGCATGTCTTTCTTCCTGCAATTGTTGCTGAGTAATTCGCTTGTCAATTCTAGGATGATGTTTAGAAACGGCCAGCACTAATTCATCATTAAACAGAGGATAATTATGAAAATCAGGGCGTTCTAATTGGGTATAACTGATAACAAATTCTATTTCCTGATATTTTAATTGCTTCTCAATATCATTACTGATTTGTGTTTTAATGACAACTTCGATATTAGAAGCATGTTTTTTTATTTGCCCAACAATCTGAGCAGCTAAACGAATATCAAGAGGGCTACAAATAGAGAGATTAAATACTCTTGTACTATTATTGGGATCAAATCCCACTCCGGGCAATTCATTATGGACAATTTGAAGAGCCTGTCTGAGAGGCCCAAAAAGCTGTTTTGCCCTTGCCGTTGGCTGAATACCCCGACCATAACGAACAAATAATTCGTCATCAAACATCGTCTTCAAACGCGCTACCGCATTACTGACAGCCGGCTGTGACATGCCTAATGCCCGAGCTGCGCGTGTAATATTCTGCATTTGCATTACAGCATCAAAAACAGTAAGCAAATTAAGATCTACACTACGCAATTGAACATCGCATGGCTCTTTTTTTCCTGTAGTTACTGAGTTGTATTCAGTCATTATTTCACTCCACTAAACTTATAGCAGTGATCTCACTAAATAATGGAATATTGGCTGTTTTTAAATGCAACATTTAGACATCATAAACAGCCTTACCAATTAATAAGATCAATTACCCCAATTTGTTGGAAAATAAATTGAGAATCTTCCTTGTAAAAAATCAAATATGCATAACCAATGCATTCTTATCTATGCAACCGTAATATTTTATAAGCATGAATATTAATGCGTTATATATGAATAGGAATAACTCAACTTACACTAACGACTTACATCACAAACGATCAGCCAATAATGACAAAATGAAGAGTAGAAACAACTCATAATAAAATTACTGCATTCTAACTACTTATAAAAAATCTCTATTAATATTCTCTATCAAGAAAATGATCGGATGTATTTAATAGAAATTAGTTCTTCCAATATATCGAGACACAATTTATTAATATTCTATATGGTTATGATTGCTTAACCTAAAAAATACTGTGGTTAACATCTATCATTCCTTGTTCCTTAGAACCAGTCAGTATGTATCCGTATTAAAACAGTCTAATAAAACATCACATATAATTAACTGTATAAAATAACAGATATCATGTTTATCATCCATCAGAGCCGGATTTTACTCCATATATAGATATGAAAAATAGATAAAAACATCGCTAAAAATGTAAAAAATAGTCACCAAGTCCAATGACCGCTCAATAAGCAACCAACAACGAGCATGATTCACTCTGAATTTATACTTATACTGCTTGACATTGTTTTTTAGATAAAGTATCTATAAATACATTGAAACTTAAAACTAAGTTAACAAATTTATAAAGGTTAGCTCACATGACTCACTCTATTCTTCTACTAAGCCTACTACTTATCGCCTTTAATGTGCGCGGTATGCTGGTGGATGAAAAACAGAGTTAAGTTGACCTTCATCAGAAATGAAAACCCGCGCACCGCGCGGGTTTTTTTTACCTGCTCGGCGCTCAAAAATAAAACATGATCACCTAACTAGTCTATCTGACAGGAGCACAACATGAGCCAGCAAGTTATTATCTTCGATACCACATTACGTGATGGAGAGCAGGCATTACAAGCCAGCCTGAGTGTGAAAGAGAAACTGCAAATTGCTTATGCACTGGAAAGGCTGGGAGTTGATATCATTGAAGCAGGTTTTCCAGTTTCTTCTCCGGGGGATTTTGAATCAGTTCAAACTATCGCCCGTGAAATCAAGAATAGTCGTATTTGTGCCTTATCCCGCTGCGTTGACAATGATATTGATGTCGCCGCTGAAGCCCTGAAAGTTGCTGAAGCCTTCCGCCTGCATATGGTATTGGCTACCTCAAATCTGCACGTCGAACATAAATTAAAAAGAACCTTTGATGATGTTGTTGAAATGGCAGTTCGCTCCATCAAACGAGCACGTAACTACACCGATGATGTCGAATTTTCCTGTGAAGATGCAGGTCGTACAAATATCGATAATCTGTGCAAAATTGTTGAGCAAGCCATCAAAGCTGGCGCAACTACAGTCAACATTCCAGACACGGTTGGCTACACCACACCTTATCAATTTGGCGGCATTATACGCACATTGTTTGATCGCGTACCCAATATTGATAAAGCCATTATTTCAGTCCACTGCCACGACGATTTAGGCATGTCCGTAGCTAACTCCATCACCGCAGTTCAAGCAGGTGCTCGTCAGATAGAAGGCACTATAAATGGGTTGGGAGAACGTGCAGGCAATTGCTCGCTGGAAGAAGTGATCATGACGATCAAAACACGCCAGCAAATGCTGGGAGTGCATACCAATATCAACCATAAAGAAATTTACCGTACCAGTCAGTTGGTGAGTCAAATTTGCAATACTCCGATTCCCGCCCACAAAGCCGTTGTAGGTAGCAACGCGTTTGCCCACTCATCTGGTATTCATCAGGATGGAGTCCTGAAAAATCGTGAAACTTACGAGATTATGACACCAGAATCTATCGGCCTGAAAGATACTCAGTTGAATCTGACTTCGCGTTCTGGACGTGCCGCCGTGAAACATCGCATGACAGAAATGGGCTATCAAGAGAATGGCTACGATCTGGATGCGTTGTATCAGGCATTCTTGAAATTGGCAGATAAAAAAGGACAAGTGTTTGATTACGATCTGGAAGCCTTGGTTTTCATCAATCAACAACAGCAAGATCATGAACATTACCGTCTGGACTATTTCAGCATCCAGTCAGGCACTAACTTAGTCTCCACAGCGACCGTTCGTCTGGCTTGCGGAGATGAACTCAAGTCTGAAGCCTCTACAGGTAATGGTACAGTTGATGCTACCTATCAGGCCATTAACCGCATCACAGGCTACCCACTGGAATTAATTTCTTATCAATTATCCGGCAAAGGACATGGCAAAGATGCCCTCGGGCAAGTTGATATTATCGTGGAGTGTTTTGGCCGCCGTTTCCATGGGATGGGTTTGGAAACTGACATCATTGAATCTTCTGCCAAAGCAATGATCCACGTCCTGAATAGCATCTGGCAGGCAGAACAAGTAGAAAAAGAAAAGCAACGCATTTCCCAAAGCAGTATCCAAGACGACAACCAACACAACACAAAGGAAATTGTATAATTATGCCTTCGAGCCAATCTATTTCAAATCAATCTATTTCAAATTACGGAACGCCAAGCAAGCAAGAAGCCAATCACTATCATATTGCTGTTTTGCCCGGTGATGGCATTGGCCCTGAAGTTATGAAGCAAGCCTACAAAGTGTTGGATGCCATCCGTCATCGTTTCAATATCCGCATCACAACCAGCGAATATGATACAGGAGGGATAGCTATTGATCGTCACGATACGCCCTTGCCGCAAGAAACTATTATTGGCTGCGAAAAAGCTGACGCGATCCTATTTGGCTCCGTAGGTGGCCCAAAATGGGAACACCTTCCTCCTGCAAAACAGCCAGAACGAGGAGCATTATTGCCATTGCGTAAGCATTTCAAATTATTCAGCAACTTACGTCCGGCACGCTTGTATGCAGGCTTAGAATCTTTTTGTCCACTTCGCCATGATATTGCCGCCAAAGGCTTTGATATTCTATGCGTCCGTGAACTGACTGGCGGAATTTATTTTGGGCAACCCAAAGGGCGTGAAGGTGAAGGGAAATATGAACGTGCTTTCGATACTGAGATTTATCACCGCTTCGAAATAGAACGGATCGCCCATATTGCATTTCAGTCCGCACGCAAGCGTCGCCATAAAGTCACTTCGATTGATAAAGCGAATGTTTTGCAAAGCTCCGTGTTATGGCGTGAAGTTGTCAGTGAAATCGCAAAAAATTATCCGGATATTGAAATCGAGCACATGTATATCGATAACGCCACCATGCAGCTGATCAAAAATCCGGCGCAATTTGACGTTATATTATGCTCCAATATTTTTGGAGATATTTTATCCGATGAATGCGCCATGATCACCGGTTCAATGGGAATGCTGCCTTCTGCCAGCCTGAATGAAAAAGGCTTTGGCTTATATGAACCTGCGGGCGGTTCAGCTCCTGACATTGCAGGCAAAAACATCGCCAATCCAATTGCCCAAATATTATCCACAGCATTGTTGCTGCGTTATAGCCTTGGGCACCTTGATGCCGCAGATGCCATTGAACAAGCGGTTAATCGAGCTTTGGAGCAAGGTTATCGCACCGCTGATCTCGCAGGTAATGGTAAAGCCGTCAGCACCGATGAGATGGGCGATATCGTTGCACGTTATATCACCGAAGAAATTTAAGAGGCTGGGAATAATAGCGAACCAGCCTGAATTTCTTCGCTAACACAGACAATTCCTTCCCTCGTTACATTGCATTACATTGCCAACTAAAAGCCAACTAAAAAAGCCGGTAAGATAACTTACTGGCTGGCAAAAAGACTGAAACCACCTTGCAGTCATTAGCAGATATTCTGCATTGTTCACGTCGTCATGTCCGTTCTTTGCTGAACAACATGCTAGCCTCTACGAAATGCCATTGTTAAAAAAATGTTTAGGCAATAACTTAGCAAAAGAGGTATCTTTCTGGAGAAAAAACCATTTATCTGTTGAAAAATGGTGTGAAAACATTATTAATCAACACTGGCTACATCCATTATTTCATCACTGGCTCGAACTACAGGGCAAACGCAGTATGAGAGGCGTAAAAAATGAATACCTTTGGATGGTTTGATTTTAAATCTGCATGGTTTACGCCTTCAGAAGGATAATTCACAGAAAAAGCTAAAGTTATAAACATTTATTGTCTGGCTCAAACCATTTTATTCACCTTTTCTGTGGATATGTATGTGAAAAAGCGAGGGGTAAGACGGGTATACTTTTATTACATATTTTTACACTCGCTATAGGCGTAAATAAATAACCATTATTTTTCAATGTGTTAATACATTTTATTCCTCTTTTAACAATGCATCTCACACATGAAAATTTACGCTCCTTCTTACTTTGGGTAAATATCAACCATTGATGAATTTATCCACAGGATATGCCTTTTAGTTAAACAAAAAACGTCTATTTTTGTAGAAAACCTCATTCATTAGGGCTGTAAATCAAACCAGTGATCTCACTTTTTATCACTTATCCCATAATTCTGTGGATAACATGGTGTAAGATCCTGTTTATTATCACTGGGAATAGGTGAACAATCATAATAAGTTTATTTTTAATGCAGAGAACACAAATAAAAAAATCTTCTATATCATGCTATTATAAAAATAATCATGCTAATGATAAATTAATAATGATTTCCAATAATTCACGCGGACGTTTTTTGACCAAAAAAGACTCTATAACATGTACTTTACACCTCCGGCACCACCTGAAAATGAACAACAACTATTCGATCGCGCCTATTCTCTGGCGGGCTTATCGATGGGGGAACTTGCCGCGCTAGCCAAGCTCCCTATTCCCCCCAATTTAAAACGTGATAAAGGTTGGGTCGGTATGTTGCTTGAATATTATTTAGGTGCGAGTGCGGGCAGTAAACCCGAACAAGACTTTGAACATATCGGTATTGAGCTGAAAACAATCCCTGTGGATAGCAAAGGCTTCCCGTTAGAAACAACCTTTGTCTGTGTTGCGCCTTTAACAGGTAACAGCGGCATTACATGGGAAAATTGTCACGTCAGGCGTAAATTATCCCGTGTCCTGTGGATACCCGTTGAGGGAGAAAGAAATATCCCACTTTCCGAACGTCGTGTAGGCTCTCCGTTACTTTGGAGTCCAAATGCCATTGAGGAAGAATTATTGCGACACGATTGGGAAGAACTTATGGATCTTATTGTACTGGGAAAAGTCAAGAGCATCACAGCCCGTCATGGTGAAGTGCTACAGTTGCGTCCTAAAGCCGCCAATAGCCGAGCAATGACAGAAGCCATAGGTGAATACGGTCAGCCAATCATGACTTTGCCCAGAGGTTTTTATTTGAAGAAAAACTTTACAGCACCGCTATTGGCCCGCCATTTCTTTTTATAGCTTGTGGGTGACCCACCAAATGACCACCTTACTCATTTTTATACAAACTTTGATGCGAAAGTCTGATGCAGAAACCCTGAATGCTCTATTTTACTTTCAATTTAAAATCAAACTTAGTGTTGCCCACCCTATCGACATCTAGATCTAATTGAGAATCAGGGGATATTTTCACTGTAGTAATATCAACACAACCGGATGACGGATTGTAGCCAAGGTAGATAGTGCCAACCAGCGGGTAGCTGCTATTGATCCGGTTTCTGATATAAATAGCACATGCAAGCATGTTACTACTGCCAGTAGAAGGAATATTAACATATTCCATTTTACTGCCACCTTTCACTGAGAGAACTTGAGCATCTCTAATTCCCTCTGCATCCAATATCATTAAGTAAGTACCCACCTTGGCATCAGTTGTATCTATCAGGTTCAGATCAATGGAAAAATTAGGCTGTTGATAATACGCAATATCACTTCTTCCAATCACAATAGTTCCTCTGCTTATATCATTACCATCAAATCTCTTGAAATCCATTGGGTATATGTTAACTGCCTTGTGAGCCATGATTTTAAGCTTTTTTATACATGTTTATCATTAATAAATTAAATAATAGCAATATATAAAACCACAATATTGCAAAATGATATAATATCACCAGTAATAGTTTATTTTATTCTTATTATCCTGATACGTTATTTTTTCCTATTACTTAGATACTTTTTCACTTTTTTCAGTGCCATTTGCCTTTTTAGTGGGGATAGATAATCAATAAAAATAATGCCATGCAAATGATCAATTTCATGCTGCATAACAATTGACAGGAAATCCTCGCTTTCTACCGTAATGGATTTACCGGACCGATCAAAGGCTTCTACCTTCACTTTTTCAAACCGTTCAACATCTGCGTAATACCCAGGAATCGATAGACAGCCCTCCTGATTCACTACTCGACGCTCTTTTTCAACAATCTTAGGATTGACCAAAACCATTGGCTGATCACGATTTGGAGAAAGATCAATGAGTAAAACCGCTTCTTTCCGCCCGACCTGTGGAGCAGCCAAACCAATACCATTATCAGTGCTGTACATTGTCTCCAGCATGTCATCAATCAACGTTTGAACTTTATCAAAATCAGTGATATCAACACATTTTTGTCTTAGTCTTTCATCTGGAATTGTGAGTATATCTAGAATTGCCATAATACATCATCCTTTGTTAACTATACTCTTCGTCTTTCAAGCTGCCTCTTTGTTGGCTGCGATGCATCTTGAAATCCATTGGGTATATACCTCGACTTGAAATTTATTGAGTATATACATTCTTGATAAAATATATCTCATTCTTAATGAGATATCAGCAATTATTGATACAACTTAATTTAAAAATAAAAACCTATCAATTAAATCTTCCATTCATTTTCCTTAAAACCAAGCAGCCTACATTTTTAATATATTTATTTTCAGATGAAAAAATAAAAAATTCAATAAAAATAAACATTAAAAATAAATCAATATAAATTAATGAGATTATAAAAAATGCCAAACGATATTCTTCATTTGGCATAACTTTTTGTTTATCTCAGTTTTTATTACTTTATTTTTTGTTACTTTATTTTTTTTTGCCTTATTTTTTGTTAAAAACTTGCATTTTCAAATGACTGAGACAAGTCAGCTATGAGATCATCTGCATTTTCAATACCAACGGAAATGCGGATCAACTGTGGGGTAATCCCAGCCGCAAGACGTTTTTCCAGTGGAATGGAAGCATGGGTCATGGTAAATGGCTGACCAATCAAGCTCTCCACACCCCCTAAACTTTCCGCCAGTGTAAACAATTTCAGTTCTTTAATGACTCGATGCGTATAATCTTCATCTCCTTTCAGTACGATGGAGATCATGCCACCAAAACCTCGCATCTGACGTTTTGCCAGCTCATGCTGAGGATGAGAAACAAGGCCGGGATAATACACTTTCTCAATTTGTGGCTGCTGTTCGAGCCAATGCGCAATCTTCTCTGCATTGTGAATATGGCGCTCCATGCGTAGTGCCAATGTCCGAATACCACGCAGGACAAGGAAACTGCTGAACGGGTCAAGAATGCCACCAATAGAATTTTGCAGGAAGGCCACTTGTTCCGCCAACTCTGCATTATTTCCCACCACAGCAAGGCCAGCAACAACATCAGAATGACCATTCAGATATTTAGTTGCAGAGTGCACAACAATATCAAAACCCAAATCAAGTGGGCGCTGAATATAAGGAGAAGCAAAAGTGTTATCTGCAACACTGATGATATTGTGGCGCTTGGCAATCTGCGCAATCGCCGCTAAATCAGCCAATTTCAGCAATGGATTAGTAGGAGTCTCCACCCAAATCATTTTAGTGTCGGGTTGAATTGCCGCTTCCAATGCCACTGTGTCCCCTGCCTCAACATAAGTGACTGTCAAACCAGCAGTCCGACGGCGCACTTTCTCCAGCAAGCGGTAAGTACCGCCATAAAGATCATCTACCGCAATAATATGACTGTCTTTATCAAGTAGCTCCAGAATAGTCGAACTGGCAGCCAGACCAGAACCAAAAGCATAACCACGAGTACCGTTTTCCAATTCAGCAATCGCACGCTCCAACGCATCACGCGTCGGGTTGCCGCTACGAGAATACTCATATCCGGTATGCTGACCAGGTGCAGGTTGAGCGTAAGTTGATGTGGCATAAATTGCGGGCATTACTGCACCAGTATGATCAGGTACGTAGCCTGCGTGAACGCTTTGTGTATCAAATTTAATCTTATTAAACTTAGTATTATCAAACTTAGTATTATCAAACTCAGTCTTATCAAAACCAGTCTTATCAAAATTAGTCATTAATTTATTCCTGAAAGAGATCAATTGAGTTGTTGACGCCATGCGTTCAGCACATCGGTGCGAGTAACAAGGCCCAGGAAGTGATTGTCATCATCAACAATCAGAGCCACATGACCAGCATCAAAAGTGGCAGTTAACTGCTCCAATGGCGCTTTTTTATTAAGTGTATCAACCTGACTGGTCATCGCTTCAGTAACAGGTAAAGAGAAATTGCGTGAGTTAGCCTTGATAGTATGCATAAGATCCCACTCATCAATGATACCTACGACTTGGTCGTTCTCGATCACAGGTAACTGTGAAATGTCATACAGACGCATACGACCATAAGCTATCTGCAAGGTATCTTGTGGGGAAACTGAAACCGTCGCGCCATCCCGATAGCGATAAGTAATGTAATCGCTCAAATCATTTTCGTGCGACTGTGCACGCAACCCTTGTTCCAATAACCAGTAATCATTAAACATCTTCGACAGATATTTGTTGCCACTGTCACAAGCTAACGTAACCACACGTTTCGGTGTTTTTTGTGCACGGCAATAGCGTAGCGCCGCCGCCAGCAATGTTCCCGAAGAAGAGCCAGCCAAGATGCCTTCTGTCAGCAGCAAATTGCGGGCGCTGGCAAACGCTTCTGCATCAGTAATGCGATAAGCATGGTGAACCTGAGAAAAATCACCAAGAGGCGGGACAAAATCTTCTCCAATCCCCTCCACAAACCAACTGCCAGCTTCGTCATAGTGACCATGCTCAACATAATCGGCCAGAATAGAACCTTTAGGATCCGCGAGGACAAATTCCGTATGAGGGGAAACATCCTTAAAATACTGGCTCAGACCACCAAGCGTCCCGCCAGAGCCGACACCAACCACCACTGCATCAACATCCTGTTCCATCTGCTGCCAAATCTCCGGACCCGTGCTAGCAATATGGGCGGCTGAATTCGCAAGATTATTGAATTGATCAATATAATAAGCACCGTTGATTTCTTTCGACAGACGCAGAGCATAGTCCTGATAATATTCAGGATGCCCTTTTCCAACATCAGAGCGTGTCAGGCGTACATCTGTCCCCAGCGCCCGCAGATGATAAATTTTCTCTCTGCTCATTTTATCAGGCACAACTAAAATCAATTTATAGCCTTTCATGGCGGCAACCAATGCCAGTCCTATGCCCGTATTACCTGCCGTAGCTTCAATGATAGTGCCCCTTGGTTTCAACAACCCCTGTTTTTCCGCCTGCTCAATCATTGAAAGTGCAACACGATCTTTAATTGAACCACCCGGATTTTGATTCTCTAACTTAATAAACAGCTGGCATAGGCCTGTATCCAGATGCGTAAGCTCCAGTAGCGGCGTATTCCCTATAAGTTCAAGAACCGAACGTGGTGCTGCCATATTTGCCTCTTGATAACTGTTAAAATTTGCAAATAAAACCTTCAATTGCAAATAAAACCTTCAGATTGGGAAAGAATAACGCTGTATAGCAATCAATTTGAAAGAACAAATAAAAACTATATATAACAAAAGGGAATTAGCTAATTCGATATTGATAAATACAATATGGCTTCAAGTCATTACCTCTCATCATTTAATAACAAGTAAATTCTAATAGCATGGATTATATGAAGTTCAGTTCCCTATAATAATAATGCCATTAATATCTAAGCAGAGAATCATTCAACCTGTATATTCCCTCTTAAGCCAGCAAATCCGACAAAATGACATACAATTAAGTTGCATAAAACAAGCATCCCACCAACAAAGAACAAACAAAAGGGGTAACTATGTATACATACAAAGAAGCCGCCAATTTTGCAGCATTCGTGTTATATGCAGCGAAAATGAACGAACAGTATTACAATATTCCAACGCCCCCAGTCGATCCGCGAATTGAAGAGGATGGATGGAAAGTTATTGCCTATATCTTTGCAAATGATCTGTCTTTCTCAGTAACCCCCCGAAAAATCGTATGGCCCGATCATGTCTGTTATGGGTATGTGGCAGAAAAAAGCAACTCCCCAGGGGAATATGTTGTTGCTATACGCGGAACAGATCCCTCAATTTTTTTAGAAGATCTCCACGATGGCCTTATTGATTTCACCTCACCATGGACTCGTTTTCCCAAAATAGAAGTAAGCCGGGGTTTTTTTAGTGTCTATGACTCAATGAAACTGATTGTCATTGAACCTGAATCATACCGTGATTATAGCAACCTCAAATTGGCTGAAGCGATTACTCAACTTATAGGGGTAAATTGTCAATTCACTGTAGTCGGTCACAGCCTTGGATCAGCCATTGCGTCCTATCTTATGTATGAAATTGGCCCAATAGCGCCCAATCACTCAGCCTGTTTATTTGCCTGCCCAAGACCTGGAAATAGGGAATTCTCCAAACACATCACCCAAAAATTTAGTAATTTCGCAGTGTTCAACTATATAGATGACGTCATACCTCATCTACCTCCTGAGATTTTAGGATACTCCTCGTTGGACTATATCAATGAGTTTAAACCTCAAACCAAGCTAGATATTTCAGATGGGCCGTTATGTAGCCACTATTTAATTAACTACATTGCCAGATTAGATTTGGATGTGTTCAAAAGAATGACAAAATATGGTGATATTGATTCTTGTATCAATCTATAAGAATTGTTGAATTAATAGTCGCTGATGAATTAAAAGTCATTGATGGGTTAATAGTCATTGCTCAAGTTATCTTACTTAACTTGATTTTTTTCCCAACTACTGCAATACCTATTTCATTTAGGAACTCAGTAAACAGGAGCATGAAAATGAAATGGCGTGGTTATACATACAGTGCAATATTAATAGCAAGCAGCCTGTTTTCCCCAGCATTATGGGCAAAAGGGGAAGCGCATTTATTATTCCATATGGGGTTGGGAGCCAACGGCAAATTCTTTGTGGGCGGCACACTGCAAAATAAAGGTGACCAACCTGTAGCGGGAGGTTATCTGGCTGTTTTACCCCTTAATGATAAGTGTGAGCCAGGCACATTGGCAGTACACTCATTTGAAGCATTAGCGCCAGGGGAAAAGAAAGAATTTCGTGTCCCCGTAAATTCTCCGCTAAGCGGTTATCGTTTGATTGGTTTTGGTGCCTATGACGATATGGGCTTTCCTCTTCCCACTGTAGATGAAACAGCAAAAATCATTAAAGAGCGCGAACCCAGTGAGCGAAAAGCATGTCAGTCAGCACGGAAACCTGCTTCTGAAAATAAGACCGCAACCCCAACATCATAATATTAGGTAATAATATTGGGTAGCGGTGTTGAATACAGTTAACTGATCTCAGGATGGTTTACCAAAAATAAACCATCCTTTTTGTAACCTATTATTTCCTGCCATTAAAAATTATTGGATAAATTTTTTATCTGTATTTATCCGTAATAATGCAAAACCATCCCAACCTTTTTCCCCCACAGTTTGTAAAGCAGTGACGGTAAGTTCTGAACGGTTGAGCATCTTATCAAGTACCTGACGGACACCTTCAACAGATTCGTTCCGCTGCTCATGTAAAATCGCACCTTCACGAACCATATTATCCATGATGATAACGCTTCCCGGATGTCCCAGCTTGATAGCCCAATCCAGATACAATGTACTATTTTGTTTATCAGCATCAATAAAAATCAGATCAAAAGGAGCTTCAGTACTCAGTGTCGGCAAGGTCTCGACAGCATCTCCCTCGATAATTTTGATTTTGTGGGCAAGCTGTGCCTTTTCAATATTGTACTGAGCCACTTTGGCTATACTGGGATCTTTTTCTAATGTGAACAGCAGCCCATCATCAGGCAATCCATTTGCCATATATTGAGTGCTATATCCCCCCAATGTGCCAATTTCGAGAATACGTTTTGCGCCACTAATTTGTACCATCATCATCAAAAACTGCCCTTGAAGCGCAGAAACATTAATAGCAGGCAATCCTTGAGCGGCATTGTATTCAAGTGATTGTTCAAGATGCGGGGATTTGGGTAATAGTGCTTGTTTTAGATAGTCGTCAACTTCTGTCCACTGTTGCTGGAGTAATGCTTGTTGCAGGTTGGAACTCACGATTATACTCCTTTCATTGTTAGGGTTAGATATTTCACTTGTTTTTGCTTCTTATTTCGCTTGATAGCCATTGGGATTTTGAGACTGCCAACGCCAAGCATCTGCGGTCATTTCCACAATAGTACGGCTTGCCTTCCAACCCAGCTCTCGCTCAGCTTTCTCTGGGCTTGACCAACATTCCGCAATGTCTCCCGGACGACGTGGACAAATCTCATAAGGAACAGGCTTGCCACAAGCATGACTGAACGCTGCCACCATTTCCAGCACGCTGGTGCCTTTTCCGGTGCCCAAATTGTAAATATGCAGCCCAGATTTCTTGCCAACGGCATTTAATGCCGCAATATGCCCATCAGCCAAATCCATAACATGGATATAATCACGCACTCCGGTGCCATCAGATGTCGGATAATCATTGCCATACACAGACAGCTTTTCCCGACGACCCACCGCTACCTGAGCAATATAAGGCATCAAATTATTAGGAATTCCCTGAGGATCTTCCCCCATCGTGCCGGAAGGATGAGCACCCACTGGATTGAAATAACGCAACAACACCACAGACCAATCATTTTCTGCGTGATGAAGATCAGACAGGCAGCGTTCGACCATATACTTACTGGTGCCATAAGGATTAGTGGTATTGCCTACCGTGGATTGTTCGGTAATCGGCACGACATCAGGATCACCATATACCGTCGCGGATGAACTAAAGATAATGCTTTTTACACCCGCTTTATGCATACTGCGCACCAGCACCAGCGTTCCATTGACATTGTTGTCATAATATTCGATAGGTTTAGCGACAGATTCCCCAACCGCTTTCAATCCGGCAAAGTGAATCACCGATTGAATTTGATGACGGGCAAAAATGGCATCAAGGAATGACTCATCACGAATATCCCCTTCATAAAACAGAGGCTGTACACCAGTCAATGCCTCAATGCGCGCCAAGACTTCATGATTGGCATTGCACAGATTATCGATGATGATCGGCGTCATCCCTGCTGCAAGCATTTGGACACACGTATGGCTACCGATATAACCCATTCCACCTGTCACTAATATTTCCACATTAACCTCTTTTTTTAACTGATAACACGCAAGAGTATAAAAAGAGTCACCACATTAGTGAACTAAACTTTCGGAGGATAAGATGGCAAAATCAGGCAATAACTATTTTCGAATAATTCACTATTCAATAATCGCAACCAATAATAAAATCCGATGATGAAAAAAATTACTTTTATCTCCACCCAAATCACTACCATAAATGATAGATTTTTCAACGAAATACAAACAGGCATACTATCCGGACATCCCGATCTTCAAGTCATGAAGACTTCTTTTGATCAAACTTACTATCGCTATACATTATTCGGCGAATGCGGCATTATCTATCCACCCAAGTTACAAAATGCTGTCAATAAACGGCGAGCGGAATATCTGGCTGCCCGTTACTGCACTCAACAAGTTTTAAACAATTTGGGTTATTCCGGCTTTCAGGTAACCAATGCACAAGATCGTTCCCCAATCTGGCCTGACAATATTTGTGGCTCCATTTCTCATTCCACCAACTGCGCCATTGCATTCGCAGCTTCTTGTGATAAGTACCAAATGATCGGTATCGATATCGAACAGGAGATTAAATCAGAGACTGTCGAAAGTGTTTCATCCAGCATCATCAATGCCAATGAAGTAGCATTACTGACAGAATGCCCATTGCCATTTGAACAGGCATTCACCCTTGCGTTTTCCATTAAAGAGAGTTTGTTTAAAGCGCTTTATCCCCATGTAAAACGTTTTTTTGATTTTCATGCGGCTGAAATTACGTCTATTGATTGTAATGATCACACTATTAACATAAAGCTACTGCAAACATTATCTAATGAGTATCAAGCTGGCTCAGAATTTAATGGAAATTTTGTTCTCATGCCTCGGCAGCCTATAACTCCACAACAGCTAATACTGACGTATATTGTGGGATGACTTTCCTCTTTGCTTGAACCTAACTTTTTAAAAATAGTGCAAATACACAAATTGCCATGCCGTGCTAGCACTTTATATTAAAATCAGAATACTAAATAATAAGTATCCCCCGGCATAGCCGGGGGTTTTTCATCTGCGCCTATAAGGCTCTCTTACCAGCCGCGCCCTAACAGGCGCATCGCAATCTGACATTTGCATTCTATTGATT
>NZ_JAQRFI010000002.1 GCF_028598805.1 Xenorhabdus yunnanensis | reverse complement strand
TAATCGCCCTCGTAAAACACGAGATTACAAAACACCGAATGAGTTATTTAAAGGAGTACCCACTCATTTACTTCGTTCATTACGGTGTTGCGCTTAATATGTGAATCCAAGAAATTATATATTTTATCCTTCCAGAATATATTCAAAAAACCAATCCCAAGTCACTCATAAGATAACAATTCAGCATACTTTACAATCTCTGAACTCAAAACAATGCATCACCAATATAGATGGATTTTTAAATTTCAATTAGCTATATAAATACAATGATGACACCATGCACTTAAAATTAATAATTAAGGTGGACGCATATCAATAAATTATGTTAACAAGGTGGTTTTCCGAGTGAAAAAATATTATTAAATGCGTTATTATCTACATGAAATCATTGAGTTTAATCATAACTTCAACGTTTTAATAAAAGATATATTTCTATATTTAGTAGACAAAATAGCACTCAATCTTTGTATCTTTACCATTCTTTTACATGTTCAACATGTAGGGATAAATAAGTATTGATATAAGTAATCATTAACACCTTTCTCATAAAGGAAGTATTATAAATGAAACGTAATTTAATCACTTTAAGTATTATTAGCTTGGCAGCAACCCAAACAGTAAATGCAAGTCCAATTAATTTCACACCAAGCAGTGTATCTGTTAATGCTTCATTAGGCTGGCTTTCAGGTCAATCAAACGAATATACCTACAGTCCAGAAAATGGGCGTAAGTTCAGTGAATTGAATTGGAAATTTAAAAACACTACTATAATTAAAGGTGATCTTTCCTGGGATGCTCTGCCATATCTGACACTGAATGCACGTGGTTGGACAACGTTATCATCAGGCAGCGGTAAAATGGATGATTATTATTGGGGAAACCCCAACCGGTCTAAATGGACTCACTGGTCTCACCACGAAAATACCAAGCTGGATGATGCCAGCGAATTTGATGTTAATTTAAAGGGCTGGGTGTTGAAGCAGTCCAATTATAAACTCGGTGGTTTATTTGGTTATCAACAAACCGAATTCAATTGGACAGCAAGTGGGGGAAGTGGCGTTTATAATAATAAAGTCTATGACTTAAAAAACAAACCAGTGATCACTTACCAACAGAAATTCAGTATGCCGTATATGGGACTGACCGGACAATATCGTTATCAAGATTTTGAATTCAATGCCTTGTTGAAATTCAGTCCGTGGGTTCAGGCAAAAGACAAAGATGAACATATCCTGCGTAATTCAACTTACAAAACAAAAATCAGTCAATCACGTTATTATGCTGTCTCCGTGGATGCTGGATATTATATTACTCCGAATATGAAAATATTTAGTGAACTTAGCTGGAATAAGTTTGCCAACAGTAAAAAAGGGAGTATAGAAGCCACTAATCATAGCAACCGTAGTTCTCATACTTATAATAATGCCGGTAGCATGGATAATACCAACTACACCATTTCTGCAGGTGTTCAATATCGCTTTTAATTAGCCCAAAAAACAGGCGCCATCGGTGCCTGTTAAATAATTATCTTACATGTATATTACCAACCAATCCTAACGTTCTAAGCTATAACTTTATTGTATATAGCGTTCACCTTTTCTTGCCATATCATCATTAAAACAAGCCTATAAAAAATAAACGTATTTTTAATATCTATCTATTAGGATGAATCTATGATCCCAGATTGGCTCAGTTTAGCGCTGGATTCTCTTTGGCCGATGCTTTATGCAGGTCTCACATTTACTATTCCCCTCACGCTGATTACTTTCGTACTTGGGATTTCATTGGGGTTTATTGTTGCTTTAATCAGGTTGTATGGGCCTAAGCCGCTGGTTGCGGTGGTTCGGTTTTATGTTTGGCTGATCCGCGGTACACCGCTGTTGGTGCAACTCTTTCTGATCTTCTACGCCCTGCCCAGCGCAGGTATTACATTGGAAGCCTTCACTGCTGCCGTTATCGGCTTTACCCTGAATGTTGGTGCCTATACCTCAGAAGTCATCCGCGCCGCACTGACTTCGGTTCCTAAAGGGCAATGGGAAGCCTCTCACTCTATCGGCATGAGTTGGTGGCAGTCAATGCACCGGATCGTGCTGCCACAGGCGGCAAGGGTTTCAATCCCTCCCCTGTCCAATACTTTTATTTCGCTGGTAAAAGATACCTCGCTGGCTTCCGTCATTACTGTGCCAGAAATGTTTCTGGCCGCACAGCGCATCGCTGCCGTTACCTATCAACCACTCATCTTGTATACCGAAGCGGCTATTCTCTATCTCTTATTGAGCTCGGTGTTGTCAGCACTGCAAGTCCGGTTGGAAAAGAAATTCTCCCAGCAAAACGGCAGTAACCAACAAAACAGCAATAAGGAAGGCAAAGATGATTCAGCTCACCAACATTGAAAAAAGTTTCGACGGGCAAAAGGTGCTGAAAAATATTAGCCTGACGATTAAAGAAGGCAGCCTGACGGCACTTATCGGCCCTTCCGGTAGCGGGAAAAGTACTTTGCTGCGTTGTATTAATCTGTTGGAGATACCACAGGCCGGCAAGCTGGAAATTGGCAAGGAGCAGATTACGTTTAACGGTAAAGAACGGTTGCCACATCGGGAAATTCAGCGCTTTAGCCTACAAACCGGTATGGTATTCCAGAACTTCCAGCTTTTTCCGCATCTGACAGTAATTGAAAACATTATGGAAGGACTGATTTGGGTACAGAAATGGTCACGCGAACGCGCCAGAGAACGGGCGCTGGTGTTGCTGGAAAAAGTCGGCCTGTCGCACAAGGCAGATGTTTGGCCAAGCACACTATCGGGAGGCCAGCAACAGCGTGTAGCAATCGCCAGAGCAATGGCTCCTTCACCCAAAGTACTGCTGTGTGATGAACCAACGTCAGCACTCGATCCTGAATTATCCAAAGAAGTTGTTTCCGTTTTGAAGCAACTGGCGGGAGAAGGCACCACCATGTTAATGGCAACGCACGATTTACGTTTGGCGGCCAATCTTGCCCATGATGTTGTGTTTCTGGAATCCGGCAATATTATTGAATCAGGCCCGGCAAAAACCATCTTCACCCGCCCCAGTAAGGTGCGTACTGTCGAGTTTATCTCAACCCTGACAGAAACCTTACCTGATTGGGAAATCTAGCAAGCAGTCACGTTTAATATCAACAACATCATTTATTCGGAGAAGCATAATGAAAAAAATTTTGAATTTGTTACTGGCGGGCACGACTGCCCTTGCTATTTCCGCCCCCAGCTATGCCGGCAAAGATTTCGATGCGATAAAAACCTCTGGTGTTTTTAAAGTTGGTACAGAAGGCACTTATCCACCTTTCACCTATCATGATTCCAGCAACAAATTAACCGGCTTTGATGTGGATATCGCCCGGGAAATCGCCCGTCGTTTGAACGTCAAATCTGAATTTATGGAAGTTAAATGGGATGGTTTGATTGCCGGACTGGATGCTAAACGTTTTGATGCCGTTATCAATCAAGTGGGCGTCACCCCGGAGCGCGAAGCAAAATTCAGTTTCTCCATTCCCTACACAACCTCTCAAGTTGTGTTAATCACCCGCAACAATAACGATGATATTAAGACATTCGCGGATATAAAAGGAAAGCGTTCAGCGCAATCTCTGACCAGTAATTACGGTCAACTGGCTACATCTTATGGAGCCACGTTAATCAGTACGGATGGTTTTAACCAAGCCATTGATCTGGTCGCCACCGGACGCGCAGATGCCACACTAAATGATCGTCTGTCATTCCTTGATTTCAAAAAACAACGTCCTAATGCTCCGGTAAGAATTGTCGCCCAGAAAACCGATGCAAGTAAATCAGCCGTTTTACTGCGCAAAGGCGATCCGGAACTGGTAGAAGCAATTAATAAAGCGCTGCAAGAGATGAAAGATGACGGAACTTATGCCCGTATCTCCGAAAAGTATTTTGGAGTGGATATTTCTAAGTGAATCAGGGAACTCACCTATACCCTTCGTCTTTCAAGTTGCCTCTTTGTTGGCTGCACTCACTCACCCCGGTCACCGTTGTTATGAACATAGAGTGATCTATGCTCCCGGGATTCGCTCTCTTGCCGCCGCGAGGCACCTTGAAATCCATTGGGATATTGAAAAAAGTATAAATCAAGCACTTTATAGGAAAAAATTTCACACAACGTATCGAGCGTGAAAATTTGACTGTACGTAACTGAATTAATCGATTGGTAACCTCAGTTATCCAGAGGTTTTTCATATGCATATTCATTAAATTTAATGAAATAATTATAGTCAAGACTCCCTGATACGTTAGCTAATATAACATCACTTCTAGAGGTTGATTTGTAACCCTCAAGAAGTGAACTTTCATGCATGTCGTATTTAATCCTGTTAAATATTTCTCCTAGATAAACTATATGTAATCTCAGTTTATTACCATCAAGCAATAAAATACCGGCAGCACCAATATATTGGCAGGATTGAGTCCAATACGCTGTTCCTCTTTTCATCAACAAATGCTTATAGCCCCATGAATGTGTATGTGGTTTAACCTTCAGCATTCTGTCTTCTTGATATCGCCATGTATTAGTAACAGTTTTTGAGGAATTATCACCGACTTTGATACTAGTAGAAAGTTTTTCTCTATCTTCAGAAATAAATGGAAATAATACCTTTAATTGAAAATCTATATCCACTTTTATCGGTGATCTGACAGACCAAGTTGCACTCTCTATTTGAGATTTTTCATATTTCAGGCGTTTTTCTATCACCTCAGAAGTATGATTATACCAATCATATTCAGCAAATTTAAATTCATATTCTTTTACATCATAAAATTCCCACTGCATATCCTCATTAGCCTCTACACGTACCTGATCCGATTTATAAGGTGCAAGTTTAGGTGTATTGTTATAATTCCAGGTCTCAACTGAATATACTTTCTGTCCCTTCTGTGCTGCTAAGTATTTCGCATATATATTAGCAAGCTCATGAATATCTTTCATATTTATCACCTCATAATAAAAAATAAATAAATTCATTTAAATAAAAAAGTGAAATTGCATTTTCATAATTTCCTTTAAGACATATTTAATGGCTTGATGAGCTTTTTGAACTTCGGCAAGAACTTCAAAGGACGATTAGAGCACATTGTCGGTAAGGTAATCTGCAGTGGGATCACGTTCTCATAGTTATCTGATTAATTATTAGTTAACTCAATATATTCCATGTTGTATTATTTACACCCCATCAATAAAAATATAAAGAGGAAATAATGACAGCAAAAACAACACACCACTACGTTATTCGCCCCATCACCCAACAAGACAACTCTGGCATTGCTACTGTTATCCGTGAGGTATCCGCCGAGCATGGTTTAACCGCAGACAAAGGTTTTGCCGTTGCTGATCCGATTCTGGATACGCTGTACGAAGTTTACAACCAGCCACGCAGCGCTTACTGGGTTGTTGAGATGGATGGTGACGTTATTGGTGGTGGCGGTGTTGCTCCGCTGGCTGGTGGTGATGGTAATACCTGCGAATTACAAAAAATGTACCTTTCATCGGTACTGCGGGGAAAAGGTGTAGCCAAGCAAATCGTGAAGCAATCCCTCGAATTCGGTACAGAGCAAGGTTTTAAACGCTGTTATCTGGAAACGACGGAGAACTTGAGAGCGGCCATTACCCTGTATGAAAAGCTGGGGTTCAGCTATCTTGATGAACCACTTGGCAATACAGGCCACAGCGACTGTGAAGTCAGGATGATCAAAGCGCTATAACGCTAATGATCATCAATAAACCAGCCCCACGGATTAAGTGGGGCATTTGGCTTTGACGCTATTTTAAAAAAGCTGTCATTATCTTCAAAGACTTTCATTATCTTCAAAGACTTTCATTATCTTCAAAAAATTTTAATGAAGTTTGGGTTTATCTTCTTCTGGGGGAAAGAGATCACCTTCGTCGTCTTCATCGTCTGACGCATTCGGATCTTCAAAGTATGTTCCCCAGCCGTCGTAATTTATACCAATCTTTTCAGCCAGATTCATCAGCTGTTCAACCTGTACATTGATCAATTCAGCCTCCAAACGGCTTTCGCTGATCACATCACAACACATCAAAACAACACGATCTTCTGTTTCCAGCTCTTCTGCATCTGTGACTTCATAACCTAACTTAAACGCTTCAAGAGCAGCTTTTTCCAGTTGGTCAAAATCTTCTGCCGAAAAGTGGTGTTCAATAATATAAAGCGCTTCAGGATCGCTGCCATCTTCCAATAATTCTTCGATGATCAAGCGGGTTTCTTCACGTTGTTCTTCTAAAGCATGTGGGTCTGCCATGCCAATCCCCTCCGTCAGTTGGCTGTCTTGTTTTGCATTCTCCCATCTTTTCTTTGCAAAGGATATATCTATCCAATTTTGTTTAAGAGGAATGCAAACCGTAAGCGACTGATTCATAACCAGTCTTAATACCTTTACTCTTACAAACACCGAGCGCGGGGCTTGTAATTGAATTTTTTATCGATATATAGTGAATATAAATTCAATATTGCACTGATGGAGACAATGCATAATGAACCCTTTTTTTAAGCGATCGTTCCTAAGATTACTGGATATCACTCCAATAGAAATTAATACTCTTTTAGCTCTGGCTCATGAATTAAAAGCGAATAAAAAATCAGGTTCCGAGTCTCCCTTACTCACAGGGAAAAATATTGTCCTGATCTTTGAAAAAGACTCTACCCGAACACGCTGTGCATTTGAAGTCGCAGCCTATGATCAAGGTGCCAACGTTACCTATTTAGGCTCAAATGGCAATCAGATCGGGTATAAAGAATCCATCAAGGACACCGCACGGGTACTTGGACGTTTGTATGATGGCATCCAATACCGTGGGTATGGTCAGCAAATTGTCGAAACACTGGCGCAACACGCTGGCGTTCCGGTGTGGAATGGCCTGACTGATGAATTCCACCCAACCCAACTTTTGGCTGATTTACTGACGATGCAGGAACACAGTCCAAAACCGCTGTCTGAGATCAAATTTGCCTATTTGGGCGATGCACGCAATAACATGGGCAATACAATGCTGGAAGCTGCTGCATTGACGGGTATGGATCTCCGCTTGATCGCGCCAAAAGCGTGCTGGCCTGATGAAAGCTTAGTTGCAGAATGCCAAAAACAGGCAGAGAAAACTGGCGGTCAGATCACTCTGACAGAAGATATTACACAAGGTGTAAAAGAGGCTGATTTTTTATATACCGATGTTTGGGTATCAATGGGAGAACCGAAGTCGGTCTGGCAAGAGCGGATTGCCTTGCTGAAACCCTATCAGGTCAATATGGATGTTGTGAAACTGACGGGAAATCCAGAAGTAAAATTCTTGCATTGTCTGCCTGCTTTTCACGATGAAGAAACGACGCTCGGTAAGCAACTGGCGGAAGATTTTGGTCTGTATGGTGGGCTGGAAGTCACTAATGAAGTATTTGAATCAAAACATAGTATTGTATTTGATCAGGCCGAAAACCGAATGCATACCATTAAGGCGGTGATGGTGGCTACGCTGGTGGAAAATCTGGATTTGTAATTCTGCCACATATAACAGAAACAATAATTACGCATAATCGTTTCATTAAAGGCTAACTATAATTTCTCGAATGGGGAATAAGTCGGTTATGTGACCGCTCCCCATCCTTTCGTAATGAATGATGTAGTTATCGACTATTAATGTGATATTTTTTGCTCTCAGAAATACATGTTAGCAGGCAAGAATCTAACAAGGGTTATTGCGGAGGTTGAACATTATATATTCCATATGCGATCAGAAGCATTGCAAGGGCAACAAAAAAATCAAAGATTCGTACGGTTATTTCCTTCTGGAAGAGCCGCGAAGATAATTTTGAGGCGAATCCTGTCAGATAGAACCAGAAATAAGAGGCTGAACCTGCCCCAAGAATAAAACTTAGTTGTGCAGCCGGAGAAAGTCGGGAACCTAAATTTCCCAAGATCAGAAAAGTGTCTAAATAAACGTGTGGGTTCAATAAAGAAAATGCCAGAGTGGGGATCAGTACTCCCTTACTCAATTTTGATACAGAATCAGCATGACCTTCATGAACACTCCAGCCTTTCGGATGCGTTCTTAATGCATTGAATAAGGAGCTAAAGCTGTAAAATAACAGGAACGCAATGCCTGCCCATTTTGCGATCGATAAGGCCATCGGCACTAGCTGTACCAAGCTACTCATGAAAACAGTACCAAGTGCTATCAATAACGTATCACACGTGGCTGCGGTGGTTGCAGCAAGAAACACATTCTTCTTTTGCAACCCAATCTTTATTATAAAGATGTTTTGTGCGCCAATAGCAATGATCAGGCCGAGGCCTATTAAAAAAGAACTAATTAAAACATCAGGGAAGATAGTCATATTATTAAATATCTTATTAAATATGTTATTAAATATAATGAATCGCACCGGAAGGGATTTCTGAACAGCCGATGATAAAGCTGCCACCACAAACCTGCTGTAAATTAAAACAGAGGTCTGTGATGACCTTCAGGTGATAATCGTTCAGATACTCAGTTCCCTGTATGAACCAATAAAACACTCCTTGTCATCAAGCCTATGTCCAATCAAGCAAGCACATTAGCCGAATCGGGACAGATATTCGAATCACGAGAGTTTTTGAAGCCTTGACCTTACCGTACCCAAAGCGAGTTTGAGTTTTTGCCTTGATTCATCAATCCAGAGTTTGTGCTGTGATAAGCTGTTACGCATATCAGTAATCATGTCGCTGACAGCCTTGGGTGAGGTTCCACCACTACTTGACTGACGGCTGATTACCTTGTCTGGCGACACACATTCACGTATTTCAGAAAGACTCAAAGTTATCGAGTTTTCAGCCAAGTATTTTTGAATATAGTCGAAATTCCGTAGATCGGACTGGATTTCTGCTAACTTACGAACTAACGTACCACTTATCTTGTGCGCGTCTCTGAAGGGAATGTTCTTATTAGTAACAAGCATGTTCGCCAGTTCCGTAACCGTAGAGAAATTTTTCCAACACAGCTCGGTTGCCCGCTCAGATTGATAGATCGATGTAGTCATCTGCCGATGACTAATTCTGACAGACGATTTGACGGTATCAATGGCGTCCCATAGCATGGGTTTGTCTTCCTGTAGGTCACAGTTGTAGCCAAGCGTAATGCCTTTGTTGATAGTCAAGATCTGCATTAGTGCACCATAAACGCGACCGACTTTTCCTTTAACCAATTCACCGACCACTGGATTCTTTTTCTGCGGCATGATTGAACTACCGGTAGCGAATGCATCATCCACCGTCAGCAGCCCGAACTCATGGCTACTCCAAACGACGACTTCCTCTGCAAGACGTGAGAGGTTACTCATGATAATCGCGAAAGATGAAATTGCATGACTCACGAAATCTCGCGAACTGGTTGCATCCAGACTGTGGTAAAGAATGCTGTCGAAACCCAGCAACTGCGTTGTTAACTCTCTGTTTATATTGAAAGAAGTTCCAGCCAAGGCACAAGCGCCCAAGACATTGACATTCGTATAACGGAACGAGTCTCTCAGTCTTTCAACGTCACGCAAAAACATGCTCGCATAAGCGCTGTACCAGAAGGCTAAGTTGATCGGTTGAGCTGGCTGGAGATGAGTGTAACCCACCGCTAACTTACCATTTGTTTCATCGGAAAGTTGCAGGAGATCGTCAATAAATAAAACGAGTGTTTCTGCAATATTGAGGATCTCTTCGCGGCAATACATACGTGTATCAGTAACAACTTGATCGTTCCTTGAGCGAGCCGTGTGCAACCGACCACCAAATTCGGAGCCGATTTTCTGAGTGATCAATGTTTCGATATTCAGATGAACATCTTCGTATTGCGGATTCAGTTCGAGCGGATTCTGTTCATTTTCATGATGCAGTTCAAGGAGAGAACTGGCAATAGCCGATGCCGCATCATGAGCGACAATTCCCTGTTCATGCAACATGATCAGGTGCGCCATACTCCCCCATATATCATAATGGACAAGTCTGGCATCTATTTTTGTGGTTTCCGTATAGTCGAGCACTTCGGCATCGACATCTTTGTTGAATACACCCGCCCAAAGTTTAGTTGGCATAACAGTTTCCTATGCTGTTGATCGTTTTTTACGGCATGACAGATAAGTGGAAAGCTGTGCTCTTGTATAAAGTTTGCTGAGCCATTGGGTATTTACATGAGGTATCTCTTGAGCATTCCTTATCCGTGCTGAAATTTCATGAAACAAGCTAAGTGCATAAGCGGCTGTTCGGCTCATCAGCGATTCTGGAGTCTCGCCCGATATGATTCCGAACTCGATAACCTTTATAATCTTTCCGTGATCTATCTGGCTATCAATGTAGTGGCAGGTAACACCGAAATTGGTATCTTTATTGTCTATCGCATATTGGTAACCACCAATTCCTCTGTACCTAACCGGAGCGGGATGGAAGTTTATAGATCCCTTTCTAGCTTTAGTGATTACATCAGAATCCAATATGAAATCGGATTTGAATGACAATATCCAGTCCCCCTCCCACTGCTGAACAATGGCTCTGGCTTGCGAGTCGTCTGTACCATAATCCCAAAAAACAGAAGTGACATTGAAGTTACAATCTTTCAAGTAACTAACCGCAAGCCGCGACCACACAGAATTATCACCAATGAACAAGACTTCATCGCTGCTCACTTATGTATCCTCCATGTGTAGTTATTTAATATATACAGCTACTTAATTTGCCCTGATAGAGAAGCAGTGCGGGCAGATATTGTCAGAATGTTGAGAAGCCCTTCAGAGTCCTTGTGATCAAATTGCCCTTCCGCTTCCATTGAGCCTTCGTTGGTATAAAGCCCATGCTTAACATTCTTACTGGAGATGTAACTGAGATTTCCTCGGTATGCTTCAAAGATCACGTCCCCACTGACTAAGCTGGTGAGTTCATCCACCGCTTTCCGCGCCATTCGAGAGCCGAGGTCGAGCCAATACCCTTGGTACAACTGACCGCCCAAGTAAGTGCCAGTGTTTTGATAAAACTGAACAGCTCTTCTGTCCAGAATCTGCTGGAGCAACTGCTGATAGGTATAGGAAAGGATCACCATGGCAGGTGACTCATAGACACCTCGTGATTTCACACCTACGAATCGGTTCTCGACAAGGTTTTCAGCAATACCAATCCCGTGCCTTCCTCCGTTGAGGTTGAAGTATTCAAAAATATCGACCAGACTCATTTTCTGTCCATTGACATGAGTGGGCCTGCCATTATTGAAAGTAATGGAAAACTGTTCGGGGATAGACTCGGCGTGTTCTGGCCACTGACCAATTCCTGGCTCAACAAATTTCATTCGCGTTTCAAGATGTTCGAGCAAACCACCTTCATGTGTGAGGCCCAGCAAGTTCGCATCAGTGGAATAAGGTTTGTCTGCTGAAGCCTTGATCGGAATGTTATGGCTATCGCAATATGCCAACATTTCCTTGCGTCCCTTAAATTCATTCAGGAATTCCTGATCACGCCAAGCGGCGTAAAACTCAAGAGCCGGGTCAAGCATGGCACCAATGATCTGGAATCTAACTTGGTCATTACCACGGCCTGTAGCACCATGACTAAAGGTAGTGATGCCGTGCTCTTTGATTTTAGGCAATAACCCTTTCATGATGACCTGGCGAGCAGCACCAGTCAGATTCCAATAGTTTCCCTCATATTTTGCATTGGCCTGAACGACTGCCAGTCCCATTTCAGCCATTTCATTTTTGAGATCTACTGCGACAAATTCCGACGCACCGGACTTCAGCATTCGTTCTTTTATTTCGTCAAAATTTGCCTCGTCAGGCTGACCAAGATCCGCTGTAAAACAGATAACTTCGACGCCCTTCCCCGATAACCAATGTGTGATGGTGCAACTATCCAGTCCTCCAGAAGCAGCAAATGCAATTTTTTTCCCCTGAATATGATTAATATTCATTTCATCACCCTTTCTTTCTGAATCGGTGACGATAAAAATATGTCTGTAAAATCTAGAAGTACACTTTATTAAGGAAAATTAAACTCTGATGAAAATTTTTAAATCAGCGTCTCTGAGGATCGATTCTTGCTTCTTTTCACAAACAGCACCAATGTAAACCGGAAGTTCACTGTTTTTGGTTTCTACCAAACTCATATCAGGATAAATCAGAGATTCACCCTGTTTATCAATGACTTCAACAGCAGTCTTTGGGATAAAAGTCTGAACAATAGGCGGGTATCGGGCAATTTGATGTTAATTTAAGGAAGAGATCAATATATTATATTACATGTCCAGAAGAACTCATGATTGACTCACCTGTGAGACATAGGGTATACAATATTAGTGTTAAAATCTTTTTTAAAATCATAATGTTCGATAAAAAAAAACAGATGCACTAATGGCTATCATAGAGACAGGAAGTTTCGAGCAGGCAGCCAAAAAACTCAATATTACTCCATCTGCAATATCTCAGCGGATCAAATCCTTGGAGGCAGAAGTAGGTGTCCCTATTGTAAGGCGCGAGCATCCTTGCACATATACATCCGAAGGCTTTAAGCTTGTCCAATATTTGACAAAACTTCATGCCCTGAATGAGGATTTCAAAACCCATTTCTATGGTAACAAGTGGGCTAGTTTTACTATATCAGTCAACAACGATTCCCTTGCTGGTTGGCTGCTGCCTGCTATTTCCTGTTACCTTTCGAATGAAAGAGTAAAAATCGAAATAATTGTCGACGATCAAGATTTCACCCACATGCCGTTGGAATCCGGCAATGCTTTAGGTGCTTTGTCATCCAGAAGTAGCGCCATAAAAGGCTGCTCTTCCGTAAAGCTCGGTTCAATAAGGTATCGATTGCTCGCATCCAGAACATTCGTGAGGAAATGGTTTAAAGATGGTGTCAAAAGAAGCGCTCTGACCAAAGCACCTCTATTGATCTTCAATAAAAAAGATCTACTTCAACAGAATTTTCTTGCTGAACATTTTCTCATACAGCAGGAGTCCTGCATTTGCCACTACATACCAGGCACAGATGCTTTTTACAAAGCTGTTAAATTGGGAGTCGGTTATGGAATGATTCCAGATTTTCAGACCAAAGACCTGATTGAACGTAATGAACTGGTTGACTTGCTGCCAGGGCGCTTTACCGATATTGCACTATATTGGCATTACTGGTCCGCACAATCAGGACTGCTGAACACGCTTACCAGTACGTTAATTTCAGAAGCCAGGAAATCGCTTCATCAAGAGTAAACTCCACCAGAACTCAAGCCTGCGCTGTTGATGTCAAATGTCTTTATCTATGACGCGACACCATGCACTTCTGGAATCTCATCCAAACATTGAACAGGTCTATTATCCCGGCTTACCTACCCTCCCACCCTGATTTCATTTACCAGCAGCAAATGCGTGCAGGTGGTGGTGCCGTCGTCACGATTAAATTAAAAGGCGAACTGGAGGACACAAAGAGATTTTTAAGCAAATTACGCTATTTTGTTTTAGCGGAATCTCTCGGTAGTGTAGAAAGTATGGTTAACCATTCTGCAACTATGTCACATGGCTCAATGACAAAAGAAGAGCGTGAAGAGGTTGGTATTTATGATACTGTATTACGTTTATCAGTAGGTATTGAAGATATTCGTGATTTATTAGCTGATCTTGAACAAGCATTAGAATAAATTTATTTAAAATAAAAAATAACAAAAAATAACAAAAAATAACAAAAAATAAGGTGATTAAAAAATGAATGATTACGGTATTTGGACCATCATTACCCCTGTTGTCACAATTATTTTAGCTATATTTACACGCCAGGTTATTTTATCTCTACTACTCGGTATATTAGTCGGCTTTACTGTCATTAATGACCATCATGTTATTTTAGGTATACAGGGAACTATTGAAGGTATTATTGATACCTTTTCCTCCTCAGGCAATACAAAAACCATCATCTTTATATTGATGATTGGTGGAATAATGCGGCTTGTGGTTGTTACAGGTGGCGTGCGTTCCTTAGTTCATTTACTAACAGACAAGATGCAACTTATTAAAAATAAAAAATCTGTTCAATTTTTGGCAATGATCATTACATCATTAATTTTTATTGAAAGCTCAATTAACCAATTAATTGCTGGGGCCTCAACAAAGAAATTAGCCAAAAATTACGGTATCCCACCAGAAAAAATGTCTTACATTATTCAAACATCCTGTGTTTCTGTTTGTTCTTCTGCCATGATTAATGGTTGGGGTGCCGCAATGATGGGTGTCATCGGTGTACAGATTTCCAGGGGGTTAATCAGCGGTGAGCCATTTGATATCTTGGCGGGTTCTATGGTTTATAATATTATGGCTTGGTTATCGCTGGTTTCTGTCTTGTTTTATATTTTTTCTAATGTTGCTTGGGGGCCAATGAGAACCGCAGAAATGCGAGCCTTACATGAACATTTAAATAGTGATATTGAAGACAAGCACAGTGAAGAGAGTGTTGATGTTATTGAACACCCTAACTGCCATACTTCATTAAACTTTTTTATTCCTATTTTATCGACGGTATTAATGCTCCCTATTGCCCTCTATATCACAGGTGATGGTGATTTTAGTAAGGGCAGCGGTTCAACCTCTATCTATTGGAGTGTTATGTTTGGAACCACTGTCTCTTTTTTCTGGTTCTTATTACGCCGCATTTTAACTATCGAAACCTTTTTTAAAGAGCTTTATATTGGTTATGCCAGCATGATAAAAATAAGCTCTGTCATGGTATTGGCATTCTTAATGGGTAGCGTTTCCGCTGATTTAAATACCGGTGCTTATATTGCACACATTACTTCTGGTATCATTCCGGCAGGTTTTTCCATCGGTTTTATTTTCCTGATTAGTTCCATCATGTCATTAGCAACGGGCACTTCATGGGGGACATTCGCAATTATGATTCCCATTGGGGTACAGCTGGGTATTTCAGTTGGTATGCCTCCTGAATATATGATTGGTGCTGCAATTGCGGGTTCTATTTTTGGTGATATGACGTCGCCAATTTCCAGCGATGCTATCGTTGCATCAATGGCAACAGATTGTGACCATATTGAACACATTCGGACTCAAATGCCATATGCGTTGGTTACTGCAAGCGTCGCCCTCGCCATCTATTTCTATTTAGGCTTTACTTATTAATTTACAATCCGCTGAGGATAATATGTCTTTAAAAGAAAATTTAGCAAAATTTGCCCGCATTGATTTACTAAAAACTACAACTATGATGGATAAATTGGAGAATTTATCCCACTATTTAGGGCGCGATGTTTATATCAAGAGAGATGATTTAACTCCCCTGGCGATGGGTGGGAATAAATTACGTAAATTGGAATATCTGATTGCTGATGCATTACAAAAAAAGGCTAAAGTTATTGTCACCGCCGGGGCAATTCAATCAAATCATGTACGGCAAACAGCAGCTATTGCGGCGAAATATGGCCTAAAATGTGTCTCTTTATTAGAAAATCCAATTCAAAACCATGATAGTAATTTTCTGAATAATGGCAATAAATTACTGACGGAATTATTCAACACCCAATGCGTCATGTGTGATGAATTGACCGATCCAAATATGCAAATGAAGGAATTGGTTGATCAACTCAATCTCGAAGATGCTTATATTGTTCCCGTCGGCGGTTCCAATGCCCTTGGTTCATTGGGTTATGTGCGTTGTGCATTAGAAATTGCCGAACAGAGCCCAAAAGATGTGGAGTTTGCTGCCGTTATTGTTGCTTCTGGAAGCGCAGGCACACATGCAGGGTTGGCTATCGGGTTGCACGCCACCCTACCACAAACACCTGTTATTGGCGTTACCGTCTCGCGTGTTACAGCCGAGCAAGAGCCAAAAGTCAGCCAATTGCAGCAAGAAATCAGTTCACTCTTAGGCCAAACAACCTGCCCGAATGTCTTTTTGTGGGACAATTATTTCGCTCCTATGTATGGTATGCCGAATAAAAAAGGGTCAGAAGCCATTACGCTATTGGCACAAAAAGAGGGGATTTTATTAGATCCTGTCTATACCGGAAAAGCGATGGCCGGATTAATTGATAATGTATTGAATAATTCCATTGAAAGTCGGAAACCATTGCTCTTTGTGCATACAGGTGGTGCTCCTGCATTATTTTCCTATTCTGGAATTGGCGCAGTAAGCAATTAATTTATAAATAACTATTCATGCTAGTTGACAACCGATACGTAGTGCAAAAATGATGACATTTATGGCGATTCGGTTGTCCATTCGGATACTACAACTGTAATCAGATCATTTGAATTCCCAGCCAGCATAAATACACTGCACCACACCATTTTAAGATGTTGAATGCCAGTTCTGATACCGCAATCAATGTGCCAAGACCAAATGCCACCATGGCTCCCCAGATAAAACACCCCACATTAATACCAAGGGCAGCTTGAGAGGCTTTTTTACCGCCTTCCGCCGTTGCCGTTCTCAAAATCAACGCTGTATCCAGACCTGGGGTCAAGGTGAGCAACGTCGCTGCCATAGTGAATGCGAGCAGGGAATCCATCACTGTCATGTTTATCTCCGAAAATAAAACCAAGATTAAAAAGGCTTAATAAAAATCTAAATTTTACCTGTTGATTTGAATTACTTAAATTAGATTCAACACTTCATCCAACTCTGATTCGATAAAAGCGTGAACTCTCTCTTTACGCAAGCCATATTCTGCCTCATTTACTGACTGTTTAATTCGCAGCAGATCAGCAAGTTCCATTTAAATGGGTGGTTAAGATTACATCTTACCTGCGCTTTGACATATGCCAGACTTAAGCATATGCTTTGACATATGCTAAATATTTTTATTTAGGAGGGAATGATGGAAAAGGTCGTAAAAATTTTCAAGAATGGGCGAAATCAAGCCATTAGGTTACCTGTCATGTTTGAATTTGATACTGATAGAGTTTATATCCGCCAAGATACAAATGGGGATGTCATATTGTCAAAAAATAAATCTAAGCGTGATGACTGGGATTTATTCTTCAATATGTTAAATAATTTCTCTGTTCCAAATGATTTTTTAGATCCCAATGAACGTAATCAGGGCATAACAGAACGCGATCCACTTAAAGGAATTCTTTAATGTACATGTTGGATACAAACACGGTCAGTTATATTTTTCGAAAAAATCCAGTAGTAACGGCCAAATTACGCACTGTGCCACCATCAAGAATATGCATATCTAGTATTACTGAGGCTGAATTGCGCTACGGTGTTGCCAAACGGCAAAACAAGGAGCTGGAAAATATCGTTAATATGTTTATTGATTCGATCACTGTTTACGATTGGGGCAGGGACGCGGCAAAAACTTATGGTGAACTCCGTACCAGTATGGAACAAACTGGTCGTATTATGGGCACGATGGATCAACTGATTGCTGCTCATGCCCTGAGTAAAGAACTGACGATTGTTACCAGTGATTCTACATTTGCGATGGTTAATGGCCTAAATATTGAAGACTGGAACAAATATTGACAAGTGGGACCACGGTCCCACTTAACCGACTGCCTATCCATGCCCTAACGGGCAATACTATTTTGATTCTTATCCTTTTACGCATACCACCTGACGCAAGGTATGCACAATTTCCACCAGCGATGATTGCGCTTCCATCACAGCATCAATATCTTTGTACGCCATCGGAATTTCATCGATCACATCGCTGTCTTTACGACACTCCACATGGGCTGTCGCACGTTTTTGGTCGCTCACGGTGAAGCGTTTTTTCGCCTCGGTACGGCTCATCACTCGACCTGCACCATGACTGCACGAACAAAAACTCTCTTCATTTCCAAGACCTCGGACAATATAGCTTTTCGCTCCCATTGAACCGGGAATGATCCCCATCTGACCTTTACGGGCAGATACCGCACCTTTACGTGTTACCAAAACTTCTTCACCGTAATGCTGCTCACGCTGTACATAGTTATGATGGCAGTTCACGGCTTCCTGCTGTGTCGTAAAAGGTTTTGGGATCTCACATGACAACGCTTCAAGCACTCGGTGCATCATCACTTCTCGATTCTGACGGGCGTAATCCTGTGCCCAACCTACCGCTTCCATATAATCGTCAAAATAACGGCTTCCTTCCTCGAAATACGCCAAATCGCGATCTGGCAAGTTAGTGATATGCTGTTGCATATCTTTCTGCGCCAGTGTGATAAATAAATTACCGATGGCATTACCCACACCACGGGAACCACTATGCAGCATCACCCAAACACGATCTGCTTCATCAAGACATAACTCGATAAAATGATTCCCCGTTCCCAGTGTTCCTAAATGCTGATGGTTATTGGTGTTCAATAGCTTCGGGTATTTATCGGTAATACGCTTAAACCCATCCGCCAATGTCGCCCAATGTTGATCCACAATTTCTGGCGCTTTATACCAAGAACCTTTATCGCGGCCTCCACGGTTTACGGTACGTCCATGCGGCACAGCCGCTTCGATGGCATGACGGATATTCAACAGGCTATCCGGTAAATCAGATGCCATCAGCGAAGTACGCACTGCAATCATTCCACAACCGATATCCACTCCAACCGCAGCCGGAATAATGGCACCGTGTGTCGGGATCACGCTACCGATGGTGGAACCTTTACCGACATGGACATCCGGCATTACCGCCAGATGTTTGAAAATAAAAGGCATCTTGGCCGTATTCTGCAATTGGGTAATGGCTTTGGGATCAACCGGTACTCCGTTCGTCCACATTTTTACCGGCGCACCATTCTCTTGCGTCAATAAGTTATAAGCGTTGGTTGTCATTTCAGTTGTTGTCATTGTTGTTGTCATAATTGCTCCCCTTTAATTTTTACCAGCCTGTTTAGCACCCACACTATTTCAGTGTGTTGACACTCTAGTTATTGCCAATTGCGTGCCAACTTTGAAATAAAACAGAAATATTATTTATATATATGAAAAATAACTGTTTTTATTTTCTACTGTTTTTGGTGATTGTTTTTGCAGTTCAAATTTTTTATCTTTTTATATCGTTGTTTATAAATTTAGATAAAAATAATGTAGAGAAGATAATGAAACGCAGAGTCACCATTGGTATTTTGGGTACAAAATTAGATAAACGAGGTAAGAAGGCTAATCGCTGGACAAAATGGCGTCCCACTATTGGCATATGCCAACAACCAGAGTTGCCGATTGATAAGCTGGAATTGCTCTATCAAACCAATGACTACGTTTTGGCGGAGAGAGTTAAAGAGGATATTGCTCAAGTTTCACCGCAGACCAAAGTGGTATTGAACGAAATCCGAATTGAAGATCCGTGGGATTTTGAAGAGGTTTATACCACTCTGCTGGATTTTGCTGTTCATTATCCTTTCGACATTGAAAACGAAGAGTATCTGATACATATCACAACCGGTACCCACGTTGCGCAAATCTGCTGGTTCTTACTGACTGAAGCCCGTTATCTGCCTGCCCAACTGCTCCAGACATCACCCAAAAATGAGGGAGATGAGAGTCATCCCGCAGGCGTTTATACGATTATCGATTTAGATCTCAGCCGCTATACTACCCTGACCAGCCGCTTCCAGCGGGAACAGCAAGAACAGGTTGCGTTCTTGAAATCGGGTATCGCGACGCGCAATGCCAATTTCAACCGCCTGATCGACCAAGTGGAACGCGTCGCTTTGCGCTCTACTGCGCCAATTTTGCTGACAGGGCCGACTGGTGCGGGTAAGTCCTTTCTCGCCCGCCGAATCTATCAGTTACGGCAATCACGTCATTTAATCGAAGGACGATTTGTAGAGGTGAACTGTGCCACCCTGCGCGGTGATAACGCGATGTCTACACTGTTCGGGCACGTCAAAGGGGCATTTACAGGAGCAATTCAGCCACGAAGCGGGCTTCTTCGTGAAGCCGATGGCGGCATTTTGTTTCTTGACGAAGTGGCAGAACTGGGATTGGATGAGCAAGCGATGCTACTGAAAGCCATTGAAGAAAAGAATTTTCTGCCTTACGGATCGGATAAGGAAATACGCAGTGATTTTCAATTAATTGCCGGTACACACCGTGATCTGCGAGATTGGGTCACTCAGGGGAAATTCCGCGAAGATCTGTATGCCCGCATCAATATGTGGACTTACCAACTGCCCGGTCTGGCACAACGTCACGAAGATATCGAGCCGAACATAGATTATGAACTTGCTCGCTATGCACAAATGCAGCAAACACAAGTTCGCTTTGATAAAGAAGCGCGGCAAATTTACCTGCATTTTGCTTGTTCAGAACAAGCTCAATGGCGAGGAAATTTTCGCGAACTCGGTGCTTCCATCGCACGAATGGCTACATTCGCCGAAAATGGGCGTATCAACCAACAGTTAGTTGAAGAAGAAATCTCGAGGCTCAAGCAAAATTGGCACGGAGAGGAATACGTATCCCTGCTGCCAAATCATTTAACAGAAATTGATCTGTTTGACCGCCAACAACTAGAAACAGTAATTAAAGTCTGTCGTGAATCCAGCAGTTTATCGGAAGCAGGTCGCAAATTATTTGCTGTTTCCCGCCAACAGAAAAAACAGCCCAATGATGCCGACAGATTACGCAAGTACCTTGCCCGATTCGGTCTGGATTGGGAGAGCATTCAACATTATTAGAACGATATTAAACATTAGAACAACAATGATTAGGAAAACAACAAAATGGAACTGAAATTTTTAGGCACCAGTGCAGGCATTCCTACAAAAGAACGCAATGTCACCAGCCTGATCCTCGATTTACAGGGCACCCGCAACGCACTGTGGATGTTTGATTGCGGAGAGGGAACCCAACACCAAATCCTCCATTCCCCGATCAAGATCCCCAAACTGGAGAAAATCTTTATCACTCACCTGCACGGTGATCATATCTTCGGTTTGCCCGGATTATTGTGTAGCCGCTCAATGGGCGGTTCCACCGATCCCCTCACTTTATATGGGCCAACCGGCATATGTCAGTTTGTGGAAACCACATTGCAACTGAGCCGCTCTTTCCTGACCTATCCGCTGGAAATCATCGAAGTCCAGCCCGGACAACTGTTTGATGACGGTGAATTCAAAGTCACGGCTTATGCCCTGAATCATCGCGTGGAATGCTATGGTTATCGCATTGAAGAACACGATAAACCCGGCGCACTTGATGCGCAAAAATTGAATCAGGATGGTATTCCCCGTGGCCCGTGGATGCAGACTTTAAAACAAGGCGGAACGGTGACATTGGAAGATGGTCGTACAATTTGTGGTCAAGATTATTTAGGTACACCAATTCGGGGCAAGTCACTGGCCATTTTCGGGGATACCGAACCGACTCCGGAAGCACTGAAACTGGCTGCCAATGTTGATGTAATGGTGCATGAAACCACGCTGGAAGATGCATTTGCAGCAAAAGCCAATGAGCGTGGACACTCCACCACCAAACAAGCCGCAACACTCGCGCGTGATGCTAAGGTAAAACACTTTATCGCCACACATATCAGCGGGCGCTATGATATCGAAGATTGTTCGCGATTATTGGCGGAATGCCGGGAAATATTCCCGAATACCGATCTGGCTGAAGATTTTGCGGTATTTAAAGTTAAATAATCCCTTAGTTTGTACATTTGATATTTACATTAATATTCAGATGTGCAGACTCACCTCCAAATACTATTTATTCCCGTTTTCCTCTGCCATCTCAGCATTAATTAAATTAATTTCGATATTAAAAATTAATAATCTAATTAAATTAGAAACACTAATATTCAATTTAATCCAACAAATACATCCATATGCATGGTAATAATTTCACTCAATTTAAACCAACAATCTATAAAACAATAAAGATAATATCTAATAATTTATTTATTGTCATGATTTTAAGGTAACAAGTTTATAACACTTAAAATGAAAATAATTACATAAAAATCAACCCATTAATTCTAAAATAACATTTTATATTTACTTTATAATCCAAATTAGTAACATAATTTTTAACTAATTATATTGCTTATAAAAATAAGCCATCATTACAAAAAATTGGTAAGATTGACTTAAGAATTTAAATAAATAATATAAAGGATAATTTATTATGTCATTAGAAACATATACTAAATTTAAAAATATTGTTAAAAAAAATCAATCAATAAATTTAGCAAAAAAATTTGTCATAGAAAATAAGTTTCTTGACAAACCTTGTTTTATCGGACCAGACGGCTCATTGAGCTATTCTCAACTTGCATTTTTTGTCAAAAAAAGTGCTTCAGCTATGAAATTAAAAAAAATAGAAAAAAATACGATAGTAATTTTATGTCTCAATGATAGCAGAGAATTAGCAATTATTTTCTTTTCTTGTTTAGCAATTGGTGCATTACCTATCATTATTAACCCAAAGTTACCTGCTAACACTTTTAATTACATTCTCAGTGAATTCAAAAACCCATTTATTTTCATTGATGAGGATAATCAAATACCTATTGAGTCAAAAGTAAATATCAGTTTTATTCGCATAAAAAAAACGGCTAATCTTTCCACATTCTCTGATTGGATGCCTAAAGGAACAGATGATAAGTGGAACGAATTTTTGGAAAAATCCGCTTTTGAACCAACTTTTATTCAATATACCTCAGGATCAACAGGAAAACCCAAAGGGGTGATTCACAGTGCTACATCAATTTTGACCTCTTGTGAAAATTTTGCCAAACGTCAATTAGCTCTGTCCACTACTGACATTATCTACTCAACACCAAAAACATTTTTTGGTTATGGTATGGGAGGTACTCTATTTTTTTCTCTATATCTTGGTGCTACTGCAATTATAGACAGCCTTTGGCCTTCTGCGACAAGAGTAGCAAATAATATAAAGCTGTTTAAACCAACTGTTCTTTTTTCTGGGCCAATTATATTTCGTTTGTTACTTGAAGATAATGAATTGAAACAGAATTGTCATCTCCGCTTAGTTATTTCTTCAGGCTCTACGTTATCAGAGTCTTTAAAAAAAGATTGGCTAAATCAATTCAATATTGCAATACATGATGCCTTTGGCGCTACTGAAACATGCCATGTTTTTGCTACAACTTACGGTTACCCACTTCGTTCAGGAAGTATTGGGAAACTTATTACAGGATGTGTAGGATTGATATCAGATAAAGATGGAAAAGAACTTCCAATAGGGAAAACTGGCGTGCTTATGCTTCGTTCAGAATCATTAGCTTCAGGATATTGGAATAATGATAAAAATACGAAATTCAAATTTTCAAAAGGTTGGTATCACACTGGAGATTTATTTTCACAAGACGAAGAAGGATTTCTTTATTATCACGGCCGAGAAGACGATCAATTCAAGGTATTTGGACGCTGGCTTGTACCAGTGGAAATGGAAAAACTTATTAATGTAGCTTTTCCAAAAGCTGGTGATATATTTATTATTCCCTGGCTAGATTCTTCCCACGAATGCAGACCAATTTTATGTTTGAAAATTACTCCTAATGAATTCGAAATCGTAAGTCAACAAATAGCCAACTTCATCAGCCAACAAGTGGAGAGCTATAAACATCCCTATGCTTATTTCAATGTCGAACAGTTTCCACTTAATGGTAACGGTAAAATTGATCGTAAATCACTTATAGAAATGGCTCAGAAAAAAATTACTGACAAAAATATTTCCTCTATCCCAAGGATAATTAATTATGAGAACTCTTAATAAAATTCTTTCTTATAGTAAAGAAAGAATGAAACATGCAGCTGTAATACACAGTGAAAAACCAAATTAAATTGATTAACGTTTAATCATAATAATTTCTGGGCACAATAATTAGATTCTGATTCAATCACTTGAAAGCTCTTAGTAAATGTTAGACATGTTACATATAGCCCAGAATGATATAGCTAACACTTACAGATTTACAAAATTTGGGAAGTCGATAAATGAAAATACAGTGTATTGGTGCAGGCCCTGCTGGATTAGTATTTTCCATTCTGACAAAAATACATAATCATCACCATGATATTGTTATATACGAACGTAATTTATCAGATGTTACAACTGGGTGGGGACTTACTCTTTCTGAACCCATTTTACAACAATTGGCCAATATTGACCCTATTATTGTTGAACAATTCAGACTTCATATTTTAACGTTAAACCATGTTGATATTCATATTCAAGGAAAAACGATCCGTTCATCTGGACAACGACTTCTCGCTATCAGTCGATTAAAAATGATCAATATTCTAAGAAAAAGAGCACAGGATTTTGGTATCAAAATTCATTATAGCTCTTCATTAGAAGCTGAAGATCTTATTAATCCTCCCACTGATTTGACTATTATTAGTGATGGTTCCAACAGTAAGGTAAGACACCAGTTAAAAAATAAATTCAATACACATATTCATGAAGGAAAGAACCTCTACTTATGGTTAGGAACCTCACAACTATTTAATAATAATTTTAATTTTATTTTTGAACAGACAGAAACAGGCTGGTTTTGGGCACATTGCTTCAAATTTGAGGAAAATTGTTCTACATTTATTGTTGAATGTACTTATGAAACTTGGATAAAAACAGGTTTTTCACATATGGATGAAAAACAAACCATTATTTTTCTTGAAAAAGTATTTCATCGACATTTATATGGTCACCCATTGAAAATTAATGACATATGCCGAGAAAAAGCCTATTGGCGCCGCTTTGTTTCACCAATCAGCAAATACTGGCATCACGATAAAAAAGTTTTGCTAGGAAATGCGGCTCATTCTACACATTTTTCTATCGGTTCTGGAACAAAATTAGCAATAGGGGACGCAATTGTATTAGCGGAAAATCTAAAATCATGCAATGAATTGAATTCAACCTATCTTACTCATTATCAACATCGCCGAGAAAGTGAATCATACAATTTACATATAGCAGCAAGAAATTCTCAATCGTGGTTTGAAAATATTGAATCCTTTATTTCAAATGATCCTTTACAATTTTCTATATCTCTACTTTTGAGAAGTGGTAGACTATCATCAGATGAACTATCCGTAATCCTACTAGAATAGTAAATAGAGGTTATAATGAATTATGTCAAAATATCACCTAAGATAATAAATCCTTTATATAAGTGTTATGATGAAATACAAAAGTCTGAATTGGATCATTCAATTATTCTTTTGGTTGAAATGCGAGCCTCACAAATTAATGGCTGTGCATACTGTTGTAGACTCCATGCGGAAATGGGTCGTAAGTTAGGTATAGAGGAAGAAAAGCTGGATAAGTTATCAGGTTGGTTTAATTCTGATATCTATAATTCGAACGAAACATTAGCATTGGAGTGGTGTGAAGCAATAACAATAGGCCTTAGGAAAAAAGAGCTTAATGCTATCAGAGCACGCCTTGAAAAAGCTTTTTCAGAAAAGGAAATCGTTGATTTGACTGCAGCCGTATCAGTAATGAATGCCTTAAATAGGATGGCGATAAGCATCGGAGATAATGGGTAATAAACTATTATTTTTTAAAAAGTTACTTAATATATGTAACCTTAATTATACATCATTCACTTACTATTGTATTTTTTAGGCACAGGTGCTAGATAAGGATTATTATCTAGCAATTGTGCAAGCATTTGATAAAAATCCACTGTTGATATTCCAAGTTACAATGGTTAAAAAATCGATATCGTTGTAATTACTCAATCTCTCCCATCTTATCCACGTTGAATAACGTCAAAATTTCTTCCCGTAAACCTTGCGATGAATGCTATCGTGAGTATAATGCGCGACGATTTGCAGGGAGAAAACATGAAAGATTGCGCCGTAAAGGCTGTTAAAAAACATCAAGCTAACAAAACACTGTCTGCTGGCAGCGTAAGCGCATTGTTTTTCCCATTGCTTAACCAAACATTTAAAAAGCCCCTCAATTGAGGGGCTTTTTTTTGCCTGCCGAGTCCAAGGCTAGAAGTCATAAAAGAGGAACGTAAACATGGCTAACCCGTTATATCGCAAGCATATCATTTCAATTAATGATCTGAGCCGCGCAGATCTGGAACTGGTATTGCAGACGGCCGCTGCATTGAAAGCCAATCCACAGACTGAGTTACTGAAACACAAGGTGATTGCGAGTTGCTTCTTTGAAGCTTCAACGCGCACCCGTCTCTCTTTTGAAACCGCTATTCAGCGACTCGGCGCTTCCGTAGTTGGCTTTGCTGACAGTAGCAATACCTCATTGGGTAAAAAGGGAGAAACTCTGGCTGATACTATTTCTATCATCAGCCAATATGCCGATGCTATCGTCATGCGCCATCCACAGGAAGGGGCGGCACGATTGGCTTCTGAGTTCTCCGGTCATATCCCAATTATTAACGCCGGCGATGGTGCAAACCAACATCCGACCCAGACTTTGCTAGATCTGTTCACCATTCAGGAAACTCAGGGCAGACTGGAAAACCTGAAAATCGCCATGGTTGGTGATTTGAAATATGGCCGTACCGTCCATTCGTTGACACAAGCACTGGCAAAATTTAATGGCAACCATTTCTGTTTTATCGCTCCAGATGCATTGGCGATGCCAAGCTATATCCTGCATATGCTGGAAGAAAAACAGGTAAGTTACAGCCTTCACCATAATTTTGAAGATATCCTGCCTGAACTGGATATTCTGTATATGACCCGTGTCCAGAAAGAGCGTCTTGATCCTTCAGAATATGCCAATATCAAGGCTCAATTCGTTCTGCGAGTGGCGGATCTGGTGAATGTCAAAGAGAACCTGAAAGTACTGCATCCGCTGCCACGTATTGATGAAATCACGGTAGATGTTGATAAAACACCATATGCTTATTATTTCCAGCAAGCAGGAAACGGTATTTTTGCCCGTCAGGCATTGTTGTCGCTGGTATTGAATGAAGATGTTGTCATAGCTCACTAAAAGAATAAACAGCCATTAATATTATGATTGAGGTAATTACGTCTTAGTCATAATATTCTTTTCTTCAAGAAAAATTTTATTTATTTCACCTATTATTACTTATCTAAATTTCCTATCACGTTAATAAATATAACAAATAGAAACAATTAAGATCCCAATAATTAATTTCAAGTATACGTGTATTGGAAGCGCTTTTCTTATTTTAACTCGAAGTGAATTTTGTACAGGAAGTATAGTGATTTTGAGCATACTTCACGACTAGAACAGATTTTTTGATATTAAGCCCAGAAACTGACACATTAATTGTCGGGATAAAGCCAACAACCCGCTTCTGCGGACGTTATCAGCATCTGAACCGTCAAGGGTGCTGGATCGTGATGATCCGTTTGCAGATAACGGGGGAGAATGGCATTAGGAAGAAAAAGAATCCCTGTGTTCGGAAAACCGGTCATATCCACGTTCAGTTTCTCAGTGTATTCCTCCAAAAAATCATAAGCATCTTCAGGTACAACGCAATAGTCGCTTGTGCTTAAAGAATCCTCATCTGACATTTCCCAGAAATGTTGTTTTATAAGCGCCCGCACATCATCAACTTTGTTCATACTAATGATTCCCCCCTGAGCCAACGACCAACAAATGTAGCAAGACTGGTCGTATAAGCCCACTTGCCTTTCAACAGTTGTCCCCATGTAATGGTCTTGCGTCTCGTATTGAACTTGTGATGAATGAGTTTGCGGCTCGCAACGGAAAGAGGGCTTGTACCTTTGGTCGCGCCACCTCCTGCCTTACCAGGCGCGTCTAACACTGGTAAACTCGCCAGCATCGAAGCAATAGCTACTACATCAACAACAGTAAACTGTTTTCTAAGTTCGTCTAAAATGAGCCAAAAAATTAATTCAGTCTTATCAACATACATGCCATCAAAATAATATCTACCACAGAAAATCTCCACGGGTTGCTAATTTCCTCCCAGTTTTCTCAAAGGCTTCTTTAACCTCTTTGAACGCTTCTCGTGAATCTTCATGATCATAATAATCAGTAAATTTAAAGCCGTAGATAATTCCATCCAGTTTGACTTCATCTACTAATTGTTTAAGTTCAGTTAATTGCCCGCGTATATATGTCCATGAAAATACTTTGCCAAATTTATTTGATTCAACACCTTCTTTTAATTCTTTTTTAATTATTTCAAATTCAAAACTTAAATCTGGATAACCATAATCCATCACCTGCTTTTCTACTGGTATTGTATTTTTGCTGTTCATAAATATGGATAAGACTTTTTCATATTCTCCACTAACAGAAACAGCTTCTCTGCCATTCACCCCTTTAGTAATGACATCCCAGGCTCGTTTATAAGAAGTTAACTCAAAAAGAACTTTAACTTCATTAACCTCAAGAATATTTCTAGCTAAATCTCTTAACATTTCTATTGATGCTATATGACTTGGATCTGAGATATAGTCAGGATTTTTTATATCTAGCCAGATAAAACAAATTTGCTTATTTTTATCATTCTTAATAACAGAATTAAAAATGTCTTCTAATTTATCGCCTACTGAAGCTGGCAAGCCATCATGATCAGCCCACCATCCCTTTTTCCATGCCGTACAGTCTATCTCAATAGCATTAGCGCCATGAGCTATAGCAGCCCTTACACTTTTTTCTGTCAGAACTCGGTGGGCAATTGCGTAGAATGGTTTATTCATTTCCATAATAACTCCTTATATATTAATAGCCGAATAAAAATAAAATTGATTTCATTCAGTATTTTTCGAAAAAATACTTCACCAAAGCTATTCATCAGAACAATTTATGTAATTTTTTGAATAAATACATCCAACATTGCGTGAATAACTTCATATTGAAATCCATTATTAAATGTATTTAATATTTTATTCATTTTTAAATTTACTGAGTATGATTTTATCCGAAGCATTCTACAATCTAATTCTTAATCTCGTTGATTATTCATTTAAAAAACAATTAAGTCCACATTAATCTTATGTATTTTACTCTTACGAAGTGAAATTTAATCACTGAGTTTTTTATAATTACTGTTCCAAGATTTTTTCAAATGATTAAATCAGACACCAGTTTTGAGGCAGAGGAAATAGATAATTATCATGGTACAATATTGATTATAGCTGTATAGCTGTGTACTAACCAGCTCGGTTTTTAATGATGAAGATCGTATCGTTATCTTCAAAAACCGAGCCTGAATCGACGTGCTTATGACTAACTGATTTTAACTACAAGCATCTTATACAAGACGCTGAGGCTCAGATGCTTCCTGTTCAGTAAGGGATAATCTCACTGGTACAGATTTAGAGGTTGGAGTGCCTGTGCCATCACCGATACTTTCCATTGGCACTAATGGGTTGGTTTCTGGGTAATAAGCAGCAAGGTTTCCGCGAGGAATGGTGTAAGGAACCAGCTTAAAACCAGAGATTTTGCGCTTAATACCGTCATTCCATACTGTCTCGATATCTACCAGATCGCCAGCCTGATATCCCGATTGGGCAATATCTGCCGGATTCATGAACAACACTTCCCGCTGACCATAGACTCCGCGATAACGATCATCCAGTCCATAAATCGTGGTGTTGTATTGGTCGTGCGAGCGCAGGGTCTGCAACGTGAAAGGAACATCAGTGCCTTCAATTTGCGGGAATAGTGTTTTTGGTAACGGAGCATGGCTGAATTCAGCTTTTTTGCTTGGTGTAGCAAAACGTAATTCAGCCGCAGCATTGCCAAGATAGAAACCACCGGGGTGTTCGCATTTTGTATTAAAGCTATCAAATCCTGGAATGGTCGCTGCAATGTGATCGCGAATTTTATTGTAATCCCCCGCTAATTCCAGCCAGTTAATCGTCGCGGTATTACCTACTGTCGCATTGGCAATGCCTGCAACAATCGCGGTCTCAGAACGTTGGCTATCAAATAGCGGTTTGTTCACTCCCTCTGAGGCATGAACCATGCTGAAAGAATCTTCTACCGTCACAAATTGCGATCCTGTAGCCTGAATATCTCGTTCGGTACGACCTAATGTCGGCAGAATAAGAGCACCTTTTTTACCGGTAATAAGATGACTCCGATTTAATTTTGTGCTGATGTGCACGGTCAAATCACAGTGCTTGAGAGCTTCTTCTGTTCGTGGGCTATCCGGAGCTGCTGCCGCAAGGTTCCCACCCAGTGCGATCAACACCTTAACTTCATCACGCAACATGGCATTCAACGCTTTCACAACATTATGACCATGAGCACGAGGTGGCTCGAAACCAAAATGGGCTGCCATGTTATCCAAGAAAGGTTTGGCAGGTTTCTCATTAATCCCCATTGTCCGATTACCCTGCACATTACTGTGACCACGCACCGGACAAAGCCCCCCACCGTGTTTGCCCAACTGACCAAAAAGTAATTGAAGGTTGACGATTTCACGCACAGTAACCAAAGAATGTTTATGCTGAGTTATCCCCATTGCCCAAGTACAAATGACGCGCTCAGCGTTTTGGTAAATAGTTGCCGCCTCGCGCAATTGTGCTTCAGTCAATCCCGATTGCTCCTCGATAAATGACCATTCAGTTGCAGCGACTTCTTGCAAATAAGCATCCACCCCTTCGGTATAAGTTGAAATGAATTCCAGATCAAAAATACCTGATTTACCTTCGACCAGCAGAGTGTTATGGGTTTCCAAAAGTGCCTTCACAATCCCGCGCACTGCTGCCATATCTCCGCCAAGTTTAGGCTGATAGTAACGGTGGCTAATTTCCCCTGCCATTGGGGTGATCACTTCGAGCGGTTTTTGTGGATCAGCGAAACGTTCCAAACCGCGCTCACGCAGAGTATTAAATGTGACAATGCGAGCGCCATGTTCAGCGGCATGCCGCAAGCTATGCAACATCCGTGGGTGGTTTGTACCGGGGTTTTGTCCGAATATAAAGATGGCATCAGCATGATCAAAATCTTGCAGCCGAATAGTGCCTTTCCCAACTCCCAAACTTTGCAACATGCCGTAGCCACTGGCTTCATGGCACATATTGGAACAATCAGGGAAGTTATTTGTTCCCACCACGCGACCAAACAATTGATACAGCCATGAAGCCTCATTACTGGCGCGCCCAGAGGTATATAGTTCAAGCTGATTGGGGTTATCCATTGCCTTTATATGGCTGGCTATCAGGGCAAAAGCATCATTCCAGCTAATCGGCTCATAATGATCCGTTTGCGGATTATAGCTCATCGGATCAACTACTCGCCCTTGATATTCAAGGAAATAATCACTTTGTTGGTAGAGTTTATTCACGCTGTGAGTTGCGAAGAATTCCCGATCAACATGCCGACGAGTCGCTTCCCAAGTGACTGCTTTGGCACCGTTTTCACAAAAACTGAAAAGGCTTTTATTATCATCTCCCCACGCGCATCCGGGACAATCAAAGCCTCTGGGCTTGTTCATGCGCATCAGGTTAACCATATTTTTCAGGGCTTGTTTACTATCAAAGACAAAGCGGGTTGTTGCCTCCAGTGAACCCCAGCCACCAGCAGCCGCGTGGTAAGGTTTTATTTTTGATTTGAATTTCATAAAAATCTCTATTTTTTATGTCGTGGTCAACACAGACTGACCACAGGATTTGCAGGTGAACCAATAACGCCGATTTCATCCATTGGCGGCTTACCACCGATATAATCGTAGGGGCGGACCGAGTAGTCATACTTCGCGATATAATCAAAAAACAGGCGATGACCACTTTTTTATAATCATACTCCTATCCATCCGTTATGGTAGTTATCCCGTAGTTATACAACGAAAAAACCGAGCTATTGCATGAGTGACACATGTGGATAGCGTTGTTCACGATGTTTAGTAACGGTCATGAATAACGACAATAAATAACGACAATAATGTGATGGAGATCAAATATACGATATCAGAGGTCAGGTGGTGAGTAAGGCTTCTATTTTAATTCGAGGGTAAAGGTTTTTCTTATGGTGCTAAAGAATTTCCATGCGGTTCATATATGAGCCTATATAAATATCATCCTGACAAATTCCAGCAGATAAATAATTGCACTTAATAAACATGAAAGAGCTATAGAAATAAGTATTTTTTCAAATCTCCTATTCAAAATCTGATTTGATAACAATTTAAAATATAAATATTAAATTATATCATTAGGTTGCATTCATTATATCAACACAACCAAATATTGACATAAACATTAATCAAGTAATTTAATAAAACCCTATGTTATTATTTGCATTTGAAATCATTGCAATATTCTCTTTTATTATGAGTATAAAGATCAATTACTCGTTATGTTCAGCAAGTAAATGTTGAACATAACGAGCAAAAACGCTATTTCTTGATACAGAATTCACTCTTCCCATCATACAGATATGATTCCTTTCTTTCATATCCCTTCCTTAGTATGTCCAACACAAACGCTAAATTCCCCTGATGCTGAGCACTTGTATTACTAAACCCTAATAGATAAGATTAGGTTATGAATATCAACGCACGATAATATATTATCAAAGAGATGATATAATGCAAGAATCGAACAATAAAAAATCAACCGAAGCTGATACTCTGTTATCCAACATCGCACAAAATATTGATTTTTTAATGAAAAAAAACAATATAGACCCGCAAACCCTGAGCAAGTTGACAGGTCTGGGAATCGCGACTATTAATAGCCTCAGACGTGGTGTCGGAAACCCCACTATCGCAACTATTTCATCCATTGCGGATGTATTTGGTGTAAACCTTGGTGAAATTACCGACAACAAATTGTATAAGTCAAATGAAAATGAAGAAATTATTTCAACAATACCTCTAATTCGTTATGGTGACTTGGATAGCTATATAGCCGGAAAAACAGTTAATACAAATTTATATAAAATAAGTATTAATAGTCATCATGAACACTCTCTTTTCGCAGTAGAATTTTCAAATAACTTATTATCTCCGTACTTCGACAGCAACACGATTGCCATTGTCTCCAAAACCGAAAGCTTTTGTGACAGTGATGTCGTTCTCGTCAAAATTAAAGATGCTCCGATTTGCTTTAGACAAATTTTTGTAGGTGAAAGTGGAATTTATTTTTCTATATTAGGGATTGAAAACGAACCTAAAACTATATTAACTCATAATTACACAATAATTGGGGTTGTGATTAAATCAATTAAAAAATTAAAATAGGATTTTCATCATGAGTAAAATAATTGATTTTTTCAAAAAAACATTTAAACCTCGTTATATATATAGTTTACAAAAATTCGAGCCAATAAAAGAAAATGGATTTTATATATTAAAAGAACTAGGTACTCATACATGTATAAAAGCCACTGCAGAAGATATTTTTGATAGTGATTTATTATATAATATAAACCCTGTTGATATTATATTCATAACTCGGTTTGAAGAGTATGATATGAAAGAGAAACAGAAATTTGAAATAATAGAAGAAAGGAGAGATCTTTCATTCACAATACAGAATGCTTATTCTCGCAGAGAAATAAGTGGAAAGGAATTACTGATAGATCAAAATATAGTAGATAAATTAGATCCAACAAACCTTGTAAAAATAGCCTATATGTCTGGATTAAAAGACGGAAGAAAAATTTCTGATGAAATCTCAAGAACAGAAAAAATTAAATCATCTAATCCCGCGAAACTAAAGGTAATAAAGTGACACACTCTTATCCTAATAAAACAAAATTCAAATATGATTCCCTATTTGTTGCTTTATCTGTCACAATAATGGTGACTTGTGATGTTCTCGTCTATAAAACGCTAGACTTTGGTGGTTTTAAGATCACGTTCAGTGGGATCTTATTCTCTTTTTATTTCCTAATATCTACAATTCAGACAGAAGTTTATGGATATCGGCAAGGAGTCAATACTGTTTGGATAATAGTTCTATGCCAATCAATTTTTGTCATGATTATCTTTGCCGCATCACATGCACAACCAGAAAACAATCAAATATCAATGAATTTTAACGCACTGTTTGGGGAATTCTGGCGAGTAATGGTAGGAACATGGACTTCTGTGCCTATTTCTTATTTTATAAACGGATTCGTCATATCTTCTTTAAAAAAAGTTTTCCTTGGTCGATTTTTTTTCATCCGATATATCATTGCGTCAATGATTACTCAAGCAGCTCTTCTACTATCAGCATACCCCATAAGCCTCTCTTCAAAATATAGCTTTAATGAATTAGTAACAATAATTGCAACAACATGGTCTTATAAAGTCATCATGTCCATCATTCTTCTACCGATAGGCATCCTCTTAGCCGATAAAATAAAAAAATTAGAATCAACTGATATTTACGATTGGAACATATCATACAATCCATTTCTTTTCAGAGGTAATAAAAAATGAAAGTTATTCACTTAACAGACATACATTTGACCCGAAACCGCGATCAAAAAATGTTTGATGTAAATCCTTATGAAAATTTTGATTTTGTTTGTGATGAAATATACAGAATAAAAGCACTCACTGAAATAGAGTTAATTATCGTATCCGGCGACATTGCACATGATGGAGATGTTGAAGCCTACAGATATTTTTTGCAAAAAATGGAGTTACTAAAAACGCCTTATATAGCGATACTGGGTAATCATGATCTCAAGAGTAACTTTGACATCACTCTCTCAGAAGAACAATATCAGTATATTCTCAATTCCCGAGAGTATAAAAATAAATCCTGGCATTTTATTTCAGTCGATACTGTTGTTGAAGGAGAAGATTTCGGTTTGATATCCGAAGCTAACTTGACTGAATTAGAAAGAAAAATTATTAAAAACAGCAATGTTAATATCGCCATATTCATGCATCACCATGCTATTCCCGTAGGTACACCAATTGTAGATAGCTGCATGTTAAATAATGGCGAAGAATTATTGGCTCTTTGTGAGAAATATAAGATTAAGTTCATCGGCAGCGGGCATGCACATACTGCACGTGTTTGGCATCATAATACGATGACAACATGTGTTGCTCCCGCTGTTGTATTCCAATGGCTACCGGGCATAAATACCGTCAAGATATCAAAAGGCTTTGGTTTCAACATCATAGATTTTTCATCTGATGTATCCATAACATCGTGTATTTATTAATGTTGATTCCCTCTATTTTTCAAGTTGCAGCGCTGTTAGCTGCGCTTGTTCATCCCACTATTTCATCCCACAACAAAATAAACAAACGTCCCTACATAGTTGCCAATCACATACCCGACTGTACCAATCACCATTATCGGGCCGACCAGATTGATCCAACCACGGCTGATTGCCATTGCGGCGGCGGTAGTTGGCCCGCCGATATTGGCATTACACGCCAGAATGCTTTCCTCAAGACTGAATTTAAACACTTTGCCCACAGCAAAAGTCAGGATCAAGTTGATCATGGCAATTACAAAGACAAAGGCAAATAGCAGTGGCGCATGACTGATGATGGCTTGAATGGAAGCAGGTATGCCAATCACCACAAAGAACATATAGATGGCATAAGTACCCAATTCCTGAGCACCGTTCAGTTTGCTGAATGTCCTTCTAAATATCGAGACGATAATAAAAGTGACAGTAGTAAGCAGCAGATATTTGTCGGAAATCAGACTGAAAACCAGTTCTTGATAAATGTTGTTTGGTTGTCCAAGCAGGCTTTTTAGCCATGATGAAAGATAAAATGACAGTGCGACAATAAAAATCGACCATGCCAGCGATGAGGCAATGTCTTTCAGGGCAATATTTTTTGGTTTCCAATAAGCGGCTGCCAATGGCTGGGACTTATCCAAATCAGGCGTATTTTCAACCATGTCAGTATAGGGGCTGGCCCAGAATTTTCTCGCCACTCCCCAGCCGGATAAGACCATCAGGATAATAAAATAAGCTGCCATCATAAAATGATCAGCAACGATGGTCGATGCTACCATGCTTTGGGAAGTTTCCAGCTTGGCAGCCATTGCCGCAAAGTTAACACCTCCTCCTGTGTAAGAGGCGGATATCATGCCACTGATTTTATCTAATTCGGGTATGTAGGCCCTGAAAAGCCAGAAAGAAACGATCGCGCCAATCATGGTAGCAATGGAAGAAATCAGAAAAATTACCAGTAACCGCCCGCTCTCTTTAAAAATGCTGTGCAAATTAGTTTTGAATAATAATAGAGGGATCGCCAATGGCAGGATGTACTCCCAGACAGCATCGTAAGCCGGTGCTGCAGTAGGAATAATATGTAAATTGGAAGCAAAGACCGCAATTATCAATGCAATCACAGCTCCCGGTATTTTAGATGCCCATTTGAAATGCTGCTCAGACATTATGGCGGCAGCAACAGCAATCATAATAAAAGCCCAAAGCATTAATGAATTATCCGCTGCAATCAATGTGGTTTTCATTATTTATCCTGATATTTAACAAATAAAAAATAAGATATTTACTCACTGATTCATTAAAGCATTTACTTATTAAAAGCGTGGAACTTCATCTATTGCACCATAAATGGCAGTCCGGTTTTTATAAAATGCCCATATGGAGTTACCGTAATCAAAATGCCACCATTCAGTCGGTAAATTGGTGAACCCCACTTGCGTCATGGCTTGATACAGTAATCGGCGATATAACGTGGCTGGCATATTTTTTTCTGGCTTTTTTTCTAATGCTGCAGTGTAGGAAAGTTCACTCACTTCATCAAACTCTGTTCCCAAAAACAGTGCGTGACCAGATTCCATATCGAAGAGTGTAATATCCACTGCTCCTCCCGTCAGATGCGGGCTGATTTGATTTTTTCCTATAGGCACCGGAGCCACAAATTGCCGTAATAGTTTCTGCTGTTCTTCAGCGGATAATTCAGTATATTGAGCTGCTATCTTTGCCTGTGTTTTATCTTGCAATGCCTGCTGAGTTTCCCGTGAACGCCAACCATCCAATACTAAAATCCCTAAATGGGTAGGAAGTAATTGCGATGCCATCCCTAATTTTTCAGCCACGCTTTTTCTCACCATGCAATATTCAATAGAGCCTTTTATTCCCTCAATATAATAAACTGGTGTTTGCTTTAATTTATCTGAATCAGTAATTTTCTCTAAATATTCACCACATTCATAAATAGGAATTTCATTAATTATTTTCCAATCAAAATCTTTCGTTACTGGGATTTTTTCCACAGAATTTTTTTTCAGATCTATATTTTCAGAAGAAATAGAGAGCAACATGTTCGACCTTACGCTGTAATATTGAAATGCAATCATTTAAATAACAATATATTTACAGGTTAGCAACGCAACCGAAAACCATCAAATTTTATTTATTTTCTACCATTGAATTGAATCGCTTTTTAAATTAAATCGTCTTTAAAATTAAAAAGTTAATCAGATGAAATGCCAAATAGTCTGTGACAAAATAAACCCATTTCCTTAATCCCCTAATATCTGGAGGAGGAATACCGAAACGGTATTCATGACACAACATGACACAAGACCATCAATTACAAGTAGAAGCTATCAAATGTGGCACGGTTATCGATCACATTCCGGCTCATGTCGGTTTTAAGCTATTGTCTCTGTTCAAACTTACCGAAACAGACCAGCGCGTTACCATTGGCCTGAATCTACCTTCCAATCATCTGGGTAAAAAAGATCTGATCAAGATTGAAAACACCTTTCTGACAGAGCAACAAGCAAACCAGCTCGCCATGTATGCGCCACACGCGACAATCAATAATATTGAAAATTACATTGTAGTAAAAAAGATGCCTATCAATCTGCCAGACCAGATCGACAGTATCCTTGTTTGCCCGAACAGTAATTGCATCAGCCATAATGAACCCGTCGACAGCAGCTTCCATATCACGTCAGAGAAAGATGATGTAGTGTTGCGCTGTAAGTACTGTGAGAAAGAGTTTGATCGTCAGGCCGTTATTGATAACGATTAATCCCAGTTCAAGCAATTAAGAATGTCCTGTATCAATTGATGCGGGACAGAGGATCACTATAATAGCGATCCAGGAAATTTTTCCATTTAGACGTCAAACAGGAGTTTCTAATGTCACGTTCTATCCATACCGAAAATGCACCAGCAGCAATCGGCCCTTATGTTCAGGGCGTTGATCTGGGCAGCATGGTTATCACTTCCGGTCAGATCCCTGTTGATCCAAAAACCGGTGCCATCCCTGAAGAGGTGACCGCCCAAGCCCGTCAATCTTTGGAAAACGTTAAAGCTATTATCGAACAATCTGGCTTGAAAGTGGCTGATATCGTAAAAACCACGGTCTTCGTCAAAGATCTGAATGACTTTGCTGCTGTGAACGCAACTTACGAAGCATTCTTCGCTGAACACAATGCGTCATTCCCTGCCCGTTCATGTGTTGAAGTTGCCCGTCTGCCAAAAGATGTGAAAATCGAAATCGAAGCGATCGCCGTTCGTAGCTAATTTGTCGTTCCTTCAACCCTGATAACTCCGGTATCAGGGTTGTTAGCCCCGTCTTGTGTCCTCTTTTCCTTTCTTGATAACCTTCTCTTTCTTTGTCCCAGATCAAGTTTTTAGGTTGTATATTAGCTTAAATTATCTATATATTGTGTTTAAATAAAAACAAACCACTACATGTAGTGATTGGCAGATGGTATTTATACACAAGATTATCCACATCCAAACAAAAACGAGCATTCCTGCCATTTTCGCCTGTGGATAACATATTGAGGAGCCATATCGTGAAAATGGTTGTGACGCAGCAGGATGACCGCCAAGTTAACGTTAGTAGAAGCAATACCTGTGAACAGACTTCCCATGAATGGCATGATCGACTGGATCAAGAAATTCGTGGCCTGATCGAGCAAAACAATTTCTCTCTGCTCAATGAAAACGCCAATAAAGACAGTAAGGTCATCCCAACCCAGCGTGATTTATTGGCGGGAATTGTCGCTCGACAATATGCCAAGCAGCATATGTTACCGCATGATGTAGTGCAGGCACATGACAAAGGCGAAATTCACTATCATGATCTGGATTACGCCCCGTTTTTTCCTATGTTTAATTGTATGCTGATTGATCTACAGGGTATGCTGACCAACGGCTTTAAAATGGGCAATGCGGAAATTGAACCGCCCAAATCCATTTCCACCGCCACTGCTGTCACCGCTCAGATCATCGCGCAAGTTGCCAGCCACATTTATGGTGGTACAACCATTAATCGCATTGATGAAGTCCTCGCATCTTTTGTAACAGCCAGTTATGACAAGCATCTGGCCATTGCCAAAGAGTGGAATATTGCAGATCAAGTAGCCTACGCAGAAGCTCGCACAGAAAAAGAGTGTTATGACGCCTTCCAGTCTCTGGAATATGAAGTCAATACGCTGCATACCGCCAATGGACAAACGCCGTTTGTCACTTTCGGTTTCGGGTTGGGAATAACAAAAGAATCCCGTCTGATTCAAATCTCGATTCTGCGCAACCGCATTGCTGGTTTGGGGAAAAATCGCAAGACTGCCGTTTTCCCCAAACTGGTTTTTGCCATTCGCGATGGATTGAATCATCGGTATGGTGATCCTCACTATGACATTAAATTATTGGCACTGGAGTGCGCCAGCAAACGCATGTATCCCGATATTCTCAATTATGATCAAGTGATCAGGGTAACGGGGTCGTTTAAAACGCCAATGGGCTGCCGCAGTTTTCTCGGCGTTTATGAGGAAAACGGTCAGCAAGTTCACGAAGGGCGCAATAATTTGGGCGTTATCAGCCTGAATCTGCCCCGTATTGCACTCGAAGCCAGAGGTGATGAAGCTGATTTTTGGCAACTTTTGGATCAGCGTTTGTTGCTCACAAAAAAAGCACTAATGACCCGAATTTCTCGCCTCGAAAATACTAAAGCTCGCGTTGCCCCGATCCTTTATATGGAAGGTGCTTGTGGTGTACGTCTGAAAGCCGATGACAATATTGCCGATATTTTTAAGCAAGGTCGGGCTTCTGTCTCATTGGGCTATATCGGTCTCCATGAAACGATAAACGCGTTATATGGTAATCATATTCATCTCTTTGATGATGAACAGCGCCAACAAAAAGCCATTTCCATTGTTAAACACTTACATAAAGCAGTCGATCAATGGAAACTGGAAACGGGCTATGGATTTAGTTTGTACAGCACGCCAAGCGAGAATTTATGCGATCGCTTCTGCCGTTTGGATGCCGCTGAATTTGGAATGATCCAAGGTGTTACCGATAAGGGCTATTACACCAACAGTTTCCATCTTGATGTGGAGAAGAAGGTCAATCCCTACGATAAACTGGACTTTGAAGCACCCTATCCACCATTGGCAAACGGCGGCTTTATTTGCTACGGTGAATATCCCAACCTGCAACATAATTTGAAAGCATTGGAAGATGTCTGGGATTACAGCTATTCACGCGTGCCTTACTATGGCACCAATACCCCAATTGATGAGTGTTACCAATGCGGTTTTACCGGAGAGTTTGCCTGTACCAGTAAAGGGTTCACCTGCCCCCAATGTGGCAATCATGATTCAGCCCATGTTTCAGTTATTCGTCGTGTTTGTGGTTACCTCGGCAGCCCGGATACCCGCCCATTCAACACAGGTAAGCAGGAAGAAGTAAAACGCCGCGTGAAACATCTCGGCAATGGGCAGGTCGGTTAATGCCATGAATTATCATCAATACTATCCGGTTGATGTGGTGAATGGCCCAGGAACCCGTTGTACGCTATTCGTGTCAGGTTGTTTGCATCAATGCCGTGGCTGTTACAATCAAAGCACGTGGCGGCTCGATTCGGGCCAGCCTTTTACGCAGCTAATTGAAGATCAGATCATCACTGACCTGAACGATAGCCGTATTAAACGACAAGGTTTGTCATTATCTGGCGGCGATCCTCTGCATCCCCATAATGTTCCCAGCGTGTTGCGACTGGTTAAACGTGTACGAGAAGAATGCCCAGATAAGGATATCTGGCTATGGACAGGCTATATCCTCAATGAATTAAGTGAAGTTCAACAAGAAGTGATCAGTTATATCCATGTTGTAGTGGATGGGAAGTTTGAACAAGCGCTGTATGATCCGTCGTTAATTTGGCGAGGCAGCCATAATCAGATCATCCATTATTTAAGATAGAGAATGATCTAAGATAGAAAATGCCCTTAGTGATCAGGCATCGGCATTAACGCTGCCAATGCAATTTTTTGCCAAAACCGAGGGTGTTATTCACCATTTTGATTTCATTTATATTGAGCTGCCAGATTGGGGATTTGGCTGTGAGGGCGATAGGAAAACGGCGGCAATAACGCGTTCTGGCGATACTTTCGGCTTCACCTGTCAACGGAATAACTTCACCACGAAACTGAACACCTTTGATTTGCGCGATGTTACGTCTTTGACCAGCAACAGTACCTGCAACGATAGGATTGTTTTGCATCATCTGACCGTGGCGGGTATCTGATTCAGTCATAAACCAGAATGCCATGCTATCCGCATCAAAGACATAAAAGCAGCTAGCGCACCATAAATCTTGAGCTGAAAAAGTACAAAGTGTGAATACATGTTGCTTGGCGAGATATTGACAAATCATTAAAATTTCTTTATTTAAATTCATATATTTCCATACTGTTATTTTATTCAAATACTAACAGAACACGACTGGATTTCTACCCAGTTACATGTTCTGTATTTGACTAAATAAACCAAGAGTTTTGTATAGAAATACTATAAATTATTTATAAATTTCGGCAACTCCGTTGAGTTGGTTTTGACCCGTTGCAGAAATAACGCGGAAATATGTCGCACCAGCTTTTTCAGCTTTTTTGGATAACTCTGCGGTCAAACTATCTAGTGTAGCTGCACCGTTAACTGAAACAACACCAATTTTATCTCCCTTAGCAACTTGAACTTCAGTAGCAGCAAAAGAACCGACTGAAACCGCACATAATGCCAAAACTGCGACGATATTTTTTACATTTTTCATATTTTGCTTCTCTGCTAATTTTAAAAACAGGATGAATACCTCGTATTTGTGAGCATGTTATACGCTTATTCAGGATATGATAATTAGCAATTACTGCTATAATCATTCAATTTATTTGAATATAAAACACTACTACTAGTTGATAAATGACATATAATCCAAACAAATTCATTTATTTATGTTAACAAAACATCAGAAAACCAACTTAGAATCACACTGATAATTATGTTTATAACTGAAACATAATTTAATTTCCTAAAGAAACCAACTGGTTTAATTTATTAAAATAAATAATGAATAGTAAAGAATCTAACTGGTATATCTACCTGATCAGAACACGGGACGGATTACTATATACTGGCATTACCACAAATATATCCCGTCGATTTATGCAACATACGGCTGGAAAAGGCGCAAAATTCCTGAGAGGAAAAGGTCCCTTGACGTTGGTTTATCAAAGTCCGGTCAGAGATAAGGGAATGGCACTGAAAGTGGAATATCGCGTGAAAAAACTGAGTAAACAGCAAAAAGAAAGGCTGGTTATTGACCAGCCTCTATGCATAACGACTTATTTAATAAAAATCGGTTTATCTGAGAAGCTTTTCACTCAATCAGAGAGTTCAGCAAAAGAAGCAATCACTCAGACAATGACCACAGGCTATCAAAATGGGCAGGGTAAGTAACCAGTCCATGACAATCCCTCTGTGAAATATCAGCCAGGGTGTAGATTAGAAAGTAATCCTCACAATCAGGCCATTGGCAATACAATTGATATTCGTTGGCAAGTTTAAAACCCAAACGGTGGTAGTATTCATAATCCCCCAGCACCACGACCGCTCCATAACCAAACTCGTTCAGACTATCCAGCCCTTCATAAATCAATTTTTCACCAAGCCCATGACTACGATACTGTTCTGCTACCGCCAATGGCGCCAGGCCAACCCACTGATGATCTTCGCCATTGATATCAACAGGTGCGAAACCGGCATAGCCAATCACATGGCCTTCATCGTCGGTCGCAACAATACCCAGTGTCAATAAACCATCTTCTCTTAGTTGATGAATTAACTCAGCTTCTGCCGATGTTTCAAAAGATTGGCGTAACAAACGATCAATCCCCATAGCATCGACAGGAATTTCGACCCTGATTAACATGACGATAACGCGCGATCGTTCTGATCTGCGCCCTCTTTCTGTCCCGCTTTGCTAAATTCAGCCAGACGCAATAAACCAAAGCGAAGAATGGGTGGTATAGATTCCAGTTCGATGGAATCCATAAGATTTTTCACGTGTAGTCCCAATTCTGTATTTTCTCCAACTCGTAAACGATGCTGAAGCAACAATGTATCAGGATTTTCCTTACGAGCAGCAATAAGGATGAAATCGTTGAATGCCTCTTGAAATTGCCAACCAAGAAATCGCTCCAGCACCTGGCGCTGTAAGATAAAAGGAGTTGCTTTTAATGGGAAGCGCAGTAATGCAGGCCCTTGATTTATTAAATGGGAGTGGATTTTATTTAACACAGCTCAGACTCCTTCTCGTGCAAAGTGACGCGTATTCTGCCAAAATCCTGCTGTATTTCCCGATCATATATCAAGAATCGATAATAAATCCCTTATCACAAAACGTCTACAGGGCAAACATCGTCAAAAGCTATTTTTGCGGGGCTTATCCATAGTCATCGTAGCGAGAATCATACATGATCTTAAAATCCCATTGTGGCATTTGTACAAAAATCACCCCAGACCAATTCGTCGCTGATAAGGCATAGATGGAAACCTTCGGACATGTTTTCTAAGGCTGCCAAACCACGCAAGCTGACGCTTTGGAAGTTATAGTTTTTTCCAAATAAACAAGCTTAAGGTGACGAAGGTATTTTCGATAATGGCACCAATGACGTTAATGCGGCCTTTTGCGTGCCAGTCATGCGTACCAAAACAGCGTAACCCTTTTTCCGAATATCTATGTTGACGTGGCATCGACCGAGCAAAACCACTTTCATCCAAATACACAATCGGCCTGCCAGTCCATTCATAGTCGCTGATGCGCTCGATAAATGCCTGACGAGCCTGAAGAGCAGCGCGAGGGTGTTTTAACGTTTTTTTTATGGGTGATCCGAAGCCGTTTCAAGGCGTAATGAATAGCCGATTGTGAGACACCTAAACGTTTTGCTCTTTCCCATTGATAGTCATCGGGAAAGTTTTGGACATCCGCAATGAGCACCGCATCAGGGATTTTCGTGGCGGGTTTATCGCGGGTCATGCAAGGTTCTATCTTATTGCACCACCGAAACAAGGTGCGCATGGAGATTTCAAAATGGGCACTCGTTTGTTCGAAAGTCAACGAATGCTTGTCTTTGTATGCCAGTACTCTCTTTCGAAAATCTAAACTGTAGCCCATCTCGTGTTATGCCTTGTCGTCTAGGGTTTAGGTATTATGTCATATTAATATGATTTGGCTATATCAACTTCTTCGATATAGCGTTGTAATGCCTCTTCACGTCCAACCTCATATTTTTGTTCAAGCTGAGTTATCAACCTTTCAGGTTTATCGTAGATAGAGGTATGAATAAAAGCAGGAGAGATAACATTGGAGCGAATTCCATATTTTCCAAACTCCCGTGATATCACTTTAGATAGCGTTAGAATTGAAGATTTCAAAATACTATAATCAGGGAGATTCAAATTTGGCATTAATGCTGCTTCAGAAGCTATGTGGAGTAAAATACCCTTTTTCTGATTACGCATATAAGGTAATACACTCCGAGCCATTCGAATATAGCCAAGCAGATTGATTTACTAATGCGGCATTATTAATCAGGATATCTATCCTTCCAAATTTATTGATGACTGTATTAATAAGGCCATCAATATCTGAAGGATTTCCGACATCAAACTGATAAGGAAATAGATTTTCCCCTCCCTGCAATTCATAAAGTTGCTCCAGGTTAATATCTCCTCCTATAACATATGCCCCCTCTTTTAAAAATTCAGTAGTAGCGGCAAGCCCAATACCTGAACCTGCTCCAGTGATTATGACTATTTCACCAACTAAACTACGCTTCATGGGCATCTCCAGAAATTAATTATATGACCTATATGCGATTTTGCAGAATATAAATAATATCTAAATCACAAAAACATAATCAATAATTGTAAAGCACAATGAACAGTTCTGCTGTCCTTGCATAAGAAATTACACTATTATTTCCTGTGTGTTTTTTGATCTTGCACAAATAAATCTTTAATTATATTTTAGCATTAATGGCTGAAAATTAATTTTATATATTGCTATACAAACAATGAGTATACATTCTTGGGTCGTTTGCAATAAAAAAGGAAAACGAAAATAGGCAATAGATCATAGCAAATAGTTAACCAATAATATTCTCTTATATTTTATGCTGATTTTATTTTAATCAGGAAAATAGCATCCAAACAATACAAATAAGAATGATAACCATTTGTTTTTACTTAATTAATAAGATAAAACATGTTTTGAATATTAGAATAATACCTGAATTAGCTAAAGCAGCCATTTTTTCTCCATTCTCAGTTTTATTGATAATGATTGATAGTGAAAGTTATATTGATCAATAATTGATTTTATGTTGGAATAAAAAATCTTACAAATGCAAAATACTAGATCAATAGCCTAGAAGTTAACTATCAATCAGAATTTGTTAACTATTTTGTAATGTCTCAAATCAGGTAATGCCGTGTTGTCATTCTTTTATTTCGTCACTATCTGGCGTTTTTCTCCCTGGTTACACGACTCATGGCGAGTAGTAAATAGAAAGTAATATCCTGAAATGGATAGGTTTACTGCTGGCTATCACCTGATGTTTTTTTATTGTTACAGGTTTATAGCTATGAACAAAAAATTCGATAAGCCGTGGCTACAGAATCAGCAAGAGTTGTTGAAACGTGTAGCTTGGGTGAACATTATCACCCAACTTGTGCTTCCCATTGCTGGTGCATTCACTCCCGCTATCGCTACAGCCAAAACACATTCAACTTTTCAAAATGAAAAATGGGCTTTACCAACAGAGCATTATGTCCTGAAATCAGGAGAAACAGTCAATTCTGTCGCCAAACGTTATGGCTTAACCGTCTCTGACTTAAAAAAAATCAACCAGCTGCGTACTTTTGATAAGCCTTTTACCGCACTCGGCGTTGGTAGTGAGATTGATGTCCCAAAACCTCGAAATAATAAACTTCTTCCCTTTAATTATTATTCATTACAACAGTCATCATTAGAGCGATCTTCATTAGACAAGGCTCCGATTACAGTAAAAAAGGCCTCGACTACAGATACTACAGACGAAAACTCTAAGCGCCTGGCTGAAGTTTCCTCTCGAATTGGTCAGTTGCTGGGCAGTGACGACATTAAAAATAATGCAATGAGTCAATTAAACAATCTGGCAATGGGAGAAGCCAGTCAGCAAATCCAAAATTGGTTGGGACGCTACGGCACAGCTCGTGTGCAAACTAATATGGATAGTCATGGTCATTTGGATAACAGTCAGTTTGATATGTTGCTGCCACTGTATGATACCCCTCATCAGCTGGTTTTCATACAATTCGGCCTTCGCCATATTGATAAGCGCAACACCATCAATATCGGATTTGGACAACGTCAGTTTTTTGACGGTTGGATGCTGGGTTACAATGCTTTTTTCGACCACGATATCACTGGTGATAATAGCCGACTCGGCCTTGGCGCAGAATATGCCCGTAATTACCTTAAATTGTCTACGAACGGCTATTTTCGTTTAAGTAATTGGAAAGAATCGCACCTTCTGGCCGATTATGATGAACGCCCCGCTAATGGATTCGACCTGAAAGTACAAGGCTATTGGCCTTCTTTACCACAGCTCGGTGGTAAGTTGATGTATGAACAATACTTCGGAGATGAAGTTGGGCTAATAAATAAAGGCCACCGCAAAAAAGATCCTTCCGCCTTCACTATCGGGATTAATTATACCCCTATCCCATTACTGACTTTCGGTATTGACCGTAAACAAAATATGTCCGGTAGCGGAGATACTCAGTTCAATATGGAGCTGAATTATGAAATAGGCACACCGTGGTCAAAACAAATTGATCCGGATGCAGTAGCAGCCAAACGTACCCTGCAAGGCAGTCGTTATGATTTGGTTGAGCGCAATAATCAGATCGTTCTTGAATACCGTAAACGTGAAGTGATCTCTCTGGCGATGGATAATCAGGTTATCGGTCATGCGGGTGAGATTAAGCCCCTCCGTATCAGTGTCAACAGCAAGTATGGGTTTAACTATATCCAATGGGATGCCACAAGGCTGCGGGCCAATGGTGGGCAGATCAAACACAAGAGTGACCTTAGCTATCTGCTGACCCTGCCAAAATACCAATCTCAAGGCAATAATAGCTATATGGTGGGGGCCATTGCTTATGATAAGCGTGGTAATGCTTCCAAACGAGTAGAAATTCAGGTGCAAGTCCTCCCAGAGAGAATCAATAATGATAAATCAACTTTTACCACAAAAGATACAGAACTACTGGCTGATGATCATTCCACCACTATCCTGACGCTAACCTTAAAGAACAAAGATAACCATCCAGTCAGCGGTATTGCTTCAGATATCAAATTGCTCACCAATGTATTAAGTGGAGAAGGCAGCGATCCAAAAATCGCAACACTGAAAGAAACGCAACCGGGTGTTTATCAATCTCTGCTTATTGCCGGTAAAAAAACGGGGATCCTGAAAGTTACGCCGAAAGTGTACGGAATAACTATCAATCCCGTAGAGATCACATTCGTGCATCCCGATGCACCAATTGTCAAAAATTTGACCATAACCGGTAAGTTAGTTATGGGGCAAAAACTGAGTGCAACCTATAATTTTTACGCTAATCATGGGGATACAGTTGATAAATCCCGTTATGTATGGAGTAACAAAGGCAGTATTGATATTAGCAAGGGTAATACGATTACCGAGTCAGGCAAAATCCCTGACTATACACTGACACAATCAGATGCAGGTACAGTGAAAGCACTTGCTGTGCAAGCACAAAACGGGCTGGGCCTCATTGGGAATACCCAAATCGTTGATAGCAGCATGGGAAGCGGGCAAGGCAATTATACTCATGATGGCGGTAGAGGTGGCACAGTCCGAGGACTCGCCGACAAAATCACGATTACGATGAGTGCCAATAAAGTTAAAAAAGATGAGCCAATCACCTTGAAAATCAAAACACTGAATCATGGGAAATTCGTCCGAAATGTAGCTGTAAATCTTAAAGCTATCAAAGCGCTAAACCGCCAGAATGAGTCTCAGAAGATCTCGGTATTGCTCAATGATAAATTAGGTATGTATCAGGATTTCAGCGATAACCAAGGTATTCTGCCTGTCACCGTGACCGATCCAAACGGACTTGGAGTGAAGACAACGCTGTCTGCCAAAGCGGATGGCAGCGCTGCGCCTGAATCGGAAGATGTTATTTTCACTGTGATTACCAGCCCAGACGTTCCAGATGCAAACTTTTGGGGACACATGGCTGAAACGATAACTCTACATGGAATCACGTTTAGACGACCACTATTACAAGTAGAGGCAGAAAAAGGCCATAGAGTAGGAAAGGCCACGCATTTTGAGCATGGTGAATTATGGCATCGCCGTAGCAATAAAGGCGCATTCTCATATTGTCAGGGCATAATGCACGCAAAACTACCGACAAAAGGTGAGTTGATCAACCTGAGTCAAGTCTATGCGGGTAAAATACAAGATATGTTTGGCTGGCCAGACGGTCGCGCCTATCGTTCTTCAACGCCGGGAACAGACCCAAATGGGGAACAGGGACAAAAAGATAAAAGACCAGTAACTGGATATTATTCGATGACCATCGATCACTACAATCCACATGTCATCTCAGATAATACCTTCGATTACGTTAGCTGCAAGAACTAATTCCATTCATTTCTTAACAAAAAATCCGTCCCGATAAGGGGCGGAGCATCCTGCCTATATTGATATCCTTCGTCTTTCGAATTACTTTTTGTTGACTACGTTCATTCAATCGTCACATAGAAAGCTATGGCTTACCATCTTATTGCCGCCTCAATACAACTTGAAATTTCGTGAGAATAAATACGTGCTTCTACCGAAGTTTCTTGACTATATAAAAGTCTATTGACGACATGAAATTCAACCTTTGATAATGTTACTTTAAATTTATTCATCGTTATTAATCTCACAACGAAAATATATGTACGAATTTAACCTCGTGTTGTTATTACTTCAGCAGATGTGTGTCTATTTGGTGACCGCCTGGCTGCTAAGTAAAACACCTCTGTTTGTTCCCCTGCTGCAAGTCACCGTTCGCTTACCACATAAATTGATGTGTTACGTTATTTTTTCTATTTTTTGCATTATGGGAACGTACTTTGGGCTGAATGTTAATGATTCTATTGCCAATACCCGTGCTATCGGTGCCGTCTTGGGAGGACTGTTCGGTGGTCCCACAGTAGGAGCAATGGTGGGCTTCACTGGAGGGCTGCATCGCTATTCTCTCGGAGGTATGACTGCGTTCAGTTGTATGGTATCCACCATTGTGGAAGGCGTGCTTGGTGGCCTTGTCCATATTTACCTGATGAAACGAGGCCAGATTAATAAGTTGCTGAACCCGTGGACGGCGGCTATTGTCACTTTCTTTGCTGAATGCACCCAGATGGGGATCATCCTTCTTCTTACCAATCCTTTTGGCGACGCACTGAATTTGGTGAAAGATATCGCTGCTCCTATGATTATCGCCAATAGTGTAGGAGCGGCCATGTTTATCCGTATTTTATTGGACAGACGTGCCATTTTCGAAAAATACAACAACGCTTTTTCTGCCCAAGCCTTAAAAATTGCTGTCTGTACAGAGGGAATTTTGCATAAAGGATTCAATGAAGATAATAGTATGCGTGTAGCAAAAGTTATCTATCAGGAATTGGAGATCAGTGCTGTCGCGATTACAGACAGAGAGAAGTTACTGGCGTTTATCGGCACCGGTTCAGATCATCATTTACCCGGTACTCCCATTGCTGCCGAACAGTCTCATCGTGCTATTAAGAATAATGAAGTCGTGTATGCCGATGGCAATAAAACACCTTATTGCTGTTCCCTCAACCCAACCTGCAAACTCGGCTCAGCATTGGTTATCCCTTTACGTGGAGAAAATCAGCAGGTCATTGGTACTATCAAACTTTACGAAGCCAAGAATCGTTTATTCAGTTCCATCAATCGCACATTAGGCGAGGGCATTGCCAGTCTGCTCTCAGCCCAAATTCTTGCCGGACAGTATGAACGGAATAAGCAATCGTTACTGCAATCAGAAATAAAGCTCCTTCACGCGCAAGTAAATCCTCACTTTTTATTTAATGCCTTAAATACGTTACAAGCGGTCATTCGGCGAGATAGTCAGCAGGCAGGCCAGCTTGTACAGTATCTTTCAACATTTTTCCGTAAGAATTTGAAACGGTCCGAAGACATCGCCACACTGGAGAATGAAATAGAACATGTAAATGCTTACTTACAAATTGAGAAAGCGCGCTTCCGTGAACGTCTTCAGATTACCATAGAGATACCCGAAGCGCTGCGCTATGCAAAATTACCCGCATTTTCTCTGCAACCTATGGTAGAAAATGCCATCAAGCATGGTACGTCACAGTTATTAGAAACAGGACAAATTACGATCCGTGCCTATCAGGATATCAATTTGCTGCGAGTAGAAATTGAAGACAATGCAGGACTTTATTGCTCTGAACAAATGGGAGATGGACTTGGGATGAGTCTGGTAGATAAACGTCTGCGTCTTCGCTATGGTGAGCACTACGGCGTGCATGTTGAATGCCAGCCAGAAGCATTTACTCGTATCATTTTATGTTTACCGTTGGAAAAAGGGGCTGACAAAGCGGCGTAAGTATGAATGTATTGATTGTTGATGATGAACCTCTGGCGCGTGAGAACCTACGTTGCCTGCTGGAAGAGAAAAAGGATATTCAAATCATCGGTGAATGTGCCAATGCAGTGGAAGCAATCGGTGCTATCCATCGTCTGAAACCCGATGTCGTTTTCCTTGATATTCAAATGCCCCGTATTACTGGGCTTGAAATGGTAGGTATGCTCGATCCTGAGCATCGCCCTTATATTGTCTTTTTGACCGCTTTTGATGAGTATGCGGTGCAAGCCTTTGAAGAGCACGCTTTCGATTATTTGTTAAAGCCGCTGGAAAAAGAGCGTTTGAATAAAACTTTGCAACGGCTGCGTTCCGGTTATCAAAAACAGAATCTGGCAGATCTGCAACGCGAAGATGAGCAACTGAAATACATTCCCTGTACTGGACATAGCCGCATCTGGTTGATGCCATTGGGTGATGTACTGTATGTCACTTCCCGGCTAAGTGGTGTATATGTCATGAGCGCCAACGGACAGGAAGGCTTTACCGAGTTGACCCTGCGTACTCTGGAAACCCGTACTTCATTGACTCGTTGCCATCGCCAATATCTCGTCAATATGACCCATTTGCGGGAAATTGTTTTTGTCGAAAGCGGACAGGCAGAACTGGTTCTAAGCAATGATAAACGTATTCCTGTGAGCCGTCGTTATCTGAAACCCCTAAAAGAAGAATTGGGGTTAAATTAATCATCGCTTAGGGCATAATCTCCTGATCCTACAGGAAAAATAAACAAAGGAGATGCCCTTGGCGGATTTTTATCTCAAAATTAAGACAAATAGAATGATCCTAAAAAACCTCAATAATCAGAAAGAGGTGGAGATTGAGGGAAATTTCAGTACGTCACGTTTACTTATCGGTAAGTTTTATGATGCAGAATTTCAGTTACACACTCTGCTTCATCGGCATGGCTTTCTGAAAGGAATTAAGCAGATTTTTGAGTGTAAACACCGTGTACTGATTCATCCATTGGAGCATCATATGTCATAAATAATCATATGCTATAAATAGAAAAAGCCCTTTCTTCTTACAGAGAAAGGGCTTTATTCAATCTATCATTGCGATATTTTCAACACAATGAATCCAGCAAGTCAATCAGATATTCGTATGTACTTATACGTTATCTTATACGTTGCCACTGCTTTGACGGCGACGAGATGCACCACCATTGGAATCATCGTTGCTGCGACCGCGGAAAGAACCACGCTCACCACCACCACGACGTTCGCTGTTAAAACGGCGACCACCGTTATTGCCGAAACCCTCACGGTCACGACGTGGGCCATTTCCACCATTACCGCCGTTACCACCATTACCATTGCGACCACCACCACGACGCTCACGACGTTCAAATGGTTGTGCATCACCCAACAGCTGCATGTTCAGTGGTTTGTTCAAAATACGGGTACGGGTAAAGTGAGACAGTAATTCACCTGGCATCCCTTTTGGCAGCTCAATCGTGGAATGAGTCGCAAACAGTTTGATATTGCCGATGTAACGGCTGCTGATATCACCTTCGTTTGCAATTGCGCCCACGATATGGCGAACTTCAACACCATCATCACGACCCACATCAATGCGATACAGTTCCATATCACCCACGTCACGACGTTCACGACGAGGACGATCACCTCTGTCAGCTTTGTCACCTCTGTCATTTCGGTCACCGCGGTCACGCTCACCAAAACTGTTGCCATTACGGCGGTCATCACGATCGTTGAATTCACGACGAGGACGACGCACTGGGTCTGGTGGCAGAATAAGTGTGCGCTCACCCTGTGCCATTTTCAGCAAGGCTGCTGCTAGTGTTTCCATATCCAGTTCATCACCAGTGCCCATCTTAGACAGCAATGCGCGGTATTGATCCAGATCGCTGCTTTCCAATTGCTGCTGAACATTAGCGGCAAATTTCTCCAGACGACGCTGACCCAGAAGTTCTGCGTTCGGCAGTTCAACTTCTGGAATTGTCAGTTTCATGGTGCGTTCAATGTTACGCAGCAAACGACGCTCGCGGTTTTCAACAAACAACAGGGCACGACCTGCCCGGCCTGCACGACCAGTACGACCGATACGGTGTACATAAGATTCTGCATCCATTGGGATATCGTAGTTAACAACCAAACTAATGCGTTCAACATCCAGACCACGAGCAGCTACATCAGTCGCAATCAGAATGTCCAAACGACCATTTTTCAGGCGCTCAAGTGTTTGTTCGCGCAAAGCCTGATTCATGTCACCATTCAGTGCTGCAGAGTTGTAACCGTTGCGCTCCAGAGTTTCTGCCACTTCCAACGTTGCATTTTTGGTACGTACGAAAATAATCGCAGCATCAAAATCTTCTGCTTCAAGGAAACGTACCAGTGCTTCGTTTTTGCGCACGCCGTAAACAGACCAATAGCTCTGGCTGATGTCAGGACGGTTGGTGACATTGCTCTGAATACGAACTTCTTGTGGGTTATTCATGAAGCGACGGGTAATGCGGCGAATCGCTTCAGGCATAGTTGCTGAGAACAGAGCTGTCTGGTGTTCAGCAGGGATCTGGCTCATGATGTTTTCAACATCTTCGATAAAGCCCATACGCAACATTTCGTCGGCTTCATCCAGTACCAGACCTTTCAGATTGGACAGGTCCAATGTTCCACGTTTCAAGTGATCTAACAGACGGCCAGGCGTTCCCACCACAACTTGTGGCCCTTGACGCAATGCACGTAATTGGACGTCGTAACGCTGCCCACCGTAAAGTGCAACAACATTCACATTGCGCATATGCTTGGAGAACTCTGAACACGCTTCAGCAACCTGTACCGCCAGTTCACGGGTTGGTGCTAACACAAGGATCTGTGGAGCTTTAAGTTCAGCATCAATGTTATGCAGTAAAGGCAAGCTGAATGCCGCAGTTTTACCACTACCCGTCTGTGCCATGCCCAGCACATCACAGCCGTTCAGCAGGTGAGGAATACATTGTTGTTGAATAGGAGAAGGCTTTTCATAGCCCAAGCCTTCCAGTGCAGAAAGAATAGGGGCTGATAAACCTAAATCAGCAAAAGAGATTTCAGTCTCAGTGGTCATGTAATGGTGCCTCATTAATTGTGGCGGCCAGTCTACATAACACAGTGAAAAGAATTTCTGTCATTTTCATTTAAAATGTGAACTGGCTCAAATTATGTTATTAAACGAACAAACAAGCCCCCACCTCTAGAGATGTGGACTTTAAAATCTGTCGTGAATATGTTCGTCAGCTATTGTTGGTTCGATTCCGATAAGTCATCTTGTTTTTGGCCTAGTAACGCCAATTCCAACAATGCGTAGCGGTGCTCAACAAAGTGATGGACATTGTTAGCTACCGTCAGCTTGAATAACGCAGCTGCGCTATCCTCATCCCCCAGACTTAGGTAATGCTTACCTAAATAGAAGTCAGTTTCACTGAGATGCTCAGCGAGCGAAGTGTTATCCGTTGAGTTCTGTTGTAATCGCTCCATCAGTGTTTTTTCACTGATTTTGCCCAAATAGAATTCAACGATATTCCAGCCCCATAGCCCTCGGTTCGCTTTGTCAAAATGGTACGACAAATTCGTCATTGCAACCTTAGAATCAATTTTTTCTTCCACAAGGTACAACCACAACGAACGGATGGGATCATTCGGATTGTCTTGATAAAACGCCTGCAGATCATCCTGCGCCAATCGATAACGGCCACCGTAATACAGTGAAATGCCGCGATTCATTCGCGCGTAATTGTAAGTTGGATCAAGCTCTAAAACAGAATCAAACGCTTCATAGGCAGAATCAAAATTGCCTGCCTGCGTAAAATAAATTCCTAGATAATTAAAAATATCAGGAATATCAGGACGGATAGACAAAGCCACTGAAAAATCATTCTGCGCCAGTGCCCTCAGCCCAAGGCTATCATACAGCACACCGCGTTCATATAAAAGCTGTGCATACTCATCTTCCGTGAGAGACCGACTCGCAAGTATTTGTTCTATGCGGGCCAGGATAACCTCTTGTTGCAATGCTGGCTGTAATGGAATAGCAATAACTTCATTTTTACGCCACCCATTGCTGCTACATCCTACAAGAAGAAAAATAGCCGCAACATAATACCAGCGCAGAAAAGAATTCATTTCCCACTCCCGAAGTCAGACATTAATCAGAATGCCCTGTTACTCCACCCACATTGTATGTTTCAGGCTTCCTGCCCAAAATTAACTTTCTCTCATATTTCAAGTTACTGTAAATAACAACCCGAAATATATTGAGATAAACGGCGCCCTTTTTACAGGACACCGCTCTTTACGTCAAATTTATTCTACTGATGATTCTGTTGACTGTGGTGTTTCATCAGTCGTGATCAGGGCTTCTTTCATGCTCAGGCGGATACGACCCTGACGGTCAATTTCCAACACCTTCACAGGAACTTCTTGCCCGATTTGCAAGTAATCAGTGACTTTCTCTACACGTTTGTCCGCGATCTGAGAGATATGTACCAGCCCTTCTTTACCGCCGCCGATGGCAACAAATGCACCAAAATCAACAATACGGGTAACTTTACCACTATAAATACGGCCAACTTCAACTTCAGCCGTGATTTCTTCAATACGACTGATGGCATGACGTGCTTTATCACTGTCAGTCGCCGCAATCTTCACTGTACCATCATCTTCGATTTCAATGGTGGTGCCTGTTTCTTCCGTCAATGCGCGGATCACGGAACCACCTTTACCAATCACATCTTTGATCTTGTCTGGATTGATCTTGATAGTGTGGATACGTGGTGCAAATTCAGAAATATCATTGCGTGGACTCTGAATTGCCTGCTCCATTACATTAAGGATATGCAGACGGGCACCTTTAGCCTGATTCAGAGCAATCTGCATGATTTCACGGGTAATGCCTTCGATTTTGATATCCATTTGCAATGCGCTGACACCATCACGGCTACCTGCAACTTTAAAGTCCATGTCGCCCAGATGATCTTCGTCACCCAGAATGTCAGACAGAACAACAAAGTTATCTCCTTCTTTCACCAGACCCATTGCGATACCTGCAACGGCAGCCTTGATTGGCACGCCAGCATCCATCAGTGCCAATGAAGCACCACAGACAGAAGCCATAGAAGAAGAACCGTTGGATTCAGTGATTTCAGAAACTACACGAACGGTATATGGGAATTCGTTGATGCTTGGCATTACAGCCAATACGCCACGTTTCGCCAGACGACCGTGACCAATTTCACGACGTTTTGGTGAACCGACCATGCCTGTTTCACCTACAGAGTATGGAGGGAAGTTATAATGGAACAGGAAGCGATCTGCACGCTCACCCATCAGTTCATCAATAACTTGAGCATCACGCTCTGTACCCAGTGTTGCAGCAACCAGTGCCTGCGTTTCACCACGGGTGAACAGAGATGAACCATGAGTACGTGGCAGTACGCCTGTGCGAACATCCAGAGCACGAACCATGTCTTTTTCACGGCCATCAATACGAGGCTCGCCACGCAGGACACGACCACGAACAACGTTTTTCTCCAGAACAGACAGAACTTCAAGGATTTCTGCCTCTTCCAGTTCAATGCCTTTTTCCGCAGATTCTGCCAGAATGGCCGCAGAGACTTCTTCTTTGATGATATCAACCTGAGCGTAACGCTCCTGCTTCTCAGTAATGCGATAAGCATCACCCAGACGGCTTTCAGCCAGTTCCGCAACGTGATCGTGCAAAGACTGATTGATAGACTCTGGTGACCAATCCCACTTCTCTTTGCCCGCTTCAGCGACCAATGCATTGATGTTATCAATCACAATCTGTTGTTGCTCGTGACCAAACACAACCGCACCCAACATTTGTTCTTCAGACAGCAGCTCCGCTTCGGATTCTACCATCAGTACCGCACCTTCAGTACCTGCAACAACCAAATCCAGACGGCTGTTTTTCAGCTCATCACTGGTTGGGTTCAGTACGTACTGATCATTGACATAACCAACGCGCGCAGCACCAATTGGGCCATTGAATGGGATACCAGACAATGCCAATACAGCAGAAGCGCCAATCATGGCAACAATATCAGGGTTTACTTGTGGGTTAACAGAAACGACTGTCGCGATGATTTGAACTTCATTCAGGAAACCTTCTGGGAACAGAGGGCGCAGAGGACGGTCAATAAGACGAGCAACTAACGTTTCACCTTCTCCCGGACGACCTTCACGACGGAAGAAACTTCCCGGAATACGACCAGCAGCGTAAGTACGCTCCTGATAGTTAACAGTCAGAGGGAAAAAATTCTGACCTGCTTTGGCTTTCTTTTGACCTACGACGGTTACAAACACCGCAGTGTCATCCATACTTACCATAACGGCTGCTGTCGCCTGACGAGCCATCATGCCGGTTTCGATGGTCACAGTGTGTTGACCATACTGGAATTTACGAACAATCGGATTCAGCAAAATAATGTTCCTTTGTTAGTGTTGTCGTTTTAAAAGAACGACAACAATGGATTTTCTCTTCTTGCTACACCCTCACGACTAATGACAGTGCTCACTCCTTTAAGGACTCTCATTAGCCGCGCGAGTCACTGTAGCGGAAGAGATTTAAATTTTAGAAACGGTAAAAATAGTGTTTAAATCTCTTAATTCCGGTTCCTATCGATTCCGTTTCCTAGAAGAAAAGGGGCCCGATTAGGCCCCTTTCCACTGAAACACATCGATTAGCGACGCAGTCCCAGACGCTCAATCAGAGCAGTATAACGTGCCAAATCTTTACCCTTCAGGTAGGTCAGCAGCTTACGGCGCTGTGCAACCTTTCTCAGCAGACCACGACGGCTGTGGTGATCTTTTTTGTGCTCTGAAAAGTGACCTTGCAATTGGTTGATGTCAGCAGTCAGCAGTGCGATCTGAACTTCGCTGGAACCACTGTCGTTAGCGCCGCGACCAAATTCAGTAATAATCTGTGCTTTTGCAGCAGTACTTAGAGACATAGTATAACTCCAAATGTGTAATTTAAAATGACAAGTGCCGATCTCTAATTCAGCAACTCATATATAGACGCGGTATTCTACGCTGCAAATAAGTGAAGCGCAAGACAGCACAATCATCGTCATTCTGTACCCCTACTCAATTTGCCTGCTTTAAATTCCTTGTCGGTTGCTATCATTATTCGATTTCAGTTTCAACAGCTATTCAGTTTCTTCAACAACTAAACGGCGCGGAGCCACTAAGCCATCATCATCAATCACCGCAATGCCGATGAATTTATTTTCATCTCCTTCGGTGACCCTCACCCATTCATTTGAAGTCAAATTATGTTTGCTTCGAACTGGTTGGCCTTGTTTAAAGTAAGACGCAACCACGGAAGTTAAATGAATGACAGGAAAATGGGCGACGGCGGTATCCATTGGTAGCAACAATGGATCAAGCAATTCCCACGCCTCAATCTCTTGATCTTCAGCCTGTTGTTTTAATTCATGTAATTGTTCCAACGTTACCATTCTTTGATTGGGATAATTGGCAACCTGCAAACGACGCAAGTAAATGACATGAGCGCCACAGCCCAAAAGTTCCCCTAAGTCATCAATGATGGTTCGAATGTAAGTTCCCTTGGAACAGTGTATTTCTAATTCCAGCTCATTCCCTTCCCAGCGAATGAATTGTAATTCATAAACAGTGACAGGACGCGCTTCCCGCTCAACTTCAATCCCCTTACGGGCATATTCGTATAGCGGTTTTCCCTGATGTTTCAATGCAGAGTACATGGAAGGAACCTGCATGGTATCACCACGGAATGTATCCAATGCAGCATCAAGCTGAGATTCGGTGATTTTTACTTCACGTTCACTAATGATTGTCCCATGTGAATCCGAAGTATCCGTACGCTGTCCTAAACGGGCAATCACACGATAGCGTTTGTCAGAATCCAGCAAGAATTGGGAAAATTTGGTGGCTTCACCAAGACAAATCGGCAACATACCTGTTGCCAATGGATCTAGTGCGCCAGTGTGACCCGCTTTACTGGCATTGAAAATCCGCCTTACTTTCTGCAACGCATCATTGGAGGAAATATCCTGTGGCTTATCCAGCAACAGTACACCGTGTATAGCACGGCCTCTACGACGGCGTCCCATCACTTTTCCTCGTTGTGATCCGCAGATACGCGACGCTTCTCATCGTTTTTAACGACATTGCTGACCAAATTCGACATACGCATCCCTTCCACCAAAGAACTGTCATAAGAAAATGTCAGTTCAGGAATGACACGCAGACGCATCGCTTTACCCAGCAGGGAACGAATAAAACCAGAAGCTTCGTTCAATGCCTTGATACCTTCTTCCACCCTATCTGAATCATGGCCTTCCACCAGTACATTCAGAAAGGTTACAAATACTTTGGCATAAGCCAGATCGCGGGAAACCTCAACACCAGAGACCGTCGCCATTCCGATACGGGGATCTTTGACTTCGCGCTGTAAGATGATGGCAATCTCTTTTTGCATTTCCTGTGCAACGCGTTGAGTACGACTGAATTCTCTTGCCATTGTTATATCTCCTGACATTTTGGGGGGCATTAAGCCCCCCAAGAATGGAATAAATCTATTGGATAGATGATGGTATTAATCAATGGAGCGTTTGATTTCAATCACTTCAAAGACTTCAATCATGTCGCCAACGCGAACATCATTGTAGTTCTTCACACCGATACCACATTCCATACCATTACGGACTTCGTTAACATCATCCTTAAAGCGACGCAAGGATTCCAATTCACCTTCGTAAATTACGACGTTATTGCGCAGTACACGGATCGGGTTATTACGCTTGATGGAACCTTCTGTCACCATACAACCAGCAACTGCACCAAATTTCGGTGACTTAAATACGTCACGAACTTCGGCAAGACCCATGATCTGCTGTTTATATTCTGGTGCCAGCATACCGCTCATTGCCTGTTTGATCTCATCAATCAGGTTATAGATAACGGAGTAGTAACGCAGATCCAAGCTTTCGTTTTCGATGATACGACGCGCAGAAGCATCAGCACGAACGTTAAAGCCCAGAATAATTGCGTTAGATGCCGCTGCCAGTGTTGCGTCAGTTTCAGTGATACCACCCACACCAGAACCGATGATTTTCACTTTCACTTCATCTGTGGACAGTTTCAGCAGTGAGTCACAAATTGCTTCACATGTACCCTGAACATCAGTTTTCAGAACGATATTCAGCTCTGATACCTTACCTTCTTCCATGTTGGCGAAGATATTTTCCAGCTTGGACTTATGCTGACGAGCCAATTTCACTTCGCGGAATTTACCCTGACGATACAGGGCCACTTCACGCGCTTTTTTCTCATCACGAACAACAGTCGCTTCATCACCCGCAGATGGAACATTGGACAGACCCAAAATTTCCACTGGGATAGATGGGCCAGCTGAGGTCACTTCACGGCCTAATTCGTTACGCATCGCACGGATACGGCCATATTCGAAGCCACACAGAACGATATCACCTTTGTTCAGAGTACCAGACTGAACCAGAATAGTTGCAACTGGACCACGGCCTTTATCCAAGAAGGATTCAATGACTACACCATTCGCCATGCCAGTACGTACAGATTTCAGTTCAAGAACTTCAGCCTGAAGCAAAATTGATTCCAGCAATTCATCAATACCAAGACCCGCTTTAGCAGACACATTGATGAACTGGGTTTCACCGCCCCAATCTTCTGGAATGATGCCGTATTGTGACAGTTCATTCTTCACACGATCCGGATCAGCTTCTGGCTTATCGATCTTGTTCACAGCAACAACAACCGGTACGTTGGCCGCTTTAGCATGCTGGACAGCTTCTACGGTCTGAGGCATTACGCCATCATCCGCTGCTACAACCAGAACAACGATATCTGTTGCCTTCGCACCACGTGCACGCATGGAAGTAAATGCAGCATGACCCGGAGTATCCAGGAAGGTGATCATGCCTTTTTCAGTTTCCACATGATAAGCACCAATGTGCTGGGTAATGCCGCCAGCCTCTCCGGAAGCCACTTTAGTGGAGCGGATATAGTCCAGCAAAGAGGTTTTACCGTGGTCAACGTGACCCATGATAGTTACAACTGGAGCACGATATTCTGCCAGAGTTTCACCCGTATCACGATCGCTCATCAGCGCTTCTTCCAGCTCGTTTTCACGACGCAGGATAACTTTGTGCCCCATTTCTTCGGCAACCATTTGCGCTGTTTCTTGATCGATAACTTGGTTGATGGTTACCATTGCTCCCATGTTCATCATGGTTTTGATAACCTGAGCACCTTTAACGGCCATTTTGTTAGCTAATTCAGCTACAGTAATTGTTTCACCAATCACGACATCACGGTTAACCGCGGCAACAGGTTTAGTGAAGCTCTGCTGTAAAGAGCTAGGCTTACGTTGTTTACCTTTGGTACGACCCACTGCACGTGCTTCTTCGCGATCTGCTTTCGATTCAGAATGTTTGTTATTCTTCTTCTGGCGGGCTGCTTTGCCGCCACGGGAGCGGGCACGACGATCGCCTTCTACTTTGGCGTCATTTTCATCTTCCGCATCACGAGCATAGCGGGAAGTGGTTACGTGGTAGTCACTATTCTCATTGTTATCAGAGACATTAGACCATTTTTCTTGATTCTCTTCTGCCATTTTACGCGCTTCTTCTGCAACACGCTTAGCTTCTGCTTCCACCTTACGGCTCATTTCTTCTTCAGCTTTACGTTTTAAATTTGCAGCTTCCGCTTCACGACGCGCTTTTTCATTTTGCGCGGCAGATTCAGTCTGAACTGATTTTTGTTTGTTTTCGGTATGTTGCTTAGTCACTTTTTCTTTTTCCGCCGCCTCACGCTGAGACAGTTTAGCCTCTTCACGTTTGGCTTTTTCTTCTGCTTCACGTTGAGCGCTCTCTTCTGCTTCACGTTTCGCCTTTTCTTCAGCTACACGTTTAGCTTGCTCTTCCGCGAGTTGTTTCGCTTCAGCTTCAAGCCGCGCCTTCTCTTCTGCCTCGCGCCGAGCTTGCTCTTCCGCTTCACGCTGCGCCTGTTCTTCCGCTGTAACCTGTTCAATGGCATCGCGGTTTACATATGTGCGTTTTTTGCGGACTTCAATCGCTACCGATTTACTTTTGCCACCGGTGCCAGGAACGTTTAGTGTACTGCGCGTTTTACGCTGTAGTGTCAATTTACCTGGCTGACCGCCAGAACCGCCTTGTTCGCGGTTAAGGTGGGCCAGCAAAGCTTCTTTTTCTTTCTGGGAAACAGAGTCAGTTGCGGTTTTCTGAATGCCAGCATCAGCGAATTGCTGGATTAGACGTTCTTCCGATGTCTGGATCTCTTCTGCCAGTAATTTTACGGTTACCTCTGTCATTCTGTTCCTTCCTGCTACAGTTTATTTATGCATCATCGCCAAACCAACAGATATTACGGGCTGCCATAATGAGTTCTCCTGCTTTCTCATCATTCAGTCCTTCGATATCAGATAAGTCGTCGATACCCTGCTCGGCAAGATCTTCCAGAGTACAGATGCCACGGGCAGCCAGGTCAAACGCCAAAGTACGCTCCATGCCAGGCAGATTCAATAAATCTTCGGCAGGTTGCTGATCACCAAGACTCTCTTTCTGAGCCAGTTCCAGCGTCGTCAAGGCCGCTTTAGCGCGTTCACGAAGAACTTCAACAGTTTCTTCATCAAGACCTTCTACTGCCAGAAGTTCATTGATTGGCACATAGGCCAACTCTTCTAGTGTGGAGAAGCCTTCCTCGACCAATACGGTGGCGAAATCTTCATCAATGTCGAGATGCTTAGTAAATGTATCAATAGAAGCATGTGCTTCTGCCTGATGTTTTGCTTGTAGCTCTTCCGCAGTCATGACATTCAGTTCCCACTTGTCATCACCACAATGCTTTTTCAACAGCTGTGCCGCTAGGCGAACGTTTTGACCATTACGTCCAATCGCCTGAGCAAGATTACTATTTTCTACGGCAACATCCATTGTGCAGTTATCTTCGTCAACCACAATAGATGCAACATCCGCCGGAGCCATTGCATTAATGACAAACTGCGCAGGGTTATCGTCCCACAGCACAATGTCAATTCTTTCACCGCCCAGCTCGCTGGAAACGGCCTGTACCCTTGCACCACGCATACCGACACAAGCGCCAACAGGATCAATACGTTTGTCGTTGGTTTTCACTGCAATCTTTGCTCGGGAACCTGGATCACGGGCAGCAGCTTTGATCTCAATGATCTCTTCGCCAACCTCAGGCACTTCGATGCGGAACAACTCAACCAACATCTCTGGACGAGAACGGGTGATGAAAAGCTGTGCACCACGCGCTTCAGGACGCACATCATACAGGACACCGCGTACGCGGTCACCCGGACGGAAGTTTTCCCGTGGCAACATGTCTTCACGCAAAATAACCGCTTCAGCGTTATTACCTAAATCCAAAGTAATATTTTCGCGGTTCATTTTTTTGACCTGACCGGTCACAATTTCGCCTTGCTGTTCACGGAATTGATCCACAACCATCGCACGCTCAGCTTCACGTACTTTCTGTACGATAACCTGTTTTGCCGTTTGTGTCGTGATACGGTCAAAAGTCACTGATTCAATTTGATCTTCAATATAACCACCCAGTTCAACCTCTGGGTCATCATATTTTGCAGCTTCTAGTGTGATTTCGCGTGTTGGCTGAGTCACTTCGTCTACAGCTAACCAACGACGGAAGGTATCAAAATCACCCGATTTACGATCGATGCAAACGCGAACGTCGATCTCCTGCTCATACTTTTTCTTGGTGGCTGTCGCCAGTGCAATCTCTAATGCTTCGAAGATTTTTTCGCGAGGGAGAGATTTTTCATTAGAAACCGCTTCCACAACAGCCAGAATTTCTTTATTCATCCTAGTTGCCTCATCCGAACTTTAAAAGTGGGGTACCAGGTTCGCTTTCTGGATGTTGCTCAGTGCGAACACTTCGTCTTTTCCATCCACCGTAACCGTAATCATTTCACCATCAACGGCCTTGATGATACCTTGCCATTTGCGACGATTCTGCATTGCCATGCGTAAAACTAAGCTGACTTTTTCACCCATAAGACGCTGGTAATGCTCAGCTTTAAACAGTGGACGCTCAAGCCCTGGTGAAGATATTTCCAGGTTATAAAGTACTGAAATCGGATCTTCAACATCAAGCACTGCACTGACCTGGTGGCTAACATCAGCACAATTATCAACAGTGATACCCTCTTCACTATCGATATAGACCCGCAAAGTTGATACACGTGCGCGAATAAACTCCAGGCCAACTAATTCAAAACCCAAAGCTTCAACTGGTGCTGAAATCATCTCTGTTAATTTTTGCTCTAATGTGGACAAGCCCACCCCCAAGACATAAAAAAAGGGCTATATAGCCCAGTAGTTCTGCTGTCAAATAACAAAAAACCCCGAGACTCGGGGCTTTATGCAACTGGACCCTGTTTACTGCCAGTGGTCTCAACCAGCTTCTTTCTATACCTTTCAAAGCAATCTGCCAAATCAGGATCGATATCTCAATGGCTGTCGAATTATTACTGTTGAAAAGGTACATGTTATTAAGAAGTGGTTGCGGGAGCCGGATTTGAACCGACGACCTTCGGGTTATGAGCCCGACGAGCTACCATGCTGCTCCATCCCGCGTTCGAAAACGTGGCAAATCTTACGCTGATAATACTAAAAACGCAAGTTTCTAGATTAATGGTGCCGAGGACGGGACTTGAACCCGTACGCCCGTTGTTTAGGCACTACCACCTCAAGGTAGCGTGTATACCAATTTCACCACCTCGGCACTGATTCATAGGACTGTTATTTTAATGGTTATTTACTAACAATTAAAAACAACACTGTTAAAACCAACAACCCTATTTCAATTCTATTACTGAAATTTACTGCGGGATATCACTATTATTTGGTTTTACTGGCGGTGCCGGAACTTCTGTATGTTTTTCAACTCTTACAGGTTCGACAAGATTATCCCATTTACTACTGGAACTAGTCTTGTTGCTGGTCATGTTACCCAAAATCAGACTGATAACAATAAATAGCGTAGCCAAAATAGCTGTCATACGAGTCATGAAGTTACTGGAACCCGATGAACCAAACAGTGTGCTAGATGCACCCGCGCCGAAAGAAGCACCCATATCAGCACCTTTACCCTGCTGTAGCAGAACCAGAGCGATCAGCCCGATACCAACCAGCAAGAATATACCTAAAAGAGCTTCATACATATGTTGTACCCGTTTCCTCGTGGGGTTTACCACAATTTCGTAGCGACGTTATAGTGCATCACCCGCCCACAAAATTAAAGAAATTAACTTATTGAGCGGGTGTGAATACTAACCAAAGCGTATCAGACACGCAAGATTAATTTTAAATACTGGCGCCAATCGAAGAAAAAATCAACAAATCAACTGATTTTTTTCACTGCATCTGCGATACGATGCGCCAATGCAGTGACTTGCTTTTCATCTTCACCTTCCACCATTACGCGAATCAATGGCTCTGTACCTGATTTACGCAACAGAACACGACCACAGCCATTCAATTCCGCCTCAACTAATTTTACGGCTTCCAGCACTAATTCTGATTGCAAGGGATCGGTATCACCCGCAAAGCGAACGTTAACCAAAATTTGAGGCAACAGTTTCATACCACTGCATAGGTCATGCAGGCTCATATTATTGCGTACCATAGCACTCAAGACTTGCAATCCAGCAACAATTCCGTCACCTGTTGTAGTTTTATCCAGCAAAATCACGTGGCCTGAGTTTTCTGCGCCAAGACGCCAACCTTTTTCCTGCAATTTTTCCAGCACATAGCGATCGCCGACCTTCGCTCGCGCAAATGGAATGCCAAGCTGTTTTAGTGCCAACTCCAGCCCCATATTGCTCATCAACGTACCCACTGCTCCACCACGTAGCTGGCCTTGTCGCAAGGCTTCACGCGCGATGATATAAAGAATTTGATCACCATCAACTTTTTGACCCAGATGATCAACCATGATGATACGGTCACCATCGCCATCAAATGCCAGACCAACGTGTGCCTGCTCTTCCAGTACTCGCTTTTGCAATAGACGAACATCTGTTGCACCGCATTCTTCATTGATATTGATGCCATTAGGCTCGCAACCAATCATAATAACATCCGCTCCCAGCTCTCTGAGAACATTCGGAGCAATGTGGTAAGTAGCACCGTTAGCGCAATCTAAAACAATTTTCAATCCATTTAAACTTTGCTCACTGGGAAATGTTCCTTTACAAAATTCAATGTAGCGACCCGCCGCATCAACAATCCGATTTGCACGCCCTAACTCAGCAGATTCCACACAAGTCAGGGGTTTTTCCATTTCCGATTCAATCGCTTCTTCAACATCATCAGGTAATTTAGTTCCATCAATAGAGAAAAATTTAATACCGTTATCATAGTAAGGATTATGGGAAGCGGAAATAACAATGCCAGCCTCTGCACGAAAAGTACGTGTCAGATATGCCACAGCAGGTGTTGGCATAGGGCCGGTAAAAGATGCTGATAATCCTGCGGCGGCCAACCCTGCTTCCAGTGCAGATTCCAGCATATAACCTGAGACTCGGGTATCTTTACCAATGATGATTTTGCGAGAACCATGACGCGCCAGCACTTTTCCTGCAGCCCAACCAAGTTTCAAAACAAAGTCAGGGGTAATCGGGGTATTACCCACTTTGCCACGGATACCGTCAGTACCAAAATATTTACGGTTACTCATAAATTTCTTTTTCCTTTGCTGAACTTATTTCTCTGCTCACAGCGAATTTTTGCTGGCATCATGTGCTTTACAGACGTTGTATTTTACAAACGTTATACTTTACAAACTGTGCATTTTACAAAAATCGTATTCTTTTCAGATACCGTATTCCTTGCAAGCCATGTTGGCAGACAGTGTTGCATGAACGATTTGCATTGCCTGAACGGTTTCTTTCACATCATGCACACGGATAATTTGGGCACCTTTTATGGCTGCAATTACAGCACAAGCGACACTTCCTGTCGCACGCTCCTGCGGTGGTACATCAAGCAATTTACCAATCATAGATTTACGTGACATCCCCGCCAGAATAGGCAAGCCCAAATGATGGAATTCTTGCAAGCGAGCCAATAACTGATAATTATGCGATAAGTTCTTACCAAAACCGAAGCCAGGATCAAGAATCAGGTTGTTTTTTGCAATACCCGCCGTAATACAGCGCTCAATTTGCTGTATCAGAAATGTTTTTACTTCCGATAAGGCATCCTCATAATGAGGTTCAGTTTGCATAGTACGGGGTTGTCCCTGCATATGCATTAAGCAGATTGGCAAGCCACTTTGTGCTGCCGCATCAAGTGCTTCTGGTTCCTGCAACGCGCGAATATCATTGATAATATGAGCCCCTGCCTTGGCTGATTCTCGCATGACAGCAGCTTTTGACGTATCCACGGAGATCCAAGTATCAAAGCGCTGTGCCAGGGCTTCAATCACTGGAATAACACGATCCAATTCTTCCTGCTCACTTACCTCATCAGCGCCGGGACGAGTTGACTCTCCTCCCACATCAATAATGGCCGCTCCCTCTTCAATCATCTTAGCGGCATGTCTCAATGCTATGTCAAAGGTATTATGGGTTCCACCATCAGAGAAAGAATCGGGAGTAACGTTCAAAATTCCCATCACTTGTGGGCAGGCAAGATTGAGGACACTGCCTCTGGCTGTTAGTTTCATCGCTAGGTGCCTTAATATCAAAACCCCAGGACAAGCCTGGGGTTTAATTTAAGAAATACAGTCTTCAAGTCCAAAAGAGCAACAATTCGTTATTGCCCTTGGTTGGTAAGATTGTTAACCAGATTACGTGGTTGGATTATCATCCGTTGGCTTTGAAGTTTGCTGCGGGGATGATGTGTTATGGCGGTTATTGCTATTACTGCCGTTATTACCGCCATTATTATTGTCACCTTCCCAACCTGCTGGTGGGCGTACTGTTGTACGATTCATCAGATCATCAATCTGAGGTGCATCAATAGTTTCATACTTCATCAACGCATCTTTCATTGTATGAAGAACATCAAGATTATCCATCAGAAGCTGACGAGCACGTAAATAGTTACGATCGACGATAGCCTTCACTTCCTGATCAATTAAACGCGCAGTGTCTTCAGACATATGTTTTGCCTTGGCAACCGAACGACCGAGGAAAACTTCACCTTCTTCTTCCGCATACAGCAATGGCCCCAGTTTTTCTGAGAAACCCCACTGTGTCACCATGTTGCGCGCAATAGAAGTCGCCACTTTAATATCATTGGACGCACCAGTAGAAACATTATCTACACCATAGATAATTTCTTCAGCTAACCGACCACCGTATAAAGTTGAAATTTGGCTTTCCAATTTCTGACGACTCGCACTGATCTGATCACCCTCTGGTAAGAAGAACGTCACACCTAACGCACGGCCGCGAGGAATTATCGTCACTTTATGCACAGGATCGTGTTCTGGTACCAAACGACCGATAATGGCATGTCCAGCTTCATGGTATGCGGTGGATTCTTTTTGTTCCTCCGTCATCACCATTGAGCGGCGCTCTGCTCCCATCATGATCTTATCTTTGGCTTTTTCGAACTCAACCATAGAAACAACGCGCTTGTTACCACGAGCAGCAAACAAAGCAGCTTCATTCACAAGGTTAGCCAAATCTGCGCCAGAGAAACCCGGTGTTCCACGAGCAATGATCAATGCATCAATATCAGTATCCAGCGGAATACGACGCATATGAACTTTCAGGATTTGCTCACGACCACGTACATCCGGCAGGCCAACAACTACCTGACGATCAAAACGACCAGGGCGTAGTAAGGCAGGGTCCAGAACATCAGGACGGTTAGTTGCTGCGATAACAATAATACCTTCGTTACCTTCAAAGCCATCCATCTCAACCAGCATCTGGTTCAGTGTCTGTTCACGTTCATCGTGCCCACCGCCCAAGCCAGCACCACGCTGACGGCCTACTGCATCAATTTCATCAATAAAGATGATGCACGGTGCTGCTTTTTTCGCCTGTTCAAACATATCACGAACACGAGAAGCACCTACACCAACAAACATTTCAACGAAATCAGAACCAGAGATGGTGAAGAAAGGGACTTTCGCTTCGCCAGCGATAGCTTTCGCCAGCAACGTTTTACCAGTACCCGGAGGACCAACCATCAGGATACCTTTCGGGATCTTACCGCCCAGTTTTTGGAAACGGCCAGGCTCACGCAAATACTCAACCAATTCGCCCACTTCTTCTTTTGCTTCGTCGCAACCAGCAACATCAGCAAATGTAGTTTTGATCTGGTCTTCCGTCAACATGCGGGCTTTGCTTTTACCAAAAGACATAGCCCCTTTACCGCCACCACCTTGCATTTGACGCATAAAGAAGATCCAAACGCCAATTAGCAGTAGCATTGGGAACCATGAAATAAAGAGGGTCGCCAACAGGCCTTGTTTTTCTGGTGGTTCACCAATAACTTTTACCTGTTTACTGAGTAGGCTATCCAGCAACTTTTCATCCTGAATCGGCATATAAGTGCTGTATTTTCCACTGTTGTCTTTCTTAGTGAAATTAATGTCACGACCCGAAATATTTACTTCGCTTACTTGATTCTGCGATATCTCATTGATGAAATTAGAGTAATCTACCCTACGACCACTAGAGTCGCTGGGACCAAAACTCTGGAACAATAACATCAAGACAACTGCGATGACTAACCAGAGAATCAGGTTTTTCGCCATGTCACTCAAGGGATTAACCTCATATTACAACTGTGTTAACAAATAGTAGTCAGGGTACTATACTTTCCGCCCTGTCGCTACAATATATACTTCACGTGATCGTGCCCGCGAAGCTTCTGGTTTACGAGTTTTTACCTTCGCAAAAAGGGAGCGTATTTCCCTCAGGTATTCATCAAAGCCTTCTCCCTGAAACACTTTGACAATAAAACTACCCCCAGGGGCCAGCACATCACGACACATACCCAACGCTAACTCAACCAGATACATGGATCGGGGAATATCGACCGCGGGGGTTCCACTCATATTGGGAGCCATATCCGACATGACGACCTGGACTTTATTATCACCAACTCTCTCAAGTAATGTTTTCAATACAAGCTCATCACGAAAATCTCCTTGAAGGAAATCGACTCCAACTATCGGGTCCATCGGCAAAAGATCACAAGCAATTATTCGTCCACTATTGCCGATCTGACTAACTACATATTGAGACCATCCACCCGGAGCAGCGCCTAAATCAACAACGGTCATGCCCGGTTTAAAGATTTTGTCGCTTTGCTGTATCTCATCAAGTTTAAACCAAGCGCGAGAGCGAAGCCCTTTTTTCTGCGCCTGAAGAACATATTTATCACTAAAATGTTCCTGTAACCAGCGACTTGAGCTTGCTGAACGTTTTTTATTGGCCATTGTTCTTTCCAACTATACTAATAGAGAACCTTATTTTTTTGCGCTCTCTTATCAAACCACACCACACTTTTATGGTGATAGATATGAGATGGCGGTAGAATATGCCGTTTTCAATCCCAACTAAGTAAAAAAACGATGACTCTTAACAAGAAACAAGTCCAATACCTGAAAAGCCTCGCTCATTCATTAAAGCCTGTCGTTATGATCGGCAACAATGGGCTAACCGAAGGCGTGTTGGCTGAAATCGAACAAACTCTTTCGCATCACGAGCTTATCAAAGTCAAAGTTGCAGGCGAAGACCGTGAACTAAAAACTTTGATCGCTGAAGCGATTGTTCGTGAAACCGGTGCACATAATGTGCAAATCATTGGAAAAATGTTAGTTCTCTACCGTCCATCGGAAGAACGCAAGATTAGTCTACCTAAATAATCACGGCATATTTGTACAAAAATGCCATATTGATTGTATTCACCATGATAAAAAAGGCCAAAAACTGGCCTTTTTTCTTTTATGTCAACTTCACATATCAGCACAGATAGTCGATTATCATGGTGTTTTAGAGATAATCCACATTCAAAACTTCGTATTCCACTTGACCGCCGGGCGTGGTGATCACAACAACATCATCCACTTCTTTACCAATCAGGCCACGAGCAATCGGTGAATTTACTGAAAGAAGATTTTCTTTAATATTTGCTTCATCATCACCTACGATACGGTAGTTCTGCTCTTCATCAGAATCCACGTTCAGTACCGTTACCGTTGCCCCAAAAATCACCCGGCCACTATTGGTCATCTTCGTGACATCAATCACCTGTGCATTAGAAAGTTTTGCCTCAATTTCCTGAATACGGCCTTCGCAGAAACCCTGCTGCTCACGAGCGGCATGATATTCCGCGTTTTCTTTCAAATCACCGTGCTCACGGGCATCAGCGATTGCGGCAATAATTTGAGGGCGACGTACATTTTTCAAATGTTCTAATTCTTCGCGCAATTTATCCGCGCCACGTACAGTCATCGGAATTTGTTTCATTTATCAAACCTCTAAATCAATCCTAAGCCCAAACACATCTTCCTGATTTTTATAATAACAGCACAATGAGCACACCCTATCAGGCGGGCCTCCAGACAATAAAAGGAGTGTAAACCAGCATAATCTGAAGTTCACATGCATATTTACCTGCTAATCTATTATTCTAACGTAGAGTTGATGATGGATCATCGTTTACTTTTCCTTTGAATTGCACCTTAGTATTATTAATACAAATATTTTTGGAATACATTCACCTTCGTATGCGAGATCTATGGCTCTTTTAAAAATTACCAACAGAATAGCTTGTATACTCAGCTTAAGCCTGAGTATTTTCAGTGTAAATGCTTCTTCTATTGAGAAAAGTGCCCAATATTTACCTACGGGAACTAATTTTTCATTTATCGCCCAAGTAGTTGGCTCAAAAGAACCGTTAATTGATTACCACGGGCAACAGATGGCTTTACCTGCAAGTACGCAGAAAATTGTAACGGCATTGGCAGCTCTATTACAGCTTGGTAAGGATTACCGTTTTATAACAACACTGGAAAGTGATGCTAATATTTCCGATGGCGTATTAGAAGGTAATCTAATGGCCCGTTTTGTAGGTGACCCGATGCTGACGCGCACGCAACTGCGCAATATGGTCGAGACCTTAAAACAATCTGGCATCAAACAAATTAATGGCGATCTCATCATAGATGTTTCAATTTTTGCCAGCCACGATAAAGCGCCCGGCTGGGTGTGGAACGATATGACCCAATGCTTCAGTGCTCCTCCATCAGCAGCAATCGTGGATAAAAACTGCTTTTCTGTTTCACTTTACAGCTCAAAACAACCTGATGAGCTGGCATTTGTCCGTGTACCCTCTTTTTATCCTGTCAATGTATTCAGTGAAGTCAAAACATTGGCTAAGGGATCACCAGAAGCAAAATATTGTGAACTTGATGTTACGGTGGGTGACTTGAATCGATACACTCTCACAGGTTGTCTGACACAACGCGATGAACCACTCCCACTGGTATTTGCCATCCAAAATGGACCTAGTTATGCTGGCAATATCCTGAAAAATGAGCTTAATATTGCAGGCATTGAGTTAAAAGGTCATATACGGCGCCAATCAATTCCCCTACACCCAGAAAAAATTCTCGCCCTGAATCAGTCTGCACCATTAAATAATATGCTCAAAATCATGTTGAAAAAATCAGATAACATGATTGCAGATACAATCTTTCGTACCCTCGGCCATCGTTATTTCAACGTTCCAGGCACGTGGCGGGCAGGTTCTGATGCAGTTCGTCAGATACTGAAACAAAAAGCCGGTATTGATTTAAGGAATACCATCATGGTGGATGGTTCAGGCCTTTCACGCCACAATTTAATCACACCGACAACCATGATGGAGATATTGCAATTTATTGCTCAGCACAATGATGAGCTGGATTTCATCTCCATGTTGCCCCGAGCGGGATATGATGGCACGTTGGCTTATCGTCCAGGTCTGCATGAGTCGGGAGTTGATGGTAAAGTCTTTGCTAAAACAGGATCATTACAAGGGGTTTATAATCTCACAGGGTTTATGACTGCCGCCAGTGGGCAACAAATTGCTTTTGTCCAATTTATCTCTGGGTACTCGGTTCCCCCTGAAGAACAGCGAACCCGCCGTGTTCCACTATCGCGTTTTGAACACGATTTATATAAAACGTTATACCAAAAACACTGAACAGACTCAGCTGTTCAAAAAAGATTGAACGAAAAAAGGGCGCTGTATTTAGCGCCCTTTTGTTATGTTCGAATATCTACATGAAGATTAGTGTTTATAAATAAACTCAATGCCTTCGTCATCTTCTTCGTCCCAGTCATCATCCCAATCTTCATCAGATGATTGCTGTAACTGTTCTTTATGGTAGTCATCCCACATGAATTCGACTTTTTCGGGCTGAGATTCTTCCGACGTTTCCATGCTACGAGGCTGCGTCTTCATGAATTCCATAATGTCCCAGCAAAGCTCTTTCACGCCCTGACGGTTCACAGCTGAGATCATGTAATAATCACCTTCCCAGCCAAGCTCATCAGCAATGGCTTTTGCTCGCTGCTTAACTTCTTCTGGATCTGTGAGATCTACCTTGTTAAACACCAACCAGCGCGGTTTTTCTGCCAGTTTTTCACTATATTTGTGCAGCTCTTTGATGATGATACGGGCATTTTCAACCGGATCAGATTCATCGATCGGACAGAGATCAATCAAATGCAGCAATACACGGCAACGTTCCAAATGTTTCAAGAAACGAATGCCCAATCCAGCACCTTCTGATGCCCCTTCAATCAAACCAGGGATATCCGCTACTACAAAGCTTTGCTCGTTATCCATACGCACGACGCCAAGACTTGGCACCAGAGTTGTAAACGGATAATCAGCCACTTTCGGTTTTGCTGCCGATACAGCGCGGATAAAGGTGGATTTGCCTGCATTTGGCATACCCAGCATTCCCACATCAGCCAGCAACATCAGTTCTAACATCAGCTCACGGCTTTCTCCAGGTGTCCCCATCGTTCTTTGACGAGGAGCACGATTCACCGAAGATTTAAAACGAGTATTGCCTAGGCCGTGGAAGCCTCCTTTTGCAACCATAAAACGCTGTTCATGGCGCACCATATCCCCAAGCACTTCTCCCGTGGCAATATCACGCACACGAGTTCCAACTGGAACTTTAATGGTAATATCCTGACCACGTTTACCAGTACAATCGCGGCTTTGTCCATTTTGACCACGTTCAGCGCGGAAGGATTTTTCAAAACGGTAATCAATCAGTGTATTGAGGTTTTCATCTGCCAGCAGGTAGACATCACCACCATCACCACCATCACCGCCGTCCGGCCCACCTTTGGGAATATATTTCTCACGACGGAAGCTGACGCAACCATTGCCACCATCTCCCGCAACAACCAGAATCTTGGCTTCATCTACAAATTTCATCATTTTTCTCCGTAGGATAGCCACTATAAAGCTGGATGGCTGATGTACCCAGAGATGGCGTAATCCAGAATATAAAAAGCCCTGCAACACATTGCAGGGCTTCAGGTTCGATTAAGATTCAAAAAACTTATTCAGCTTCGATGCTGATGAATTTACGGTTTTTTGGACCTTTAACTTCGAATTTAATTTTCCCGTCAGCTAATGCGAACAGGGTGTGGTCACGGCCACAACCTACGTTGTTACCTGCGTGGAATTTAGTACCACGTTGACGAACGATGATGCTGCCTGCCAAAACAGACTCACCACCAAAACGTTTTACACCCAGACGTTTGCTTTCAGAATCGCGACCGTTACGAGTCGAGCCGCCAGCCTTTTTGTGTGCCATTAATCTGCTCTCCTAAAATCTTAAGCGATGCCAGTGATTTTAACATCAGTGAACCACTGACGGTGGCCCTGTTGCTTACGGCTATGTTTACGACGACGAAACTTAACGATTTTAATTTTCTCGCCACGACCGTGAGCAACAACTTCAGCTTTAATTTTAACGCCTTCAACTACTGGAGCGCCGATTTTGATGTCTTCACCATTAGCGACCATCAGCACCTGGTCAAACTCAACCGTTTCACCTGTTGCGATGTCCAGCTTTTCCAAGCGAATTGTTTGGCCTTCGCTTACTCGGTGTTGTTTACCACCACTTTGGAAAACTGCGTACATATAAACTCCGCTTTCCGCGCACCCCCTAAAAATTCTTTCCAGAGTGCGCTATAAAATATTCACAATAGGGCGCGAATTCTACGCAAAAACCGTTTGGAAGACAAGTGCAGAATTAGAACAGATGAGAAAAAAACAGAGTTTTTCAATTGTCATTTATTTGAACGGTTTTTCAAGTACAATCGATATATCATGATATCTATTGATATGCTAATTAATGAGCACAGCTCTGAATCAGAGTCCAAAGCCAAAACATGAATTTAGAATCGATAATTAAACTTACCGCTAATGATATGACAGCGGTTAATGAAACCATTCTTAACCAATTAAATTCTGACGTTGCGCTGATCAACCAACTTGGTTATTACATTATCAGCGGTGGTGGCAAGCGCATCCGGCCAATGATAGCAGTATTGGCAGGTAAAGCTCTTCACTGCGAAGACAAAAAGCACATAAAAGTTGCTGCTTTGATTGAATTTATCCACACCGCAACATTGCTGCATGATGATGTTGTTGATGAATCTGACATGCGCCGTGGAAAGGCGACAGCCAACTCCATTTATGGCAATGCTGCTAGTGTCCTTGTGGGTGATTTCATTTATACGCGTTCATTTCAAATGATGACCGATCTTGACTCCATGCGCGTATTGAAATTGATGTCTGACGCCACCAATGTCATTGCTGAAGGCGAAGTAATGCAGTTGATGAACTGCAATAATCCTGATATTTCAGAAGATGACTATATGAGGGTTATTTATAGTAAAACTGCCCGCCTGTTTGAAGTCGCAGCCCATTCAGCAGCCATTCTTGCCAACGCCACTCCTGAACAAGAAGCAGCATTGCGTGATTATGGTCGCTATCTGGGGACAGCATTTCAATTAATTGACGATCTGCTGGATTACGACGCAGACAACAACAAGCTCGGCAAGAATACGGGGGATGACCTGAACGAAGGCAAGCCAACATTACCTCTTTTGCACGCCATGAACCATGGGACACCGGAACAATCCGCTTTAATCCGAAGTGCTATTGAACAAGGAAATGGCCGCCATTTACTGGATACCGTACTCGCAACAATGAAACAGTGTGGCTCACTTAAATACACCCGCCAACGGGCGGAGGAAGAAGCAGATAAGGCAATTTCAGCATTGCAAATACTGGACGATTCTCCATACAAGGCGGCCCTTGAGGGATTAGCTCATGTCGCTGTACAGCGACTTTCCTGAGTTGAATCAATCAGTGTCCCAGATTACTCAATCTGGGATACTGTCTTTACTATCAATATCTTGAATACCAACGTATTGGATAAGGCTAGCCAGCCCTTTTCTCAAAATGAACTTAACCATTCGTTCCCTTTCGGGTTTGCTCAGCTGGTAATAAGCCTCTACCCAGATTATAAATGGATCCTGTCGCTTATTCCGGTAGTACTCGACCGAATTTTCACTGACAGTCAGTACATTCAGCACTTCTTCGGGCAAACTGTTGACATTATATTCGAGCGCCTTTCCCTGCACTCCGCGCTTACGGCGTTGTTCCCAACCTTCGCGTCTTGCCATCAGATTAACTCCTTGGGGAGACGATGGCAGCCCTGCGAGGCCGATGAGTTCCTTTGCAGAATACCATTCTTTCTTCATCTTTTTCTCCTCGCTTTGTACTGGAGCAGTGAAGAGAAAGCCAAATTTTAAACATTTGGCTTTTCAAAAGCTGCCTCAAGTAGCTGTAATTTTTTCTAAAAAACTTCTTATGCCATCTCGTAATATCACTTCGATAATTACCTCCTTTTCTTCCTCGTTGAGTAAATTAAATGCACTTACCCAAATAGATAGAGGGTCTTGTTTCTGAACCTGATATTCCGCTGACGTTTCATGAAGTTCCAAAGCCGTCAAAGTTGATTCAGGAAAACAAGAGTAATGGTATTCAATCGCCCTTCCTTGAACACCTGTCCGTTTTTGCTTCAACCACTCTTCACGTTTTGCTCTGGCATTAACTCCTTGTGGTGATCTAGGTAACTCACCTACACCGGTCAACTCCATTGCCGTATACCACTCTTTTTTCATAATGTTTCTCTATTTTTGTAACCAAGTTCAAAAAAGAAGTTATTAAGAAAAATTTAGAAATATTTTTAGAAAAAATAATGTTATTTTATTTTCTTAATAACAGATCCATGTTCGTTATTAATTTCACATTAACGCTTTAGTTATACCACTAATGTGGCTTCAAATTTAATAGGAAAGGATTAAAAAAATGATTTCTATGAAATCGGATTGGCATCCTGCTGATATTATTGCCGCTTTACGTAAACGTGGAACTACGTTAGCAGCCGTTTCTCGTGAAGCGGGGCTGAGTTCATCAACTTTGGCGAATACACTTTCTCGCCCATGGCCCAAGGGAGAATGGATAATAGCGGATTACTTAGAATTACATCCGTCTGAAATATGGCCAAGCCGTTATTTCAATCCCCATACAGGAGAATTATTAGAGAGAAAAGTCCGAGATAAAAAGAATAATTAGCTATCAATATAATTATTGAAAAAAAACCGCTAGTTATTTCGAACTAGCGGTTTTAGTTATCTAATATATTTAACTTAATTCTTATATTAATAAATTAATAATAAATGAATTAGTCGTTAATAAATTTTTCGCCCAATTCAATATCTTTCTTCAAAACATCCAGCATGTTATCTAATGACTTCCGTTCAAAGTCACTCAACTTGCCAATATCTAAACGTTCTTCGATACCATTTTTCCCTAAGCGTACAGGCTGCGCAAAGAAACGGGCATATTTGCCATCACCTTCAACATAGCTGCACTCAACAACATTGCTTTCACCTTGCAGACCACGAATCAGAGACAGCCCCAAACGTGCCGCCGCCTGTCCCATAGACAACGTTGCAGAGCCGCCACCTGCTTTCGCTTCAACGACTTCAGTACCTGCGTTCTGGATACGTTTGGTCAATGCTTCTACTTCTTCATCAGTGAAGCTAACACCTGGAACTTGAGACAATAATGGCAAAATAGTTACGCCTGAATGTCCACCAATCACTGGAACTTCCAACTCTTCTGGTTTTTTACCTTTCAATTCAGCAATAAACGTGTTGGAACGGATGATATCCAATGTTGTTACACCAAACAGACGGTTCTTATCGTACACCCCTTCTTTTTTCAATACTTCAGCAGCGATTGCTACAGTGGTATTGACTGGGTTGGTAATAATTCCAATTAATGCTTTTGGACAAGTTTTAGCGACCTGCTGAACCAGATTACGAATGATTCCCGCATTAATATTGAACAAATCGGAACGATCCATACCAGGTTTACGTGCTACACCCGCAGAAATCAATACGACATCTGCACCTACTAGTGCAGGGGTTGCATCTTCACCAGCAAAACCTGTGATTTTGACTGCCGTTGGAATATGGCTCAGATCGGCTGCCACGCCTGGGGTCACCGGAGCAATGTCATACAAGGAAAGTTCTGAACCTGAAGGAAGCTGGGTCTTGAGTAGAAGGGCAAGTGCCTGACCAATACCACCGGCTGCACCGAGAACTGCAACTTTCATCCTGATACTCCTTAAATAAGTACTATAAAAAGTTTAAACCTGTACGGTTAAGAGAATGCTTTCATTTTTTCCATCATCAATATAATGATCGAGAAGGCTCTCATCCTACTCATCACTACGTCTTAAAAACAATCTGTTAACAGTCAGATTATCCACCTAATGACCCGATGACGGAATACCAAAGTTGCCTTATTCTAGACAAAAGGCTTATCTGTTAATGAGATAACGGACACTTTTTTGAGAATTATTTTAGTTGTATTACTCATCAATTAGCTGATTACCTTACTCTTCCTTTTCACACTAAACAATACCATTTAATTAACAATACATTTACTATGCTTAATATGGAGAAAAGAAAACTATATTAATATCCAGACTATTAATAAGGTAATATCGAAAAATATACAATTATGCTCTATATGTTGGTTTTTTCTTCTCTTTCTTGAATAAAAATTCACTCTTTCGCATAATGTCGGCCTGATAACGGATTCAACGATGGTGAAATATGCGTGTTCCTTCGAAACAGGAAGATTTGGTAAAAGCTTTCAAGGCATTATTGAAAGAAGAAAAATTCAGCTCTCAAGGTGAAATTGTTTCAGCACTTCAGGATGAAGGGTTTGAAAATATCAACCAATCTAAAGTTTCCAGAATGCTGACGAAATTTGGTGCTGTCCGAACCCGTAATGTAAAGATGGAAATGGTCTACTGCCTACCAGCAGAACTGGGTGTTCCCACTGCCACCAGTCCATTAAAAAATCTGGTATTAGATGTCGATTATAATCATAGCGTGGTTGTCATACGAACTAGCCCTGGCGCAGCACAGTTAATTGCACGTCTATTAGATTCATTGGGGAAGGCAGAAGGGATTCTTGGCAGTATTGCAGGAGATGACACCATTTTTTCTACACCAGCACAAAACTTTACGACCAAGCAACTCTACGAAGCAATTCTCAACCTGTTTGAGCAGGAACTTTAATCTGTGGATCTGCTGTATGCCAAACCAATCAAAATAGGCCTACGGCAGACAAAAATATAAGATTATATGAAGAATTTGCCCAATGAATTTCACATGATGGTTTGTCTTAGAAGATATTGGTTTGGCAAATATTAGTCTGGAATATATTGGACTGAAAAATATTAACTTGGAGGATAAAGGAATATGTGATGAAAAGAGGATCGGCCAATGGGCACGATCCCCTATTGCAGAGAGCATAACAATTAAGCTGTACTTGCTTTCTTCGTCAATTCGGTCAGTAACTTCTCATGAATTCCATCAAACCCACCGTTACTCATAATCAAAATATGATCGCCCGGCAGTGCCGTTTCTACAATCATTTTAACCAAAGCGTCGATATCAGCACTCCAACGGGCTGGCTGAATGCACTGTTCAGCAATTTCAATAACTTGCCACGGAATATTAGTAGGTTGATAGAGAAAGACTTCGTCAGCGCGCCCCATGGAAGGCGCAATATCATTTTTGCTCATTCCCATTTTCATGGTATTCGACCGAGGTTCCAGTACAGCAAGAATGCGAGCCATGCCGCCCACTTTGCTTCTCAGCGCTTCCATTGTAGCTAAAATGGCCGTTGGATGATGGGCAAAATCATCATACACCGAGATACCATTGACTTCGCCGCATAATTCGAGACGACGGCGGGCATTAATAAATTTGCTTAGTGACCGACAAGCATCCGCAGGTTGAACTCCCACATGATGGGCTGCCACAATCGCGATTAAACCATTATGCATATTGTGTTCACCGACTAGTGACCACTTCACTTCTCCAATCAATTCACCTCGATGGAAGACTTGATAATTACTGCTATCCTGGCTGACTTTCTTCGCCTGCCAATGACCACTTTCTCCGATCTGTTCCAGTTCACTCCAACATCCCATTGAAAGCACATGCTTCAAATTAACATCATTATCAGGAACAATGATTTTCCCCGTACTCGGTACAACTCTGACAAGATGGTGGAACTGTTTTTGAATAGCACCCAAATTTTCAAAAATGTCGGCGTGATCAAATTCCAGATTGTTCATGATCAGTGTGCGGGGACTGTAATGGACAAATTTTGAACGCTTGTCGAAAAAGGCACAATCGTATTCATCAGCTTCAATCACAAAAAATGGGCTTTCACCGATTTGTGCTGAAACTTCGAAATTACCCGGTACACCACCGATCAAGAATCCCGGTTTATAGCCACAATCTTCCAAAATCCAAGCCAACATGCCAGCCGTTGTTGTTTTGCCGTGGGTTCCCGCGACAGCCAATACCCAGCGTTCCGGTAATACATGATCATGTAGCCATTGCGGACCAGAAATATAAGGAATGCCACGATCCAATACCGCTTCCACGCAAGGATTACCGCGTGTCATGGCATTACCAATGATCACCAGATCCGGAGCAGGATCAAGTTGTGCCGGGTCGTATCCTTGGATCAGCTCAATGCCCTGTTTTTCCAGCAGGGTGCTCATTGGTGGATATACATTAGCATCAGAGCCAGTCACTTCATGGCCCTGTGCACGAGCGAGGATCGCCAACCCTCCCATAAAAGTACCGCAAATGCCGAGAATATGAATACGCATTTATTTCTACCCGATATCATGAACTGTATCACTATTCTAACCATCAAATCAGAGATTAGAAATGCAATAGCCTATGAATCATCTGATTCTTTAGCTAAACTGCCCGCGCATGAGTGCGACACAAAAGTGAAGCACGCTTCCTAAAACCACAATCAAATTCAAGGCCTTTGTCATGAAAACATTAGGCGAATTCATCGTCGAAAAACAGCACGATTTTCCTCATGCTACAGGTGAACTGACTGCATTGCTGTCTGCCATTAAGTTAGGTGCCAAAATCATTCATAGAGATATCAATAAAGCCGGTCTGGTGGATATTTTAGGCACTAGTGGTGTATCTAATGTTCAGGGTGAAGTTCAGATGAAACTGGACTTATATGCCAATGAAAAACTTAAGGCAGCACTGAAAGCACGCGGCGAAGTTGCAGGTATTGCTTCTGAGGAAGAAGACGAGATCGTTATTTTTGATGGCGACCGAGCAGAAAATGCGAAGTATGTTGTTTTGATGGATCCACTGGATGGTTCTTCGAATATTGATGTAAACGTTTCCGTCGGGACTATTTTCTCGATTTACCATCGAATTACCCCGATTGGTCAGCCTGTAACTGAAGAAGATTTTCTGCAACCGGGAAATCGTCAGGTTGCAGCAGGTTATGTGGTTTATGGTTCATCCACAATGCTGGTTTATACTACAGGCTGTGGTGTCCATACTTTTACTTATGACCCTTCCCTTGGTGTGTTCTGTCTGACCCATGAAAAAGTCCAGTTCCCAGAAAAGGGTAATATGTACTCTATCAACGAAGGGAACTACATCAGATTCCCGATGGGTGTGAAAAAATACATCAAATATTGCCAAGAGCAGGACGAAGCGACTCAGCGTCCTTATACAACCCGTTATATTGGTTCTCTGGTTGCAGATTTCCACCGCAATTTGCTGAAGGGTGGCATCTATATTTATCCAAGTACTGCAAGCTATCCAACCGGAAAACTGCGCCTATTGTACGAGTGCAACCCAATTGCTTTTCTTGCTGAACAAGCTGGCGGCAAGGCCAGTGATGGCGCTAACCGCATTCTGGACATCACACCAACTAAATTGCATCAGCGCGTTCCTTTCTTCGTGGGAACCAAATCAATGGTGGAAAAAGCCGAGGATTTTATGGCTGAATTTCCAGATGAATAAGATCATTTATTTGTAAAGTAGTTACAGAGGCGAACTAAATTTCGCCTCTGTAACTTACCCTGCCTTAATTTAGTTCACAAAATAACTTTGTTCATAATTCATAAACAAACAACAAGAATGAACAATAATTACAGAAACTCTGTTATTAGAGGCCATAGAACAAATCATAGATGATTTCTGGGCTGTGATTTTCATAACCCACAGGGATACGGACATAATACAGAAAAATGGAATTACTTTAAGCCTGTTTTGGCTATAATACCCGGCACTCCATTTTGGTTTGAAATTCAAGGAAACTTTTTATGAGCCTGAACAACGTACCGGCGGGAAAAGACCTGCCTGAAGATATCTATGTCATTATTGAGATCCCAGCAAACGCTGATCCGATCAAATATGAAGTAGACAAAGAATCTGGTGCTCTGTTTGTAGACCGTTTCATGTCAACTGCGATGTTCTACCCATGCAACTACGGTTACATCAATAATACTCTGTCCCTCGACGGTGACCCAGTTGACGTATTGGTTCCAACACCATACCCATTACAGCCAGGTTCCGTTATTCGCTGCCGTCCAGTCGGTGTTCTGAAAATGACTGACGAATCAGGTGAAGATGCGAAATTGGTCGCTGTTCCTCATACCAAACTGAGCAAAGAATACGATCACATCAAAGATGTGTACGATCTGCCGGAACTGCTGCGTGCCCAAATCACTCACTTCTTCGAGCACTACAAAGATCTGGAAAAAGGCAAGTGGGTTAAAATTGATGACTGGGACAACGCTGAGGCTGCTAAGGCTGAAATCCTGTCTTCTTTCGAACGCGCTGCAAAAAAATAATCCGAACAGATAATTGCGGAGTTTTTTGATGCAAAAAACCTCTGTCCCTATCAGGGCAGAGGTTTTTGTTTATCAGTCAATTTTGTCAGAGTAATTTTTGCTGGAACAATTCATGAATAACCAGACATAAAAATAAAATCACACAACAAACAATGAATCACTAATTTTTATTCTTCACCGTGGCGTTTTAGCCAATCACCACTTGTGATCCTATGCAATCCCTCAACAGGCAATTTGTAGAGGTAAATCCACGCCTTGCCATAAGGTGTTTCAATCAGTTCCCTTCGGTACTCCTGAGAGTTTTTTTTCAACTCATCCAATTCTGTCAGGATGGATGGCGTAATACGATATACTTCACATTCGATTGTTCCTTCGCCACTGATAACTGCCGGATAATGCCCCAGATCATAAAGTTCATAACCTTCTAATCTGTATTCTCCTAACAATTGGGCATCCGTCATCCAGTGATGATTGCCTTGTTTTTGCCTCAGGCTACCATAAACAATAACTCGCATCTTTAAAACTCAAACTCATAGAGCAGATCTAAAGCTTGATCAATACCAGATACTGCTTCCAGATACAATCGTGGCATAACACGATAACGTAATGTCAGTTTCGCCAAAGAGTCAAAAATACCAACACCATACTTCACTTGTAAGTCGTTGGTAATTCTACCACTGACAACAACCTGAGATTTATTGCCAATGCCCTGAGTATCCAAAGCCAAATCAGAGACACCAAACGTCTCCCCAATCTTACCGACTAATTGACCACTCTGCGCAACCCCCAATCCAATCAGCATAGCCGTCATTTGCGAGTTGTCAGAGTTGCCTTTTTCCAAACCTTCACCACGTAACAAATAAGACAAAGCTTCCTGTTGTGATTTAACCGGATCAGAAAAGACTTCTACTTTAGGTTTATCTGCCAAGCCTGTTACACGCACGCCAGCTATAACAGCGTTTGCTGTCGATTCAGGGTTACGGATAGCTTCAATGTTCAACAATGGCTGATCTGGTGGGCCAGAGAACAGAATGGTTCCCTTGCGAACTTGCAAATCTTGCCCATAAGCATGGAAACGCCCTTCCGGGATATCAATCTGGCCATTCAGCCCCAACCCCTGTTTACCCTGAAGGATTTTCAAAACCCCTTTGAGGTGTGCCTGCAAACCAAATGCATTCAAACTCACATCATCGCCAATCTGAACATTTAAGTTACTTTGAATCAAAATAGATGATTTTTTCTTCTCTATTGGCTGGAGGCTTTTATTCAGCATCACTTCATCAGAAGAAATACCTACTGCTGATTCCGGTAATTCCTGAACCGTAATTCGCGCCCATGGGATATCTACATTACCGTCAAGTTTCAGTAGATTTGGTTTTGCCTCCAGCACCAAATCCGGGCTGATATCCACCTTCACCATTGGGGGAACAGTGACACGTAGCTTGTCACCATTAGCGGCAATTCTGGCGTACCACTCATCTAAATTGCGCCAATCGGCATAACCATTCAGATTTAGTTGCCCCTTAGGTGTTTTAATCATGCCATTCAAATTAGAACTGGCACCTGAAAACTGAACGGCTAACTGGCCTTGGGTGATATCAAACGGAAGCCAATGGCTACTCACTTTCAAGTTATCAGTTTTAAATAGGCCAAATAACAGCGGATTCTTAGCATTTCCACCAATGCGTAGATTTGCATTTAATCCTCCCTCCGCTTTTTCGCCTTTACCCAAAATAGGTTTAATCAACTTTAAGGAAAGTGCTTGAATATCTACATTCCCCGATAATTTTCGACTGCCCTCTAAATCAGCGACCTGCATATCGCCTTTCAAGTGCCCATTGCCAGCCAATTTGAATAACCATGACAAATTAGCCTTGCCATTTGTCAGCCCTGCATTCAAGGTGATTGTTTCAAAATCAATCGGTAATACACTACCTTCTACAACCTGACTAACTTGTATACCATTCCCTTGAAGAGCGACTTTTGCTTGCGGTAAACCCTGCTCTGCTGACCATCTGATATCAGCATTACCACTGAATATGCCCTTAAGTTGAGTGCTTCTATCAAGGAATGGCTGGATCATAGCCAAATCAAAACGCTCAAGCACCACTTGTGCATAACCACTCGTTCCCGCTTCAATGGGTTTTGAAATACAAAGATGTGCATTAGGATTAAGCCAGCAATGAGTACCAACCAAGACTTTTTGTTGCAATTTCGAGTAGTCAATGGATATCGCCTTGCTTAAACGCCACTCACCGACAGGGGTATCGAAATAAGTATTGTTAATGTTACCTTTCCAGCGCTCTTCTTGACGATCAAAGCTGCCATTGAGTACCAACTGACCTGATACCGGAGTCCCCTCGATTTTCAGTTGTAAATCATGTTTCCTTTCTGTGCCCGTAGCGTTGAGCGACAAATTTTTGATGGTTAAATCTGCCTGCTTCAATTGATGCACAACAACCGATAACTGGCCTTGGATCTGTTCAGCCGAGCGTACATCCCCCTTAATCGTGGCACTATCCACCCTTAGAACATCCTGCCAACGCAACCCACGTGCGTTCAAATCTGCTACGATTTGTGGCGCTTTCATATTGCCACGCAGATTGATCTTACCAGTAATAAAACCAGCCAAGCCCGGAAGTAAACCGTTTAATTGCGGTGCATTAATTTCGCCATCGAGCTTCCACTCTTCATCCGTAAGCCGACCTTGTATATTTAGTGTATTGCGCCCAACAGCAAGATCGAGTTGAGGAATATCCCATTGCCCAGCCGCATTACCTGACGCCTTGCCATATGCTTTGATTACATTTTGCTTCACATAGCCATCAAGGGCAATTTTAGGGATCTGAAGCTGCCAACTTCCCCCATACAAGCTGCCACGCACCGCTATTTTACCATCCATTTTGGCAGGCCATTCCGGCCACTGTTTGGCAGTATTAATGCCATCCAAAACAAGATTGGTATTCCAGCTAATGGCCTTACTCCAGTCAATTACTCCTGAAATGTCGGCTTTACCCTGCAAGGCCGCCAAACGCAGGCGCGTTAGTTTCAGCAATTCTTCATTACCTTTTGCATCCAGCATCAACAATGCAGGGGGAAGATTATTGCCCTTAATATCCGAGCGAAGGGAAAGATCGTAACCACTGGCTTGACCATTTAAGCGCAACTTAACACCATCAAGCTGATATTCTGGCTTGCCTTTCAAGGGCCATTGTAATTGTTGGCTTTTCAATGTAATACGTAAAGGCAAGCCTGCTTTTGCCAACTCAGCCTGAGCATCCAGACTGGCGGCGACTGGACCAGAAAGATTCAACGCAAGATCAAGCTGCTGCAACAAAGCGCCTTTTAGCGTTATATTAATCTGCTGCCCTTTCAGGTCATCCAGATTTATATTGTTTAAATTAGTTACGCTTCCCTTAACCGAGAGGCTGACAGGCCATTGTTCAGACAATTTTGCTGTCCCCTGTATTGCCAGTGAACCTTCCGGAGCCTGTAGGTTCAACGTTTTTACATCAACTGATTGCCCCTGATTTCTGGCCTGTAACTGCAAGTCATTAATCTTAATATCGGTATCACCCGTTAAATGCAGTTGTCTGCCATGGATACTTTCCACAGTGATATCAAGAGGAATGGGAATGCTGGGCAGCTTCGCTAACAGTGGCTTGGCAAACAATGCCTTCAACGTTTCACCCAATGGTTTCTCAGGTTCAGTCTGTTGCTTATTCTTTAGTTCTGTTTTTTGCACTGCCCCGATTTTTTCAGATGAACTCTTTGGTAATGCCACCAACAGGTTATTAATTTCCGTAGGTCTTAATATCAGTTGCTTTTCCTGCCACTGAGCCCCCGCTTTAAACTCATCCAATACAATGGAGATATCATCAACCTTCACATGAATATTTTTCAAGGAAAGCGAATCCAGTGAGATAGGGTACGGGGTTTGCAATTCGGTCAGTGGTTCCGATTCAGTAGAGGGAGCCGATATCGGAAGCTCAGCGGTATTCACCAAAACAGTAACACCTTCAGTTGTCAATGCGTTGACACACACCTGACTGTGTTTCAGGCAGGAAAGCCGCATAGAGAGGTGTAAATTGTCAGCATTAACGTTAACTCCCGGCATCTGATATTTCACGCCCTTTAGCGTCAAATCGCGCCAACCTCCGCTGACACTGGCAATATCCAATCCGGGCACCCAACGTACTGCACTGTTAATCACAAAATGCAAGCCAGTTTGTGTGCCGACCAATCCCACAACGGTCATCAATAACAGGCCAACAATCAGCAGGAAAGCAATACTGACCCTTTTTGCCCACCTCATAGTTCAGCCCCTAAACCGATGTAAAATTCAACATTATGACTATTTGGATCTCCGATCGGAGTCGCCAAATCAAATTTTATCGGCCCGACAGGTGAAGCCCAGCGCACACCAATTCCCGCGCCTGTTTTGAAATTACTCCTCTTAATATCATCCACCGCTTCACCCGAGTCTACAAATAAGGCACTCCACCAATTGCCATAAATATTGTATTGATATTCTAACGAACCTACCGCCAACTTTGATGCCCCTACTAATTTACCGTCACTATCTGTCGGTGAGATTTTTTGGTACTTATATCCACGAATACTGCGATCCCCCCCAGCAAAGAAGCGGAGATCAGGCGGCACTTTGTCAAATTCATTAGTTTCTATCCAGCCCAAATCCGCCCGCACCACAAAACGATGATTATCCCGATAAGTTCTGATCCAGACGTGATGTGCTTGTAATACGAAAAAATCGACATTGGACTGCCAACTTGTATCAGAAATATCAAGCGAGTAACGCTGGCTATCCCCCCAATAAGGCATAGTACCGCCACGTTGGCGAATACGGCTGATATTTGCTCCCGGGTAAAGCAACATCGTGGTGTTTGTTACGTTGGCTTGCGTAAAGTGGCTAAGACTCCAGCGCAGATTTATGCTGTACTGCCAACCCGTAAAACGATCCCAGTTACGAGAAAAGTTCAAAGTTGCCGTATCCGAAATGGTATCGTTAATATCTTTACGTTTATAACCTGTTTGTAGCTGATAATATTCTTCGAGAGGATTAACCTTAAGCGGCATTTTGTAGGAACCATCAATGAATTGTTCTCGTGCGGAAAGGTTAAGACTGGTACTAAAACTATGTCCACGGGAATTGAGCCACGGTTTTTTCCATTTTGCCTGAACACGCGGCCCGACATCCGTTGCATAACCGCCCCCTAATTCGACATAGTTGGCAGAGCGGGGTATCAATGAGGCATTCAATGGTAATATTTTATCCTCGCTCTCACGCCCGACTTTAAAATCGGGCACAATAACCGCAGAGTTAAACCATCCAGTATTTACTAAACGACGATTAAATTCGGCTAATTGCCCGGAGGTATAATATTCACCTTGTTTGAAAGGGATCAGATTATTCAGGTAAGTTTCACGAATTTGCGATCCGTGGAATGCGACAGGGCCAAAACGATAACGTTGTCCGCTATCAAAATCAAAATCCCAAATAGATTCGTGTAGCTCTTTTGATACCCCCAACTCACTTTTCTTCATCACTGCATCAAAATAGCCTTTCTTAACAGCCAAATTAGTCAATGTGCTTTTAAAATTTTCATACTCTCCGTGATTAAGTATCGTCCCTTCTTTTGGCATATTTTTTTTGATGAGGACGGCATAATCTTTATCTGTTTTAGCGCCTCCTTCCAAATCAACATTCACTTCAGCAACTCTCACAGGCTCGCCAAGCGTTACTTTTGCTGTTAAAACAGGGCGGGAAGGAGGTGTATTTTCTTGATAAGTGAATGTAACGGTAGGATCATAATATCCCAATGGACGAAGCCCTTGTCGTATCGCTTTCTCCACACGGGCTCGAAAACGTCCATCAGGAGCAACTTCATCGGTACTGATATTTGAAAGTTGTACTCTGGTATTTTTTTCTAATTCACCAGAAAGCCCTTCTACTTTCAGTCGCAAATTTGCACTATAAGCCGACGGAGTGATGATAGATACAAAAAGCGCACATATGAGGGGATATCGTGGCACTCGGACTCCTAATATTTATCTATCTGTAGAGTAAAATCTAACAATATAAAAATGCTGCAATAAATTAATTCTGGTAAAGTTTTAAAGATATACAAGCAGCACATAACCATAAAATTCGTGAATAACAGGAGAGAATCTTGCCAAATTCAGTCAATGAAAGCCAACATGTTTCTTCACAGGATGTCTTATCTGGTAGGGCCACCCCATTGACCGTATCACCCTACCATGTCATCACAAAGCATGCGATAGATAACATCCCAGAAAATATGGAAATAGCCTATGTAGGAATGGGATGTTTCTGGGGCGTTGAACGCCTTTTCTGGCAACAGGAAGGCATTTACACCACCTCTGTGGGTTATAGTGGGGGCGTCACGCCAAATCCAACTTATGAAGAAGTCTGCACCGGCTTAACCGGCCATGCAGAAATAGTCAGGATCGTATTTGATCCAACTAAAATGACTTATCCACAACTACTCGCTCTGTTCTGGGAAAATCACGATCCTGCTCAAGGCATGCGTCAGCATGGTGATATAGGTACCCAATACCGCTCTGCCCTTTACACGGTTTCGCCACAACAGTATGAGCAGGCAATTGCCAGCCGCAACCAATACCAGCAAGCGATGGAACAAAATAGCGATCAACGCACTATCACAACGGAAATTAGCAAAGCCGGGCCATTCTATTTTGCGGAGGATTATCACCAGCAATACCTCTACAAAAATCCTGAAGGATATTGTGGATTAGGTGGTACTGGAGTCTGTTTCCCGCCAACGCACAGAAACTAGCCGATTTAGTTAGCCCAATGCTATAATCGTTGGGCTAAACTTATTGATTTTTCGGCATCCCGCCGTAATATTTTTTATTTGTATAATTTTTCATCTCACCTCCAGTGCTATTCAAATAAAACCTACCCTATCGCTGGAGATAAGACACGGATACTTTATGTTAAACAGTTTATTAGTAATACTTTTACTTTGTGCTATTAGCGCATTTTTTTCGTTATCAGAAATTTCTCTGGCTGCTTCAAGAAGAATAAAATTAAAACTGATGGCCGATGAAGGGAATCTCAATGCAGCCCATGTCCTTAAGCTGCAAGAAACTCCCGGTATGTTCTTCACTGTGGTTCAAATCGGCCTAAATGCGGTAGCAATCCTTGCGGGGGTGATGGGAGAATCCGCCTTTTCACCCGCCTTGAAAGCACTGTTTATAAAATTCATGCGACCAGAATGGGCAGACCAACTAGGATTCATCTGCTCTTTTACTATCGTTACCAGTACCTTTATCCTGCTTGCTGATTTAACCCCTAAACGTATTGGCATGATTAAGCCCGAAGCCGTTGCCTTGAGAATTGTCAATCCAATGCGTTTCTGTCTGGCAATTTGCCGTCCTCTGGTTTGGTTGTTCAATGGTCTGGCCGACTGTATCCTCAAAATCTTTAAGATCCCGATGGAACGTAATGAAGACATTACATCTGACGATATTTACGCTGTCGTTGAAGCGGGAGCCATTGCTGGCGTACTTCGCAAACAAGAACATGAGTTAATTGAAAATGTTTTCGAACTGGAGTCTCGCACAGTCCCTTCAGCCATGACTTCCCGTGAAAGTGTGGTGTATTTTGACAAGAATGAAGATGAAAACAGCATCAAAGAAAAAATCTCCACTCACCCTCACTCAAAGTTCCTTGTTTGTGATGGTGACATTGACCATGTTATCGGTTATGTGGACTCGAAAGATTTGCTCAACAATGTCTTGAATGGACAAAACCTCAACCTAAAAGATGGTGTCCAAATCCGCAACGCTTTGATGATCCCAGACACGCTTTCACTCTCTGATACACTGGAAAGTTTCAAAGCCGCTGGGGAAGATTTCGCTATTATTCTCAATGAGTATGCTTTGGTAATGGGGATCATCACTCTTAATGACGTCATGACTACCTTAATGGGAGACTTAGTCGGGCAAGGCCAAGAAGAACAAATCGTCATCCGGGATGAAAATTCGTGGCTGGTTGAAGGTGGCACACCAATTGAAGACGTCATGCGGGTTCTGAATATCAATGATTTCCCAGACTCCAGTAATTATGAAACTATCGCTGGCTTTATGATGTTCCGCCTGCGAAAAATTCCAAAACGCACGGATTATGTGAAATTCAGTGGTTATAAGTTTGAAGTGGTAGATATTGATAACTATAAAATCGATCAATTGCTGGTGACAAAAGTTGTCGATACTCTCACACAACCTAATCATCTCAACACCAAACAACCAAATGAAGCGCAAACATAACGCATAAGATCAAAAAACGGCCGCAAGGCCGTTTATTATACTAATGGCTTATGATACTAATGGTATGTATGTTGTCGATCTTGCTACATCCCCATCAGTAGATGGGCAGTCGAAAAACATCACCCCATTTCGGTCTGTAAGCGTAATACTTGCTGGTTAACTTCACTCATTACATGGAAATGACGTTTATCTCTTATCTTCGGGGGTAAAATTTTTCCATAATTAAATTCAAAAGCGCCCATGTCCTTAATATATAAACGCCCACGAAATAGAGTTTTTACGTAGAGAGCAATTTTCAGTGGGTTATAATGGCGAAAGATTTTCATCTCTGTTTTTTTCCTCCCATGCTTCTTACGATACCATTCTATTGCATCACATAACTAATGAATCAGAAGACATGTCACTGTTATGCACAGTGTATAGACTACATATATAAAAATTTGTTCCCCTGAATATCAAGATTCAATCACTACCTTTATGTAATACTATGATATTAATGCACATTAAATTATATACTTTACCTTGTTTACTTATATCTCATCCTGAATGTTATCAAATTGTTTATTTTGTTGAGGACAGCCCTGTTAACAAGCGCTATGCTGAATATGGTGTTCCCTGATAACATTCCACACCATGATAAATAAGGAATAAAGATGATAAAAAACATTGTATTATCTGCAATATTGAGTTTAGCGCCAATATTTGCATTCGCCCACAATATCACATTAAAACAACAAGTTCCCGCAGTCAGTGTGACGGATAAAGGTGAGTTATTACTAAACAATGGTAAATTTAGCTACCAAAAATGGAGCAGCACTGAACTTCCCGGTAAAGTAAGAACGATCCAGCATATTGCCGGTCGTAGCTCCGCAAAAGAAATGAACAATCCCTTGATTCAAGCATTGAAAAATGCTGATTTACCCAAGGATAAATATCAAACAACCAGCATCGTGAATATCGATGATGCTATTTTTGGCACCAGCATTTTTGTTCGCAATAGTCTCGAAGACAGCAAAAAACAGTTCCCGTGGTCACAATTTATTGTAGACAGTAACGGACTGGCTAAAAAAGCTTGGGGACTGGAACCCAAAAGTTCAGCAATCATTGTGCTGGATAAAAACGGTAACGTAAAATTTGTCAAAGATGGCAAGTTAAGTAACGAAGAAATCACGCACGTTATCAGCCTAATCAAAGAAGAATTGAAACAATAACCTAAAGATGATCCTGATTTTCAATCATGGTAATTCTAATGAGCGTACAGTGATAATGGTTCTCCCGCTGTGAACCATTATCACCTTACATTATCACCGTAATAGTATCGTCTTAATATCAAAAAATACTGACCCTGAAGCCTGGATTCAGAAAGGATTCACGTGGTGTATAATTTAGTGTTTTCCCTTCCCAATCCGTTACGTGTGCCCCCGCAGCAATAGCAATGGCATGGCCGGCACCAGTATCCCAGATGTTGGTCGGTCCAAAACGTGGGTAAAGTTGGGCTTTTCCCTCTGCAACCATGCAGAACTTGAGTGAAGACCCGACCGAAAGTGTATCGTGCACACCTAACTGGGAAAGATAATCTTTTAACTCCTCATCATCCTTGTGAGAACGGCTGACTACCACGATCGGAGGTTTCGCTGGAATCACTTTAATGGGAAGTGTCTGACCATTGATCTCTTTCCACGCGTGACGTCCTTGCCCTAAATACAAGACATTCTGTACAGGAACATAAATAACGCCCATCACAGGTACACCATTTTCTACCAATGCGATATTGACGGTAAACTCGCCATTTCGGCGAATAAACTCTTTCGTACCATCCAACGGATCAACCAGCCAATAGCGCTGCCAGTTTTTCCGTTCTTCCCATGCTGGTGGATCTTCTTCTGATAACAATGGGATATCAGGCGCAATCCGCAACAACCCCGCTTTAATGATCTGGTGAGCGGTAATATCCGCTACAGTAACAGGTGAATCATCCATTTTATGTTCTACTTGCAACGGTTGCTCAGCCTGATAAATCTCCATGATCGCCGCGCCTGCTTCCCGTGCCAATTGGCAGATCTGTTGTAGCATCATACACCTCTGCGTTCATTGTTTAGTTATCCCCTCATGTTTTCAAATTGCAACCTTTTTGGCTGTATTGCAAATTGAAATCTATTTTGGGTATACCACTTTAAGCTATATTTTTAGCGCATTTTTTACTGGAATAGCGAATACTTTATTCTTCTATCATTCCCAAATACACATAAAAAAATAGCCGGCTAACCGGCTATTTTTTTAATTATCAATATAATTACAGATCAAAGAATTATAGATCAAAGAATTACGGATCAAAAAATTACAAGATTTCCAGTAATTCTACTTCGAAGATCAGCGTGCTATAAGGAGGAATAGACGCACCTGCGCCACGCTCACCGTAAGCCAGATTGTGAGGGATATACAGTTCCCACTTAGAACCTACTGGCATCAAAGTCAACGCTTCAATCCACCCCGGGATCACGCCGCTGACAGGAAATTCTGCTGGTGTACCGCGCTGTACTGAGCTATCAAATACAGTGCCATCAATCAGACGACCAGTATAATGAACACGAACACGATCGGTACGGGCAGGAATAGCTCCATCACCTTGTGTCAGGACAGAAAATTGCAGACCAGACTCAGTGCTGCTTACACCTTCACGCTGAATGTTTTCTGCCAGGAATTTTTTGCCTTCTTCCGCCATAACCTGCTGACGTTCACGACGAACGCTATCAGCACGTTCATGTATCTCACGTAGCGCACGATGCAGTTCTTCTACAGGAATAGCAGGAGAACGGCTTTCCAACGCATCACATAACCCTGCTAATAGTGCTTCTGGTTCCAACCCTTGTAAGCCAGATTCCTGTAATTGTTGACCAACCTGCAAACCAATACCGTAACTAGCCCGCGCTTCAATAGACTCAAAAGAAGGTTTTGTCATGAAAATACCTGTTATTAAATGAGTGAAGACCCAAGCATAACAGCACTGCCAAGATGGGTAAATGCGTGAAAGGGATCAATAATAGTGTGAGATACCAATTATTGACGTATAACTACTACCACGCCCTTATATTTGAGGAATACTTCTGAGACATAAATAAAAAACGCTGGCAATGCCAGCGTTTTTTATTGTCACATGTTCTTCAGCTAATCAGGGATTAAGCTTCTGGAACGATGTTAACGTTCAACTGTGCGAATACATCGCTGTGTACTTGGAAGTGAACTTCGTGCTCACCAATAGTACGCAGAACGCCGTTAGGCAGGCGAACTTCGCTCTTAGATACTTCAACGCCAGCTGCAGTAACTGCATCAGCGATGTCACGAGTACCGATAGAACCGAACAGTTTACCTTCATCACCCGCTTTAGAAGCGATGGTGACAGCGCCCAATGCACTGATTTTCTCTGCACGAGCTTGCGCTACTGTCAGAACGTCAGCCAGTTTAGCTTCCAGTTCAGCACGGCGAGCTTCGAAGAATTCGATGTTTTTCTTAGTTGCAGGAACAGCTTTGCCCTGTGGTACTAAGAAGTTACGGGCATAACCCGCTTTAACGTTAACTTGGTCACCCAGGCTACCCAGGTTCGCTACTTTATCAAGCAGAATAACTTGCATTACCTTATCCTCTCAAAGTCGTTAATGGACTGAACCTATTACTGATGGCGATCAGTGTAAGGCAACAGAGACAGATAGCGTGCACGCTTGATAGCACGAGCGAGCTGACGCTGGTATTTTGCACGAGTGCCAGTAATACGGCTTGGTACAATTTTACCACTTTCGGTAATGTAGTTTTTCAGCGTAGCAATATCTTTATAATCGATCTCTTGTACGCCTTCCGCGGTAAAGCGGCAGAACTTGCGACGACGGAAATAACGTGCCATTTGGCTAGTCTCCAGAATCTATCAATTCAATCTGCTCGGCATGAAGAACCAGTTTGCTAAGACCATTACGCCCATGATGGGAATTAATGAATCCTGAAACGGCTATTCGACTGCCGACCGTTATACTGTGAGTATGTTCCTGTAACAACTGTCCGCTGGCAATTACGGGCATTCTGCACCATGACTGCCTGCTGAATCCGGCTTCCTGTTGCTGTGAACGATGTTCAAGCACAAACTGACAATGTGGAATACCAGATGGACTGACTTTTCGTATCGGTGCCTTGCACACTGTGCCAGAGAGCACCAATCGATTGGTTGTCACGGTAATTACTCTTCAGAATCCCCAGCTTCATCAGCATCATCAACCAGGCCTTCTTCCAGGACCAGATCACGGCTGCGACGTTCGTCTTTAGCCTTAACCATTGGTGATGCTTCAGTTACTGCGTGCTTAACGCGCATAACCATGCTGCGGATAACGGCGTCGTTGAAGCGGAAGTTAGTTTCCAGCTCATCAATCGCTTCTTGTGGCGCTTCAACGTTCAACAGAACGTAGTGAGCCTTGTGCAGTTTGTTGATTGGGTAAGCCAGTTGACGACGACCCCAGTCTTCCAGACGATGAATCTGACCTTGCGCGTTAGTGATAGTCGCACTGTAACGCTCGATCATGCCCGGAACCTGTTCGCTTTGGTCTGGATGGACCATAAAAACGATTTCGTAATGACGCATTAGATTGCTCCTTACGGATTATTCAGCCTCCTGTCAGGGTCAGCCGTGGCCCATGGAAGCAAGGAACGTGTTTAGTACGGCTGAAAAATTGACGCGTCACTATACCCACACACACAAAAAAACTCAAGGTCCGGGTAGAGAAAAACACATTTATTCTTCTTTCAAGTCATTCGAGGCAGACAAATGACAAATAATTACAGGGCACTTCTCTGACGCACGATTTCAAACAAGCATACCCCTGTCGCTACCGATACGTTCAAAGAAGAGACTGAACCCGCCATTGGAATACTGATCAATTCATCACAATGATCGCGAGTCAATCGGCGCATACCTTCACCTTCCGCCCCCATCACCAGAGCCATTGGGCCAGTCAGCTTACTTTCATATAAAGCATGCGTGGCTTCACCGGCAGTTCCGACAACCCAGATATTGTGTTCTTGCAGTAAACGCAATGTCCGGGCAAGGTTAGTAACGCGAATCAGCGGAACACTTTCTGCAGCGCCACAGGCAACTTTTTTGGCTGTCGCATTCAATTGTGCAGAACGATCACGGGGAACAATAACCGCATCAACCCCCGCAGCATCCGCTGTACGCAAGCAAGCCCCCAGATTATGTGGATCGGTCACACCGTCCAGTACCAGCAGGAATGGGCGATCCAACCGGGATAACAAATCCGGCAAATCATTTTCCTGATACTGACGTCCGGGTTTGACTCGTGCGATGATTCCTTGATGAACAGCACCTTCCGTTTGAGCATCCAGCCATTGGCGATTGGCAATTTGTACCGCAATGCCGATACTTTCCAATTCCTGCAATAATGGCGTTAAACGGCGATCTTCACGCCCTTTCAACACATAAACTTCCATGAAACGTTGTGGATCGCGCTCCAGCAAGGCTTTAACGGCATGGATACCGTAGATAATTTCACTCATGACTGACTGACACCTAACTTACTGATATTTTAGAAGATACTGAAAAAATAGTGGGCGGTATAATCCGCCCTGATTTACGATTGTATAGACTAACTTTTACGGACTAATCTTTACTGATAATTACTCTGCGCTTTTTTCCGCACGTTTTGCTTTCAGTTTTGCCGTAATTCTCTTAGTTTTACTTGACGGTTTTTTCTTTTTGCCTTGATTAGAATTACTTGGCTTAGCCTCTTTAGGCTTTTCCGCACTTTTCTTTTTACGGAAACCGCTATCTGACTCAAAATTGGCTGATTTTTTATGATCACGACCTTTTTTACCATTTTTACGTTCTGGCGTACCTTTTTTCGCCTTATCACGGGATGTCTTACCCTGATTACGCGCTTTACGAGTCGTTGAAAGCAAGGCAAAATCGATATTACGCTCATCCATGTGAACCGCTTCCACACGGATCTCCACCTCATCACCGAGGCGATAAGTTTGCCCGGAAGATTCACCAATCAAGCGCTGACCAACATTATCATATCGGTAATAATCGTTATCCAACTTCGAAACATGCACCAAGCCGTCAATGAACAGATCATTCAAGCGAACAAAAAAACCAAAGCCTGTTACGCTGGTAATCAATCCGGTGAAAACATTACCTACCTGATCTTGCATGAAATCACATTTCAGCCAGTCTGCCACATCCCTTGTCGCTTCATCAGCACGACGCTCGGTCATAGAACAATGGTTGCCCAATTGCAACATGTGTTCCATGTCATTGTGCCAACCCCCAGTTGGGGTCCAACGATGCTCCGCAGCACTATTTTTTTGTACCAGCTCTTTTTGTACCAGCTCTTCTTGTGCCAATAAGTACTTGATAGCCCGATGCAGAGCCAAATCAGGGTAGCGGCGGATTGGCGAAGTAAAGTGAGAGTAAGAACGCAATGCCAAACCAAAGTGTCCCCGATTTTCCGGTTCGTAGATCGCCTGCTTCATGGAACGCAACAACATGGTTTGCAGTAATTCGCGATCCGGCCTGTCGGCAACTTCTTTCATCAATTGCGCATAATCTTTCGGTTCTGGCGTCATGCCACCCAACAAGCTCAACCCTAACTCGTTGAAAACCGAACGCAGGTTCAGAATACTCTCTTCTTTTGGTCGATCATGGATACGATATAACGCGGGTTCATGGTGTTTTTCAACAAAGCGAGCGGCCGCGATATTCGCCAAAATCATACACTCTTCGATAAGTTTATGCGCATCGTTGCGTACAACAGGTTCAATGCGATCAATGCGACGCTCTGCATTAAAGATGAACTTGGCTTCTTCTGATTCAAACGAAATGGTCCCGCGCTGTTCACGTGCCTGCTCCAGTGCTTGATAAAGTTCATGCAGATGCTCAATATGCTTCACCAGCGGCTTGTAGTGATCACGCAACTCTTGATCGCCCTGCAAAATCTTCCAAACTTTTGTATAGGTCAAACGAGCATGTGAATTCATCACCGCTTCGTAAAACTTATAGGAAGATAGTTTACCCTGAGCAGAAACGGTCATTTCGCATACCATACACAGGCGATCAACCTCTGGATTGAGAGAGCACAATCCATTAGACAGCACTTCCGGCAGCATAGGTACAACTTGGGACGGGAAATAGACCGAGTTACCACGGCTGCGTGCTTCTGTATCCAAAGCCGTTTGCGAGCGAACATAGTAACTGACATCCGCAATCGCTACCCACAACCGCCAACCACCGCCGCGTTTTCTTTCGCAAAGTACCGCATCATCGAAATCACGGGCATCTTCGCCATCGATTGTTACCAGTGGTAATTCACGTAAATCTACACGGCCTTGTTTGGCAGATTCCGGCACATTTTCATCCAAATCAGCGACCTGTTCTTCTACCATAGGCGGCCAGCTATGTGGAATTTCATGGGTACGCAGCGCAATTTCAACCGCCATGCTCGTTCCCATGGTTTCGCCCAGTACTTCAACAATTTTACCAATGGCTTTTGTGCGGCGAGTCGGGCGATTTGTTAATTCAACCACCACGACATTGCCCATTCTCGCTCCGCAGATTGCTTCTTTTGGGATCAAGATATCGAAACACAGACGGCTATCATCAGGGACGACAAACCCCATGCCAGCGTCTATAAAGTACCGACCAACAATCTGGCTGCATTTGGGTTCCAAAACCCGCACGATACGTACTTCAATGCGGCCTTTTCTGTCTGGTTGCAAAGGCTGCGCCAGTACAACATCCCCATGGATCGCCATTTTCATCTGTTCGGCGGACAGGTAAAAATCTTCTTTGTGGCCTTCTACACGCAGAAAACCATAGCCATCACGGTGTCCTATCACTGTGCCTTTCAATAAATCCAGCCGCTCTGGCAACGCGTAACATTGACGACGGGTAAAAACCAGTTGTCCATCGCGTTCCATTGCCCGCAAACGGCGGCGCAATGCTTCTTGTGCATCTGGAGTGGTTAACTGAAGTTCTTGTGCTAATTCCTGACGGCTTACCGGAGCGGTGTGTTTAGAAATGATATCCAAGATGTATTCACGGCTTGGGATAGGAGATTCGTATTTTTCAGCCTCTCGTTCCTGAAAAGGATCTTTTGACATCGTCATTCCTCTGTTGTCATCAGCAAGCTGTTTATCCCCTTGCTTCACTTAATCAAAAGCAATTGATAAAGGGGACGATTGTTTTTGACCATATCGGCCAAAGTATGTTTATCCAACTCTTCCAAAAAATTTTCTACCGCTTGATTCAAGACTGATTTTAAGCGACATGCAGGCGTGATTTGACAGGCACTACAGTTAACCAATGAAAGCGGTTCCAATGAGCGAACCACATCACCAATTCTGATCTCGTTGGCAGGTTTACCTAAACTGATGCCGCCATTTTTTCCTCTGACAGCATTCACCAATCCCAAGTGACTAAGTTGATTGATGATCTTTACCATATGGTTACGTGAGACACCATAAACTTCAGTAACCTCTGTAATACTCGTCATTTGGCCTTCTGGTAAAGAAGCCATATAAATCAAGGCACGTAATCCATAATCGGTAAAACTGGTTAACTGCACACTCACCTCTGGGAGACTGAATATAACGGAATTTATTTGGAACCAAAAAATATATGTTTATTGGTTTTCGTTAGTTACTCATCATTATGTGGGTATTTTAAAAATTAAGCAAAATAGGAGACCCGCTTATTTATCTCTTATTACTTTGCTTTAATAACTAAAAAGCTTTAATAACTAAAAAAATAAAAATACCTCAGGCAAGCCAAGGCTATTTCCTAAAAACAAAAACCGGGCATTAAGCCCGGTTATGTATACTTAAAAGATTAAATTATCAATTAAGCATCAAATGGATCACGCAGGATCATGGTTTCTGCACGATCTGGGCCTGTAGAAATAATATCAACAGGAACGTCGGTCAGCTCTTCTACACGTTTGATGTAATCCAATGCTGCTTGTGGCAATTGGCTGTGATCTTTCACACCAAAAGTGCTTTCATCCCAACCTGGCAGAGTTTCATAAACTGCTTCAAGACCTTCCCAGTTCTCTGCTGCCAGTGGCGTCGTGTCAATAACAGAGCCATCAGCCTGACGGTAGCCAACGCAGATTTTCACTTCTTTCAGGCCATCCAACACATCCAATTTAGTCATGCAGAAGCCAGACAGAGAGTTGATTTGGATCGCTCGACGGATAGCAACGATATCCAACCAACCAGTACGACGACTACGGCCTGTGGTTGCACCAAATTCCTGACCTTTCTCACGCAGGTATTCACCTGTTTCATCAAACAGCTCAGTCGGGAATGGGCCAGCACCAACACGGGTGGAGTAGGCTTTGATGATTCCCAATACGTAGTCAACGTAACGTGGACCCAGACCGGAACCCGTTGCAACACCACCCGCAGTAGTATTAGAAGAAGTCACATAAGGATAGGTACCGTGGTCGATATCCAGCAGAGTACCCTGTGCACCTTCGAACATTACCAGCTCACCTTTCTGAGTTGCTTTATAGAGCAGGTCAGAAACGTCAACTACCATGCCAGTCAGGATATCGGCAACAGCCAAAATGTCATCCAATGCTTTCTGGTAATCAATAGCAGGTTCTTTGTAGTAATTAACTAATTGGAAGTTGTGGTAATCGATGATTTCTTTTAGTTTGACAGCGAAAGCTTCTTTATCAAACAGATCGCCGACACGCAGACCACGACGTGCGACTTTATCTTCATATGCAGGGCCGATACCACGGCCTGTTGTACCAATCGCCTTGGCACCACGCGCTTTTTCGCGGGCGTTATCCAATGCAACATGGTAAGGCAGGATCAGCGGACAAGCTTCAGAAATAAGCAGGCGTTCACGTACAGGAACCCCACGTGATTCAAGCTCTTTCATCTCTTTCATCAAAGCATCTGGTGCTAAAACGACCCCATTTGCGATAATGCTAATGACATTTTCACGTAAGATCCCAGATGGGATTAAGTGGAGAACGGTTTTTTCACCGTTGATGACTAGTGTATGGCCCGCGTTGTGGCCCCCTTGATAACGAACTACGTATTTAGCTCGTTCAGTCAGCAAGTCGACGATTTTACCCTTGCCCTCGTCACCCCATTGGGTGCCCAATACGACAACGTTCTTACCCATTTCAAAAGTTCACTCGGTTGCTTAAAAATGGATTCTACCATCTCATTTAGCACCTTTCAGTATTTTTTGTCACTTCTGTTATTTCGTTTAGTCATATAAACGAGCTGCCAAGTAGATATTGGGAATGGAAAAGTATACAAAAAAGCCACTATATGCTTTTTTACAGTGGCTTAGGAGACGACCAGACACACTGGCCGCTGTAGATTTATTTTTATCAATTAACGTGACTAAAGGCTATTTGCCTGTCAAAACCACTTAATTATTCGCATGATAAGGCTGCTTAGATGGCGCTTTCATATAACGGAAGAAATCGTTATCTGGACTGAGTACCATCACATCATTATTCTTGAAGCTATTCTCGTAAGCACGCAAGCTACGGATAAATGCGTAGAACTCAGGATCTTTGCTAAATGAATCAGCAAACAACTTGGTTGCTTCTGCATCACCTTCACCGCGTAAAACCAATGCCTGACTCTTTGCTCTTGCCTTGATTTCAGTTGCGCTCTTATCGGCATCTGCACGGACTTTTTCAGCTTCTTCCTGACCTTGTGAACGATGACGACGCGCTACAGCTTCACGTTCTGCACGCATACGCTGATAAATTGCGTCTGAGACTTCATCTGGCAAGTTAATTTGCTTGATGCGAACGTCAACCACTTCAATCCCCAATGCCGCCATACTATTCGGATTCAGGACTGGTTGTTTGCCTTTCGTTTCTTTCTCAACACGCGCCGCGGCAGAAGCAAGCTCATTGTCTGCTACAGAGTCATCCTCACTTGTTCCCATGTTCAACGCATCACGTACATCTGTTGTCAAACGACCGCGAGAATCTGTTACGATGCCACGCACATCCACTCGACCAATCTCAGAACGCAAGCGGTCACTGAATTTACGTTTCAATAGCAATTCCGCCTGAGAAATTTCTCCAGTACCTGTTGCCAGATAATAGCGACTGAAATCTTTAATCCGCCACTTCAGATAAGAGTCAACGATCAGGTCTTTATTTTCGCTTGTCAGGAAACGGTCAGCCTTGATATCCATAGTCTGGATACGAGCATCGAGCCTTTTAACAGTTTCAATAAATGGAATTTTGAAATGCGGACCAGGCTGATAAACCACTGGCTTATTTTCAGAGTCACGCACAACTTTGCTAAAACGCATCACAATGCCACGCTGACCTTCATATATGATAAATATCGACGAATACAGCACAACCAATATGGCGGCAATAACAAAGACGAACGACTTACGCATGATTATGGTCTCCCTTGTCTTGGCGTCTCAGTACGCAGGTTGTTTGAACCTGAATTACCATAGCTAGAACTGTCATAACCGGAATTGCTATAACTTGAGTGCCCTTGTGTCGATGTAGAATGTGTCGCATTACTCTTTTCTGACATTACATTATGATTTTGCTGAAGTTTTGGTGCTTCAGATTGGCTACGCAGAACTTGATCCAATGGCAGCACCAGCATGTTGTTGCTCTTTTCGTTTGCAATAACTTTACGGGTATGGCTCAGAACACGCTCCATTGTTTCAATGTAAAGACGCTCACGGGTAATTTCTGGTGCTGTTTTATATTCAGGTAGAATTTTGGCAAAACTTGCCACTTCACCCTGTGCATTCAAGACCACACTCGTTTTATAAGCTCTGGCTTCTTCAATGATACGCTGAGCATCACCATTAGCGATTGGTAGAACAGAGTTTTTATAAGCCTCTGCTTCACGAATGGTTTTTTGCTCTTCTTCGCGGGCGGCAATAACATCATCAAATGCAGCTTTCACCTCTTCTGGTGGACGTGCTGTCTGGAAGTTAACGTCCAGCAACTTGATCCCCATGTTGTACGGACGAATAGTTTCTTCCAGTACTTTTTGAGTATCATTACGCACAATCGAACGATCTGCTGTCAGAATTTTTTCCATTGAGTATTTGCCAACCACCCCACGCACAGCACTGTCTGTAGCTTGACGAAGACTATTATCGGGGTTGGTAACATTGAAGAGATAGGCGGCAGGATTTTCTACACGGTACTGAACGTTCATTTCAGCACGCACAACATTTTCATCCGATGTCAGCATAGTACCCGTTGTCGCCAGTTCACGAACAGATTCGACGTTAACGGCACGCACTCGATCGATAAACGTCATTTTCCAGTTCAAGCCAGGCTGAACAACGTGACTGATTTTACCCAATCGAGTAACTACGCCACGTTCTGTTTCTTTAATCGTATAGAAACCACTTACAACCCAAACAACAACTGCAGCAGCAACGGCAAGACCAATAAGACGCCCGCCAAGTTTAGAGTTCTGCTCAGAACCATTCCCACCTTTTTTTCCACCGAGAGCACCGAGTTTTTGGCTCAGTTTACGGAACAGATCGTCGAGATCAGTTGCCCCGCGGTTACTACCACCTTTATTATTGCCGCTGGAGTTGCTGCCATTATTATTGCTGCTTCCCCACGGGTCGCGGTCCTGTCCGTTATTACCGGGCTGATTCCACGCCATGTTTTAGCTCCACTTTTTAGTTTTTACTGGTTTTTCAGAGGTGACTGCTCTCCACCCAAATGTGGGTGAGGCTTCCCACTTCACAGGCCGTTGCCTGTCCCTGACAGGTATGACAGCGGCCTCAGTGGGCAGAAACGACGAACTTCATCGTTTTTGTAAGCAACCAATATTATTGGGTGATACCTTTGACAATGCTAATCCTGTCACTGCAATTCTGGCACAGTCATTTCACCACCGCCATTTCATCTCTGTTACTCCATAACTATCTATTAATTCATAGCTATCTGTTACTTCATAACTATCTGTTACTTCATAACTATAATTACCCTGAAATGGCGGATAAAATGATACCTTGTTTGTTGTCTTGCGCCAATCAATCAGACAACATAGTCTGGCAAATTAGGTTCTTGTTTACACAAACGACACCAATCAACCATTGGCATTCTGACTTCAACACCAACCTGACCATCGTCTTCCATCCATTCACGCTCAATGGCCTGAAGCTGATAAAAACGGCTGCGCAGGCGCCCTGTTTCAGGTGGGAGATGCAATTTATAGTGCGCTATTTCACCTGAAAGAAGCTCGGTCAACGCTTGCAATAACAGAGGAATACCTGCACCGGTTTGTGCAGATAACCACACTCTGATCGGACGATTTTCTTCATCACGATCAATGCGGGGAATAAAATCTTCCAACATATCGATTTTATTCATCACCAGTAACGAAGGGATCTCGTGAGATTCAATCTCTTCAAGGACACTGTCAACAGCAATAATGTTTTCATCAAGACGATTATCTACCGCATCAACAACATGCAGCAACAATCTCGCCTGCCGGGTTTCCTGTAAAGTCGCCTTAAACGCCGCCACCAAATCATGGGGCAAATGGCGGATAAAACCTACTGTATCAGCCAGAACAACAGTACCGACATCATTCACATCTATCCGGCGCAGGGTCGGATCTAGGGTAGCAAAAAGCTGGTCAGCCGCATAAACTTCAGCTGAAGTTATTTTATTAAATAGACTGGATTTCCCCGCATTAGTGTAACCGACAAGAGAAACTGTTGGGATATCGGCTTTATTGCGTGCCTGACGTCCCTGTTCACGCTGTTTCTCTACTTTGTTGAGACGTCCCAAAATCTGCTTGATTTTGTCACGCAACATACGGCGGTCACTTTCTAACTGGGTTTCTCCAGGCCCACGCAGCCCGATTCCCCCTTTTTGGCGTTCAAGGTGAGTCCAGCCCCGAATCAGACGGGTGGACAGGTGACGCAATTGTGCCAATTCGACTTGTAACTTGCCTTCGTGCGTTCTTGCCCGCTGGGCAAAAATATCCAGAATCACTCCCGTGCGATCAACAACACGGCATTGGCACAAGCGCTCAAGATTACGTTCCTGAGCAGGGCTAAGGGCATGGTTAAACAACACCACATCTGCACCACTGTTTTTGACAGCTTCAGCAATTTCCTCTGCCTTGCCCTCTCCGACGAAATATTTCGGATGAGGCGCCTTCCGGCTTCCCGTTACAATCTGCACAGGAGAAACATTTGCGGAAGTCACCAATGACTCAAATTCACTGAGATTTTCCGTATCTTTTTCCTGTGAGAAGAAAACATGCACCAGAACGGCTAACTCTCCGCCTTCATAACGATCAAACAACGGTGCAACCCCTCAGGCTAAGTAAAAACCCAATAAGAAAAAACATAGGTAAAGTCTCCCTACCTATGTTTTATTTACGTCAGGCACGGTCGCTGATTTACTCAGCGCCATCACTTTCCTGTTGTGCTGCTGTGCTAGTGCCAGCATGATAATTTCCAACTCCAGTCGGTGCACTCTGGTTGTTACCATGATGAGATACCGGACGGGAAGGCACAACAGTCGAGATGGCGTGTTTATAAACCATCTGGCTAACCGTGTTTTTCAGTAAAATAACAAATTGGTCAAAAGATTCAATCTGACCCTGCAATTTGATGCCGTTGACCAAATAAATAGAAACCGGGACCCTTTCACGCCGTAACGCGTTCAGGAATGGATCTTGCAAAGATTGCCCCTTAGCCATTCTATATTTTCCTTATATTTTGTTTTTAACTAAGAACCGATTGGTTCGAAAAAGTAACTACTCAAAAATGATACTTTGTACTGATCAATTGTACACAATCAATGAATTTATGTACTAATAACCTTCATGACTGTATTTAGGGCTTGTTTAGGTTGGTCGCTATCCAACCAGGTCACATTGCTCCAACCTCTGAGCCATGTAATCTGACGCTTCGCCAATTGGCGTGTCGCACAGATACCACGATAAACCATCTCATCATGAGATATTTCGCCCGCAAGATAAGACCACATCTGACGATAACCAACACAACGAATGGAGGGTAAATCTGTATGCAAATCCTTACGAGCATAAAGCGCTTTCACTTCATCTTCAAACCTTGATTTGATCATTTGTTCAAAACGAGCTGCGATGCGCTGATGCAAAATTTCACGATTTGCTGGCGCGATCGCAAATTGATGAACCCTATAAGGCAGCACTTCCCCAGATGTTTCAGTCAATTCAGTTAAAGTTTTACCCGAAATCCGAAAAACTTCCAGTGCACGAGTAAGACGTTGTGGATCATTAGGGTGAATTCTTGCAGCAGAAACCGGATCAATTTCCTGTAATTGCCGATGCAATGCATCCCACCCAAGTTCCGCCGCCTGCTGCTCAATCTGAGTCCTAATTTCTAGATCTGCAGAAGGCAAAGGCGATAATCCTTCCAGCAATGCTTTGAAATATAGCATGGTTCCACCAACCAGGAGTGGAATTCTCCCAGCAGCTGTAATTTCTGCCATTTCTTGCAATGCATCACGGCGAAAATCAGCCGCAGAATAAACTTCGGCAGGATCAAGAACATCGATCAAACGATGAGGTGCCAGTGCCTGCTCTTCTGCGGAAGGTTTTGCAGTCCCAATATCCATTCCACGATAAATCAACGCAGAGTCAACGCTGATTAATTCAACCGGAAGATGCTGGCGCAAGGCGATCGATAATGCCGTTTTCCCGGAGGCCGTCGGTCCCATGATAAAAATGGCTGTCGGCAGATGTTGAGTTTTTAAATCACTCATGATTAAGAAGTGCCACCACTGCTTGTAGATCAATTAACTGTAATAACCCATCCGGTGGCGATCCCACCAGTTGAGGGCAAAGACGCTCGACATCAGCCAAAAGCTGAACGGCTTGCGCGATGTTCCACATTTCATGCTCGCTACCCACGTGACGGGAAAGCCAAACAGCAACCTGCTCAGCAGAAGCCGTTGGTTGTTCCCCGAGATAGCCCAACAGCTCCGGCAAGAGTTTCGGCAGGTTCTGTTGGCGCAGAGGCAACGATACCGCATGAATGGTTACTTTTCCATGCGCGACTGTCGATTCAATGCCAAAAGTCTTTAACAGGTCACTATTCTGCTTCAAGACATTCATTTCTGACTGATTGAGAGCAAGTTTCAGAGGGATCAATAGCGGCTGGGATTTTAGCCCTTGTTCCCCCGGAGTCAGTTGTGCCTGTTTCAACCAGCGTTCAGCCACTGGCAGAGAAAGCAGCCCAATTTCCAATGGGGATTCGATCAAGGCATAACAACCTGCATAGATACACAATACTTTTCCGAAACTGTATTTTCCCTGCCCTGCTTGCACTGATGTAGTATGGACAGATGTAGTAAGGACAGATGTAGTAAGGACAGATACCGGATTGGCAGTCGGCGCGCTCGGTGACGGATAAATTCTTCCCGATTTGGGTATATCTTTTCCCAGAAGAGTGCTTTCCCGTTTCCCTTTCTCTGGAAATAACGGACGTTTTTCTTCCGGTGAGGACTGCATCAACTTCTGGTACAACTCACCCTGCTTTTTCTGATAGTTTTCCCCATGATGCGTGTGCTGTGTGCCACTGCCTGAATGTTGGCGTTCTCCGGTCGACAGCTTTTCGCTATTATGGTTTTTATTGCCATCTTGATTCTTACTGCCATCATGATGTCGTGAAGATGCCGCCTCTGCCTGCACTACACGATTGCGGAGAAAATGGTTTTCTCCCGCAGAAGGACGGTTTTCCGGCACCCAGCTCGCAGCAGTCTCTTGACAGCCAAGCTCCAACTCATCCCCCGCTCCGCGTTGTTTTAGTACCGCAGCCACTCCTTGGTAAATAAAATCATGTACCAAGCGAGCCTGATGGAAACGCACTTCATGTTTAGCTGGATGCACATTGACATCCACTTGGTGCGGATCGATTTCGAGATACAAAACATAAGCAGGCTGTTGTTCACCCTGAATCAAGTCCTGATAAGCTTGACGAATCGCATGATTAATCAGACGATCCCGCATCATGCGTCCATTAACATAGCAATATTGAATATCGCTTACTGCCGTGGCATTCACAGGATCAGCAATCCAGCCCTTAATGGACAAGGAATCATGCTGCCATGACAACGCCAACGCCTGCTGTACAAACGCTGCCCCACAAATGGCTGCCAAACGTCGTTCATGCTGAGACTCATCTTTAGCAGGACGATACTGACGCACCAATTTTCCATTGTGATTCAGATTGATGGCGATATCCAACCGTGCCAGAGCTATCCGGCGCACCACTTCATCAATATGACCAAATTCCGTTTTTTCCGTTCTCAGAAATTTTCGGCGGGCAGGTGTGTTATAAAACAGATCCAACACTTCAACCGTTGTCCCAACAGGATGAGCGGCAGGTTTCACCGTGATTTCCATATCACGGCCTTCTGCATAAGATTGCCACGCTTCTGTCTGGCTTTCAGGGCGGGAAGTTAATGTCAGCCTTGAAACAGAGCTGATACTAGCCAGAGCCTCCCCACGAAACCCCATACTGACAATCGCTTCCAAATCATCCAATGAAGCTATTTTACTGGTTGCATGGCGCGCTAATGCCAGAGTCAAATCCTGCTGGCTAATGCCACAGCCATTATCGCGGATTCGAATCAGCTTTGCGCCGCCCCGTTCAATATCAATGTCAATGCGGGTTGCACCGGCATCAAGGCTATTTTCCACCAATTCTTTCACTACAGAAGCAGGGCGTTCAACCACTTCACCGGCAGCAATCTGGTTTGCCAATTGTGGGGGTAATATCTTGATAGCCATATTTAACCTTTTTGACAGACATATATTGGTTACTTTGGCACAGCCTATTTATCTCGGCGCTGCCTGTAATGGGTTAGCCAGAAAATAGTGACGTAGCCCCAAATGGATGGCTTGTGCCAATTTTTCCTGATACTGATTGGAACCCAATAACCCTTCTTCAGACAAATTACTGATAAAACCCGTTTCGACTAAAATGGACGGGATATCTGGCGAGCGCAATACGCCAAGGCTTGCGTGTTCTGGCGTACGCTTATGCAGGGAACCAATTTTGGATAACTGGTTTAAGACTTGCATGGCAACGTCATAGCCAACCCGCTGAGAATGCCCAAATTGCAAATCCAATACCGCCTGACTCAGATACGGATCAGTTCCATTGGCGAGGGCATTTCCCGCACCTCCCAATAACTCCGATTGTTTCTCATGTTTCTCCAGCCAAGTCCCTAATTCACTGTTTGCACGACGGTTAGAGAGCACCCAAACAGAAGCACCTCTGGCGCTGCGGTTGGGAGCTGCATCTGCATGAATCGAGACCAGCATATTGGCTTTATGCTTACGGGCAACTTCAGAGCGCCCAGCCACAGAGACAAAATAATCGCCATTGCGCGTCAATACAGGCGTAAACATGGGATCATTGCGCAAAAGGGCTTCCAATTTACGGGCAACACTACTAGTGACGTTTTTCTCTCTCAGCCCTCGTTGCCCAATCGCACCAGGATCTTGTCCACCATGCCCCGCATCAATGGCGATAACAACCGTACGAGGTCCTCTTTCTTTCGCAGCTTGAGTCACCTGCTTTTTTGCATCTTGCTCACGGTGATTAGATACTGGCTTAGTTTCTTTTCCTATTTCTTTTCCCGTCATTGACGCATTGTTTGTAAGTAACCGCTTACTTTCACTTTGTGAGACGTGTTTATTGGATACAAATGAATTTATCCCTGCTCCATTGGCTTTCAGTGTCATCACTACTTGCGATTTATTACCAACATGTTTCACCGTGGAAGTGGCTGTGGACTTATGTGCCAACTCCAGCACCACCCGCTGATGATGTGCATCAGGTGACTGGCTGGAACGTACAAGTTTTACCAGATTCTGATCAGATAAACGCATCGGCAACCCAAAAATTTTACTGGCTTGGCGAATGTCCACCACCACTCGTTCAGGAGAATGCAAAGGAAAAAATCGATAATCAGGATACCCGCCAACGAATTCCAACGTCACTACGGTCTCGGATCGACCATTATTCACATGAATATTCGACAACGTAGCCGCTGCTGCTGTCATGACCAACTGGTTCAACATGAAAAACAAAACACAGGCCATCACCCAACGGGCACGCCAATTTTTTATCACATTCACGAAAATATTCACGAAAAAGGCATTCATCATGGCCGGGTATTCCTTCATAAGGACTTCAAATTATCCAACAGACTTTCACCATATTCAGATAACGCAACAAAACGAGCCTGTCGCCCTTCACTGTCATAACTCAAGTGCAACTCAATATCAGCATCAGGCAAAACACCCGCCCCCTGCTGAGGCCACTCCACCAAACAAATGGAGTCCTGATGAAAATAATCACGGATCCCCATAAATTCCAGCTCTTCAGGATCAGCCAGACGGTAAAGATCGAAATGATAAACAGGCCGTGGTTGTAAGGTATAAGGCTCGACTAGCGTATAAGTTGGGCTTTTCACATGCCCCTGATGGCCGAGAGCTTGTAAAAAACCACGACTGAACGTAGTTTTCCCCGCGCCAAGATCGCCGTATAAATAAATAACATAGCCGCGATCGCCAACTGCTGCCACTGCATTACCTAATGCGACTGTGGCATCTTCATTTGGAAGTGATAAAACGAGTTCTTTCATCGAAAAATATCTATTTTGATTTATTGAATTAAAGACTAATCAGGTAGACATATCAGTTAAATAGCTTAATCAATAGCCATAACATAATTCAGACATTACCATTTAGCCTCTTCTACACCGCTGTAACGGCTACATACCCCATTTTTTGTATTCAATCCCCACTGTGTTAAGCTAAATGCCCTCTTTCAGCAGTAATTTGATATTCCATGACAACCCCCCTCGATCTGAATCTTCTAGCAACAAATATCAAGCAATGGGGCCTTTCCCTTGGCTTCCAGCAAGTCGGCATCTGTGACACCGATTTATCGGCAGAAGAGCCGAGACTACAGGAATGGCTTGATAAGCAATATCATGGCGAAATGGACTGGATGGCTCGTCACGGCATGATGCGTGCACGCCCTCATGAACTTCTGCCGGGAACTTTGCGGGTTATCAGTATACGCATGAATTATCTGCCCGCTAAGGCCGCGTTTGCCAGTACACTTAACAATCCGCAAATGGGTTATGTTAGCCGCTATTCGCTGGGCAGAGATTACCATAAACTGCTGCGTCAACGTCTCAAAAAACTGGGTGACAAGATTCAAGAATATTGTGACACTCATGAATATCAGGGAACTCTGAATTTTCGTCCTTTTGTCGATTCCGCCCCTATTATGGAACGCCCACTCGCAGAAAAAGCAGGACTTGGATGGGTTGGTAAACACTCACTTATATTGAACCGTGAATCAGGCTCTTGGTTTTTTCTGGGCGAATTGCTGATTAACCTTCCCCTACCCATTGATGCTCCACAAAATGAGCAATGTGGGCGCTGTGTAGCCTGTATGACAACTTGCCCAACGGGTGCTATTGTCGAGCCTTACACTATCGATGCCCGACGTTGCATTTCTTATCTGACCATTGAATTGGAAGGAGCTATTCCGGAAGAATTTCGTCCACTGATGGGCAACCGGATTTATGGCTGTGATGATTGCCAGCTTATTTGCCCCTGGAACCGTTTTTCTCAATTAACGGATGAAGCCGACTTCAGCCCACGAGCAGCACTGCATACTCCTGAGCTACTAGATCTATTCAATTGGAGTGAGGAAAAGTTCCTGCGTATCACAGAAGGCTCGGCAATTCGCCGTATTGGATATTTACGCTGGCTACGCAACGTTTCCGTCGCTTTGGGCAACGCGCCGTATCAAGCTGATATCGTGTTGGTACTGGAAAAAAGAATTGGTTTAAGCGAAGTTTTGGATGAACATATCCACTGGGCTATAGCTCAACAAATGGCTCGCCGAAATGCTAATACAATTGAAGTTCAAACCTCACAACAAAAACGGTTGATACGAGCAATAACCAAAGGATTACCTCGAGATGCTTAATAATCAATCAGCTTAATTTATTGTCAAAAAAATCCTTTATCTCCTTGTGAATAAAATAGAAATACTTTTCTAACCAACTAAAAAATAGAAAATGAATATTGATGACAATATTTTAAAATCAGATTAATTATTTCAATTAATCAATAAGTTAAGTTTTAACTATTATTTTAATAGATAAATTAGGGAAGCCAAATACGAAATAGTCTCCTGTGGATAACTCTGTGTAATAAGCCGAGCATCATCAGGTGGCTCAATAGAGCGATAATGTTAAATTCTGTGGATAAAAAACAAGAATTAAATTCTAGTAGAAAACATCAGAAATCAGCAACGAAGTAATAGTCCACTCATCCATTCTAGACGCTAATGGAGAAATTTTCCTCTGCCTCTTCAAAAATGAGGCGGCATTATGGGCCTGTTGAAGCAGGATAGCAAGCGCTTTATTGACAATTTATTTTTGAGTGAAATTGTATTTTTAATAGGGGGTTAAATTTTGGGTGAGATTAAGGTGATTATGTGAATATAAGCCCGTTGAAATATAAAATATTGCTTGCATAAGTGCCAACATCTCCACGCTGGCACTATTTATGACTAACTGTTATTACTAACTGTTATTACTAACTACTCCCTACTTATTACCAACTACTCCTTACCAATTATTCCCACCGACAATACCCCATAACCCTATAACCAAGGTCAGTAGATTTAGTCGATAAAAAGCCAGATTAAAGCATTCTTATTTGCTCAACCAATGCCTTTGATGCTTCCCAATCATATTGTTTGTAAAGACTCCCCAACGTCTGATAAGGAGCACCCACATAAAACAATTCATATTGATGATGCCTTGAAGCACACTCTGACCCAACCGCATCCCACACCAATCTCATCAACCTGACCCTTTCGACAGGGGAAACAATTGACGAATACTGTGTTTTCTCAATTATTTCTAAAATCTCATTATTTTCTAAATCTACCTCGCCTGATGGCAACATCAAAATACCGCCACCAGCCAATTTCCTTATCGTTTCCAATATATTGGGATATATTGACTGCGAGATAACCCGATACGTACAAAGCAGAGTTTTATCCGGCAGATAAAACCCGTTATAAACTTTTGGGCAATGGAGTACGCTATTTAATAATCCCTCAATATTCATTGCATAACAGGCTAACTGTGCAAGTGATTCCTTCACTGCGGGGATCTGGGCAACACCGTTTGTTTCAGCCATAGTTTGAGCCAAACCGGCTAAAAAATGTAATTTGACAGCATAACGGGCCAAACTTTGGATATCCATCATAGTTTCTGCAGCAGTTGAGTCTATTTGCTTGAGGCACATCTCAATGTCTTCGAAGACAAATACCCTTTCCCAAGGCACCAGCACATCATCAAAATAGAGCATTGAATCATTTTCATCAAACCGGGACGATAGTGGATAATCCTTGGGATTTGCGTCTAATTCGTAAGATTTCCTTGAAATGATTTTGATACCTTGCGTATTAAGCGGCATAGCAAAAGAGAGGGCATATCGCTCATCCACTCCCTTTTTAAAGGGAAAATATGTACCAACCAAAACTTCATCTGCCAGAGCTGCTCCCGTTGCCAGCATTTTTGCTCCTCTGACAACAATCCCCTTAGCATTCTTTTCCACCACACCGAGAGTGTGATAAATATTTTTAGTGTGTTCACCAGGTGTTTTTGAGCGGTCACCTTGTGGATTAACCAACGCATAAGTCAAATAAAGATCGTTCTCACTCACATAGGAAAAATAATTCCGCAAAGCATTAGCTCGTTCTTGTGAATAAGATTCAAACAATTCAATATGCGTTATCATTCCTGTAAGAGCCGCTGCGGCATAATCGGGGCTTCTTCCAAGCCAACCAACCGTCTGCTTCGCCCATTCATAAGCAGCATGACCACGAGCAATTAATTTTTCCGGTGTAGACGGCAATTGCCAGTACAGAGCAATCGGCTCACCTGTCCCTGTCTTAAAAGTCATACTGTCGGTATGCTTAACTTTATAATCATACAATTTCGCAACCGACCTAATAGCATTTCTGAACGCAGGATGATCCACATGATTTGTGATCTTCTCCCCATTAATAAAAATGATTCGTCCATCACGCAGATCATCAAGATATCTTTCTCCGGTTCTTATCATCTTTTCTACACTCCTATCCTTAACGACTATTTTTGAAAGGCCAAGAAAAGAAGTTTTTTAATCAGCACCGGCGATTAATAGACAAAGATAATTGTCGCCATTTAAGGCAGATATAACAACAATGCATATACATATCATCAGAATATTACTGAAAATGAAGATCTATTAGTTAATGCTACCGATACCTACAGTGATTATCCTAATACCGCGGGTTTCCAATGATGATCATGGAGATACATTACCTTCCCAGTGCCAACAAAAAAGAACTTACTTTTCAATACACTGGGATATATTCATGTGGATTAGTCAGAAAAGCGATATCAAATTCCGGCATCATAGTGATCATGAATAACAGATAGATTAGTTTAATCACCAGAAGTTATGGTTTTAAGCGAGGTTTATTAAAATTCCATAGATTTAAAATATAGGAAATAAATAATATAGAAAAACAGAATGAAGAGAATTGGAGCGGGAAACGAGACTCGAACTCGCGACCCCAACCTTGGCAAGGTTGTGCTCTACCAACTGAGCTATTCCCGCGTTATGATGGTTAACATGATTAACCTGAGATGCCTGAATGCTGATTTTGAGTTCGGTTAACGATATAAATCGAAAAACCTGCATATCAGGAATGGGCGCCATTATGAACATGTTCAGATAAGATGGCAACCCCTTTGCACCCACCCCCGCGCTAAACGCTCAAAAGATATTCGTCCGAGTTTGATACAAAAAATCCATACCATAACCCCAGTAGTTATCTTGAATACCCAACAGCCAGGAATTAACATTAAATAAACAAATAACCAACATCTAATAAGATTTATGGTTGTCGTAAGTATTTTGTAGAAATAGATTAGCATCGATTTTGGTTGTTACTTAGATGATTATTCTCCTGAGAGAGGGTCAAAAATTATGGCTCGATATTATCAATCTAAATTTGTCACGGGCACTGAAGCGCTGGTTGACCTTCTACTCGCTCAAGCTGAGCTAGATGAAATCCACAATCTCAACACAGCAGGGTTTGTTTCGGGCTATCGTGGTTCACCTTTAGCCCGTTTAGATCAAACATTATGGCAACACAGCAAAGAACTTATCCAAGCCAATATTCGTTTTCAGCCTGCTGTCAATGAAGATCTTGCCGCCAATGCATTGATAGGAACACAAAAAGTCGAAACAGATCCTGACAGGCAGGTTAACGGTGTTTTTGGGATGTGGTACGGCAAAGGGCCTGGCGTAGATCGTTCTGGTGATGCGCTCAAACATGGCAATGCCTACGGTTCCTCTCCGCACGGAGGTGTGCTTGTTATCGCCGGAGACGATCATGGTTGTGTCTCTTCTTCCATGTCCCATCAATCTGATCTCGCAATGATGGCGTGGACTATGCCCATCTTACATCCTGCATCAATTGCTGATTATCGTGATGTCGGCTTATGGGGCTGGGCGGCATCACGTGTAAGTGGCGCATGGTTTGGTTTTAAGGCAATCAGTGAAATTGTGGAAAGCGGTGCTGTCATAGAAAGTAAGCCATTTCCTGATTATAAAATTCCGCAGGTTGATCCTGGCCCTGATGGGCTGCATTGGCGCTGGCCTGATCTTCCCGGCCCACAAATTGAAAAGCGTTTGGCCTATAAACTGAAAGCCGTTGAAAATTTCGCTAAACTTAACCCCATTGATTACCTACTCGCCCCTTGCGAGCATCCACACGCTTTATTGGTTACTGTTGGCAAAGCCCACAAGGATGTTATGGAAGCCCTGCGTGCCGGAGGCTTAACGCCTTCAGAACTGGCCCAGCAAGGCGTTGCCCTTCTCCATGTCCGTTTGGTTTATCCTTTATCGCCGCTTCTCTGCGAACTCGCCACTCAAGTCAGTAATATTTTTGTCATTGAAGAAAAAATAGCCATCGTTGAAATGCTGCTGGCACATCAATTGGTTAAATTACAAAAAAATACCAACCTGATAGGTAAGCATAACCATCTTGGTGAGAAATTGTTGCCCACTGACGTTGAGTTACGCCCCTCACGGGTTGCCGTTCCACTTTCAGGATGGTTACAGCAATTCAATCTATTTCTTTCTGTGCCTCCGGAATGGTCCATAAATCCCATTCAGCACGATACCTCTTTGCCAAAACGCACACCTTATTTCTGCGCTGGATGCCCTCATAGCACTTCAACGCGCTTACCGGAAGGTAGTCAAGCCCAGATTGGCATAGGATGCCATGTCATGGCAGCGTGGATGGATCGCAACACCGGAAGCGGCCTCTTGCCAATGGGGGGAGAAGGTATCGACTGGATAGGACATGCTCCGTTTGTGAATCGCTCCCATGTCTTTCAAAATCTGGGAGATGGCACCTATTTCCATTCTGGTCACTTAGCTATTCGCCAATCAGTCGCCGCTGGGAGCCATATTACTTACAAATTGCTATTCAATGATGCAGTGGCAATGACAGGTGGGCAGCCGCTGGATGGAAATATAACCATATCGCAAATTGTTTCTTTGATGCTGGCAGAAGGTGTGAAAGAAGTGGTTATCGTGACGGATGACCTTGATAAATACAAAGGTAAAAATAGCCTTCCTGCCAATGTGGAACTCTATGAACGGGATTATCTCGAAGATGTGCAAAAACGTCTTCGAGATATCGTTGGCGTAACCATCATCATCTACGATCAAATCTGTGCCACGGAACTACGCCGTAAAAGAAAGCGGGGCTTGATGCCAAAAGTGACAAGCCATGCCGTCATCAATGAATTGGTTTGTGAGGGATGTGGAGACTGTCAAATACAATCGAATTGCCTCGCCGTCATTCCGGTTAAAACGCTTTTAGGCACTAAACGTAAGATAGACCAACATATTTGCAACTCTGATCTCTCTTGCCTGAAAGGATTTTGCCCCAGCTTTATCACTGTTGAGAATGCCAATCCACGGGCAGATCTCAGCAAAATCATCCCGTATACTGAGTTAGACAAAATTATCCACAAATTACCACTACCAACGCTGGCTTCTGCCGAAACACCTTATGAAATACTGTTAGTCGGTATTGGCGGTACAGGAATCATCACCGCAGGGCATCTACTTGCAAATTCGGCACAATTAGATAATTGCTTCGTCAGTTTGCTGAATTTTACTGGTTTTGCTCAAAAGGGAGGGGAAGCCATAGCTCATGTTCGGTTATGCCATGATCAGGACAAACTGCACCAAGTCAGGATCGATCGCGGACGTGCCAATTTGATCATCGCCGCTGATTTAGTGGCAGCAACAGGGCAAAACTCTCTGGAAGTGATGTCGAGGGGATCAACAAAATGCATATTGAACACCCATGAAACCCAAATCGGAACTATGCTTCGCGCTCCTATGCTGGATTTGGATCATCGCAAAATGCTAGATACCCTAAGTCAACACACACAGACATTACGCTCCATTGATGCAGAAATGATGGCTGCCCAGCTGGTTGGTGACAGGGACCAAACAAATATCATATTAATTGGTTATGCCTGGCAGCTCGGCAAAATTCCAATCACATTATCTTCCATTGATAATGTCATTCAAGAACTAGGCTCCTCCGCAGATAATGCCCGACGGGCTTTCTGTATAGGCCGAATCGCAGCAGTACAACCAGATATTCTACAAAAAAACCTCAATATGACTTCGTCAGAAAATATAAAAAGTCTGGACGACCTCATTATGCATCGGTATCAATTTCTAGTGGATTATCAAAATGAAAGATATGCAATGCATTATCTCAGTCGTGTTGCCCAAATCCAGATGGTGGCCCAGCAGATCGATGCAGAAGAAATTACTAAATCCGTTGCTGAAAATTTATTCAAATTGATGGCATATAAAGATGAGTATGAAGTCGCCCGACTCTACGTCAAAACCGATTTTTTCGATAAGCTCCGCTCGCAATTTGATAATACGGATAACATCCGCTTTCACCTCAGCCTTCCGCTCTTTAATCGCAAAGATCCCCGCACAGGCCAACGAGGAAAAAGGGAATATGGCTCATGGATCATTCCTGTATTGCGTTTCCTTGCTGCATGTAAGCCACTGCGTGGTACTGCTTTCGATATTTTTGGCTATCAGGAAGAGCGTAAGCAGGAAAGAAATTTGCTGCTTGAATATGAGCGATTAATTGATGTTTTGATCGAAAAGATAGATCGCTATAATTTGGTAACCTGTCAGCAAATTGCAGAACTTCCCAATCAAGTACGTGGATTTGGTCATGTGAAACAAAAAGCGATAAAAAACATGATGGAACGTAAGGAAACATTGTTGAAAGAATTGCAAAAAGTGATGTGATAATACGTGTTGGACATTATTAATAATAATGTCCAACACTTTTCGGACCTTTTCGAACACCTATCTATATACAAATTTGTTATCCCAAACATCAAGCGATAATCTTTGTACCTATTCTGCTTTTCTTCATAATCCATCATTTCCAGCAATTTTCATTCCTTCCAACTACTCATTCCTTCCAACGACTCATTTTTTCCAATTACTCATTTTTTCCAACTACTATAGTAATCACGTAACCGCTTTGTTATCTGCTCGTCATGACAAGAAAATGCAACTAAATCAGGGGGAGGCGTATAGACAGCATCAATAGATTCAACTTGCGCACGATACTTATTGAGTAAACATTCATGGATTAATTCATTCCACCCCGGTCTAATATTCCAGAGACATTCATAACCCATCGCTACCGTTTGCTGTGCCGCCTCCAAAATGGTCATATCTCGGTCAAGTCCGATTAAGGGTCGACGAATAGGTGTAAAATCCCCTAAGTCAATCTCCAAATTAGGTAGCCCCATGAGTGCATTCGCAGCATAATCCGCCAAAAGCGGGGATTGGTGTAGGCCATCCCGATATGTGCCAGTCACAAGCCACAACCCATCTGTGCCACACTCCCCAATCAATGGAAAACCATCAGCGGAGATGGGCCTATTGCCAACCTGAATTGCAAGAACCTCTGATTCAAACAAATCAACGTTTATCTGATTGTAAGCGCATTCCACAAGGAACTGTATAGTAGCAACTGTTGCATATGCACGAGGTTGATTGGATAAAAGATTGGTCGCGCCGACGTAAAGAACACCATCACCACGCGGAACACAATGTAGCCCGCAAGCAAATGCACGATTAGGTGTACGAATCACTGATGTTGGTAATTCATCGGGATTTTTAACTTTGAGTAAAACAGAAACTCCATAGCCGGCAAAGAGTGGAGGAATTTTCTGCACGATAGAAAGCTGGTCTGATAATATATCGAGAGACTGCACTCCTGCCGCAATAACCACTTTATTTGCAGTAAAGCGCACTCCATCGACAGTTTCAACACCCGTTATGGCTCCATTTTCTGTGAGAACGCGTTTAACATTGTTATCGACGATCTCTCCCCCTTCCCTAAAAAATGCTGCATCCAACATTTCAAGCAATATATGGGAATTAAGGGCATGTTCTTCTGAAATATAAAGTCCTTTTAGCGAACGCATCAAATCATTAGCTTTCATTCCCTTAATCGATTGCGGATCAACAACCTCATAAGGTTCATTATACTCACGAAGAGTACTCTCTATAGCATCATAATTAATACTATCAACGGCAGCCATTCCTGCGGTATTAAGAATGACATGAGTGCCTTTTGCGGTAAACAGAGGGCGGGTATCCCCTGAAGACGCGCCCAAACGCTGCGCCCATATTGACCAGCGATCCTTCGCAATACGATCCATTTTGAGTTTCAATTTTCCATAATCGCTCGCGACAAGCCCGTTGGTCACTTCACCAAAACAACCATTCATTGCCCCTGCGGCTTTTGACGCAGCATTACTACGATCAAGACGTCCCAACCTGCATACTTTCAATTGGCGACTAGCAAGTTCATACGCAATCGAACCTGCAATAGCGCCAGACCCTACAACAATGACATCATAGTTCATTGGCTCTACCTCTTCACATTGATAGATAAATATCCCTAAGAAACTCTTAGAAACAGATTAGAGATGTTTTGCAGACTGTTAGGTTATGGAGAGCGCTTCCGTTATGAGCTTATTTTCACTTTAGGGAGAGCACGACAGATTTGTTTCTTAGAGTGATTATATCGAATGATTTAATCTACCAAAGGATTTTAATATAGGTCAACATCAATATGACGCTTATAGGACAGATATAAATTTATTCATATATTAATTAATGATGTACCACCGAGTATTCATGTGGCAGTTGACCTTGGTGAGATATTTTGAAAACAAAAAAATCGCCGAAAGGCGCTTTTCTGTATGACTTGCAGACTTTGATAAAATCTACCGTCCTGAATTTGGAGCGGGAAACGAGACTCGAACTCGCGACCCCAACCTTGGCAAGGTTGTGCTCTACCAACTGAGCTATTCCCGCATTTATCATGGCTTCTTTCAGCCAATTTTTTCACACCTAAATAACTTTGAATTTGGAGCGGGAAACGAGACTCGAACTCGCGACCCCAACCTTGGCAAGGTTGTGCTCTACCAACTGAGCTATTCCCGCATATATTTGGTGTGTTTGTACTGTTGAAATTCTTCACCGGTACGGGGAGCGCATTATACGAGGAATTATTCTTCTGGCAAGTCCCCAAAACGTAAAAAATTGCGTTTTTTCTCTGATTGATGATTAAATCGGCAAATAATCCGTTTAACCATCAACTCAGAGAACGTTTTATATACAAACTTACGTACAAACTATGTACTAATAGCTATTGCTTATTGCTGGATATGTCTATTTTTGAATAAAGTGTTCACGGTAATACACTAATTCAGCAATGGATTCTCGAATATCATCCAATGCCTGATGAGTATTTTTCTTGCTGAACCCCGACAACATCTCTGGCTTCCAACGACGAGCCAATTCTTTAAGCGTACTGACATCCAAATAACGGTAATGAAAATATTTTTCCAATTCAGGCATATAACGGAATAGGAAACGACGATCCTGCCCTACACTATTACCACAAATTGGTGATTTTCCAGCCGGAATCCATTGTTCCAGAAAAGCAATAGTTGCTCTTTCAGCTTGCGCATCATCAAATTGGCTCTGCTTTACACGTTCCACCAACCCACTGGCGGTATGCGTCCGTACATTCCAATCATCCATTAATGCCAATTGCTCATCCGACTGATGAACCGCAATGACAGGCCCTTCTGCAAGGATATTCAATTCCGAATCGGTAACAATGGTCGCAATTTCGATTATGCGATCGCGCTCGGGATCTAATCCAGTCATCTCTAAATCTATCCAGATAAGATTGTTCTCGCTTTTTGACATGATATATCCTAATTTCCTTCAAAAGAGGTAGTCTGTATCCGTGATGTATCATAACGTTTTTGATCACTCACAGCGATAATCAGCAAGATAAGTGAAAATAAGTGAGGTTCGGTGGCTAAAAGTAAACTTTCCAAAGGGCAACAACGCCGTGTGCAAGCCAATCATCAACGCAAGTTGCATAAAGTTGATACTAATAAACCAGAAATGGATGATAGCCAGTTTGGTGAGCCACAGGAAGGGCTGGTGATCAGCCGATTCGGGCAACATGCCGATATTGAAGCAGCAGATTCTTCCATACAGCGTTGCAATATCCGCAGGACAATACGCTCATTGGTCACAGGGGATCGCGTTGTATGGCGCCCTGCGCTGCAACTCCAGTCTGATGTCAAAGTTAATGGTATCGTAGAAGCGGTTCATGAACGCACTTCCGTACTTACACGTCCCGACTACTATGATGGCATCAAACCAATTGCATCAAATATCGACCAGATCGTGATTGTTTCCGCTATTTTGCCTGAACTCTCATTGAATATTATCGATCGCTATTTAGTCGCATGTGAAACACTCAATATCGAGCCTTTGATCGTACTCAATAAAATCGATCTGTTGGATGCCGAAAGCCGTGAATGGGTCAATGATGTCATGAATATCTACCGCCATATCGGCTACCGCGTACTGGAAGTTTCCAGCTATACTGGTGAAGGTATCCCTGAGCTTACCTCTCTGCTGGCTGACAAAATCAGTGTCTTTGCGGGGCAATCCGGGGTCGGGAAATCCAGCTTGCTCAATACACTGCTCCCTGACAATGAAAAAGTTATTCTGGTCAATAATGTCTCAGATAACTCCGGTCTCGGTCAGCATACTACCACCACCGCACGCCTTTACCATTTCCCACTGGGGGGAGATGTGATCGACTCTCCAGGTGTCCGTGAGTTTGGGTTGTGGCATCTAACGCCAGAACAAGTTACACAAGGCTTTGTCGAATTCCGTGAATATCTGGGAGGATGTAAATTCCGTGATTGCAAACATCAGGATGATCCCGGATGTGCCTTAAGAGAAGCGTTGGAACAGGGTATCATTGCTGAAGAACGTTTCGAACATTATCACCGGATTCTGGAAAGCATGGCACAGGTTAAACCACGCAGAAATTTCACAGACGGTCAAAAATAAGACAATAATTAACGATACCCTGACATTCAAAATAATGGCAGGTACAATAGTCGCCTTTTGTCCAATTTGCCAAGAAAAAATCCAAGAGGTTCACGTGCTGGATAATTTTAAAATCAGGCTACAATATTTACTTCCAAAACAATGCATTACCAACCTAGCAGGTTGGTTTGCCAATAAAAAGGCTGGCTGGCTGACACAACTTGTAATCAAAGCTTTCGCCAAAGCCTATAAAGTGGATATGAATGAAGCCAAAGATCCTTCATTCACCGCTTATTCAACATTCAATGAGTTTTTTGTCCGTCCCCTTAAAGAGGGTATTCGCCCTATTGTCAATGAAGCCCACCAATTGGCTCTGCCAGCAGACGGCACAGTAAGCCAGCTTGGGGCGATCCGCGAAGATCAGATTATTCAGGCCAAAGGCCACTATTACACGATAGAAGCACTACTGGCAGGACAGTATCAACTGGCCGAACAGTTCCGCAATGGTCAATTTATCACGACTTACTTATCGCCAAAGGATTATCATCGTGTTCACATGCCATGTGATGGCGTTCTTAAAGAGATGATTTATGTTCCCGGCGATCTGTTTTCAGTTAATCCATTGACAGCAGCCAATGTACCAAACCTGTTTGCACGTAATGAACGTGTTATCTGTTTATTTGAGACGGCATTCGGGCCAATGGTACAAATTCTGGTTGGTGCTACTATTGTGGGCAGTATTGAAACCGTCTGGAGCGGTTGTGTTACACCTCCGCGTGAAGGGATCATCAAACGCTGGACCTACCCAACAGAGGGCCAGGAAGGTGTGGTTTCCCTCAAAAAAGGAGAGGAAATGGGGCGTTTCAAGCTGGGTTCAACCGTTATCAATCTGTTTGCTGCTAATCAGATTAGTTTTGCCAACAACTTATACAGCGGTTCACAAACCCTCATGGGAACCATGATGGCGCAAGCCATCACATCGGAAGAACCCTCAGTGAATATTGATGAATCAATGAATAAAGATATCGTCAGCTAATTTTAGATCCATGGAGCCCCTTATTGTGCGCCTGATTATCAGTTTACTGTTCAGTCTTTTAATTGCGAATTCGGCTTTTGCCTCTGTAATGCCGTTGGACGAAAACCAACTGAAGCAAGAGTTGAAAAAAGTTGAAGACAGCAAAAAACCAGAAGATTCTGAAATCGCTCAAACAATTCGAGGGGCTATAAATTGGGTTAGCAAGACCAACATTTCCAATGTGAAGGCTCAAAACTATCAAAAAACGATTAATGAATTTCCTAATATCACCAAAAAATTACGTCAGGAAATTCTTGCTGAAAGCAATACCAACATATCCATCCCAACCAATCAGACTATCAGCCAGTTAGATCAGCAAATCACCCAGACAAATAACGAATTACAGCAGCAAGAACTCCAATTACAGCAAGAACTGGACGAAGCCCAAAAAATCAGTGATTTCATAAATCAATTGCCTGAACAACAAACTGAGGCAAAGCGTTTGCAGGCTGAAGCGGCTTCCCGGCTTCAGTCTCTGAGCTCACCTTCCACGCCACTGGCCATTGCGCAGCTGAAACTGGCTCAAGCAGAAGTCGAGGCCCATAACGCTATAATCAATGAGCTGAGGATAGCTCAACTTTCTGTCAATAATCGTCAGAAAATTGTGCACATGCGCGCCGATTTATTCAAAAAACGCTCTCAACGACTGGAGACTAAACTCCAGCAATTGCGCGATCAGTTAAATATTCAACATCAGAAGAAAACGGAATTTGACTTAGAGCATACAGAAATGCTGGCAGAACAGAGCGGAGAAAACATTCCAGAATTCTTGCAGAATGGAATCCTGGAAAACCGCCAATTGTTACAAAGAACTGAGCAGCAAAGGAAGAGCTTGGATGACATTCGCTCACAACAACGTCATATAGCCAATTCTATTCTGAAACTTCACAAAATACTCAACACAATCCGTGAACAGGCACAATGGCTAAGCTCTTCCGCTGCACTTAGCGAAGCTTTGAGAGCTCAAATCGCTTCTATCCCCAAAATGCAAAAAATCCAGCAAATTGACAAAGTGATTGCCGAATTGCGTCTCAGCAGACTGAAATATGAAGACATGCGGGAAGACATACAATCCTCACAATTATTTTCCTGGCAGACATTACCTTCATATAATTCACTGACGCCAAAACAAAAGGAAGCCTATAGCTCATCTATACTCAAGCAGGAAAAGCTATTAACTTCTCTACTCTCAGTATATGACAATAAAATACTGGAACTGACAAACCTCAAGGTAAACACCAGCCAATTAAATGATGCTTTAAAAGAAGTAAATGATGTTACCCACCGCTATCTGTTCTGGGTCGTAAATGTCGATCCCATATCGCTGAATTATCCGCTACTGGTAGTACAAGATCTGACACGCCTACTGTCTCTGGATACGTTCTCACAGTTAGGTTACGCAATCCTCAACATGTTGACCACGCAGAATACTCTGCTTTATTTGCTAGGCACTTTGCTACTGGTCTGTTTCAGTATTAGCTCACACCGCCAATATCATGCTTTTCTTGAGCGTTCCAGCAATCGCATTGGCAAAGTAACACAAGATCATTTTTCTCTGACGGTGCAAACAGTTTTTTGGTCTATCGTCGCGGCATCACCGCTACCCATGCTCTGGTCAGCCATTGGCTACGGCCTGCAAAATGCGTGGCAATACCCGATAGCTGTAGCAATAGGCGACGGTATAAGTGCAACAACTCCGATTTTGTGGGTCTTTATGCTCAGCGCAGCATTTGCCCATCCCAATGGTTTATTTATCGCACATTTTCGCTGGCCGGAAGAACGTATAAAGCGGGCTATGCGTTTCTATCGTCTTTCCATTTTCCTGATCGTGCCTCTTATGATGGCAGTGATCGCCTTTAATTATTACGACGATTCAAAATTTATCCCAACTCTCGGCAGGCTGTGTTTTGTCATGCTGTGTATTGCACTGAGTTTAGTCACCAACAGCTTAAAGCGTGCCGGCGTTCCACTCTATATGGACAAACATGGTTCAGGCGAAAATATCGTTAGTTCTGTTCTATGGTGGATTCTGCTCTTTGCTCCAATCCTGGCAGCACTTGCTTCGATCCTTGGTTATCTGCGAACCTCGCAAGCACTATTGGTGCGTCTGGAAACTTCTGTCGCCATCTGGTTCTTCTTGCTGGTCATTTACCATATTGTCCGTCGGTGGATGCTGATCCAGCGCCGCAAAATCGCTTTTGAACGGGCAAAACAACGCCGTGCGGAGATATTGGCCCAGCGTGCTAAAAGTGAAGAAGATTCAACCAACATTAATAGTAGTGTAGAGGGTTCAATCGAAGTTGAGGAACCAGTCATTGATTTGGATGCCATCAGCGCTAAATCATTAGGATTGGTGCGTTCAATTCTGGCAATGGTTGCGCTAGTTTCTCTGATCCTATTGTGGTCTGAGTTACATTCGGCCTTCTCTTTCCTTGAAAATATTCGGCTCTGGAACGTCAGTACAACCATCAACGGTGTTAATAGCATTCAACCAATAACTGTAGGCTCAGTGTTAATTGCAATTTTAGTTATTGTCATTACTACGCAACTTGTCCGTAATTTGCCAGCCCTGTTGGAGCTTGCTCTATTACAACATCTGGTGCTGACACCAGGAACAGGTTATGCCATTACGACACTGACCAAATACAGCATTACGCTCATTGGTGGTTTGGTTGGTTTCTCTCTGGTGGGGATTGAGTGGTCGAAGCTACAATGGCTGGTTGCTGCAATGGGGGTTGGGCTTGGTTTTGGCTTGCAGGAAATTTTCGCCAATATCATTTCCGGACTGATCATCTTATTTGAAAAACCGATCCGCATTGGTGATACCGTGACTATCCGTAATCTGACAGGCAGCATCACAAAAATCAATACGCGGGCAACAACGCTGTCTGACTGGGATAGGAAAGAGATTATCGTTCCCAATAGGGCATTTATTACAGAGCAATTCATCAACTGGTCACTGTCTGACACGATTACTCGTATCGTCCTGACGATCCCAGTGCCGGCTGATATTGACTCTATCCGTGCCACCGACATATTAACGACCGCAGCCAAAAGCTCACCATTAATTCTTGATAACCCAATGCCGGAAGTATATTTAGTGGATTTACAACAAGGCATTCAAATTTATGAACTGCGTGCCTACGCCGCAGAGATGGGGCATCGTATGCCTGCCCGTCATGAAGTACATCAACACATTTTGCAGGAATTCCGCAAACACAATATCACTTTACCATTCCCACCGTTTCAGGCTCGTGTTGATATTTTTGGGCAAGAAATTCGCAGTGCTACAACTAATTCCACAGGTCGTAATCCCCCACGTAAACCGGGAGAACTGTAATCTTACACCAACATGACCAGACGCATACCTTTTCAGTGACGCATTCCGATTGCAAGCCGATTCATTCCATTCATAAGCGCAATAGCAAAGGTCAAATCAGAAATTTCCTGATCCGTGAAATAATCTTTCAAGGGAAAATAAGCATAATCGTCTGCGTGTGTTGTCACAATATGAGTAAGAGCTTCCGCCCATTCTAACGCTGCCTTTTCACGGGGACTAAACTGACCGCTTACTCGCCATCCGGCTAATTCAGCTAATCGACGTTCTGTTTCTTGGTGTTCCCGCAAAGCTTGAGAATGTTTATTTAAACAGAACGAACACCCATTGATTTGAGATACTCGCAAATAAATCAGTTCAATCAACGGTAAATCTAGCGAGCTTTTTTCCAACCCTTCTTTTACCGCACGGAACCCCTGCAATAGTTCTGGAGATAAATTGTAGTAAGCAAGACGTAAATCATTCATAAATAATATCCCTTATCTTAAAATCGCAAGAACTATATTCCAGATAAATTATTTATGCAAAGGACATAATTATTTTTTCTAAAAAAATTATTTTCTCAAAAAGAAATCAATGAAATAAATTAATAAAGATCAAAAAACGCCACTAAAGGAATAAGTGGCGTTTATATTACATGGAAAACTAAATTTCTAATTTATATTATACCTTGGTACATTAAGACATTTTTTTTGGATCTGTACCATAATCATTATCGCCAGTTGTTCCTCTTGTGCAGTAAAATATAAATAAAATAATACTGACAAATGGAATCAGAGATATTAATAACCACCAACCAGAATGGTTAGTATCATGTAAACGGCGTACTGTTACTGCAAAGATTGGAATAAAAGTAACAAGAATATACACACCAAGCAATAACACACTGGCAGTTTCACTAATTGCTGAACCCAATACTGCTAAGGCTACAACTATAATTATGTGGAATAAAGAAAACATCCAATATTCTTTACGACGAGCACGCCCTGAAAATTCAGCATAATTTTTAAAAACACTAAAATACCAATTCATAATATCACTTGATTGAAGTTAATTTATGTAAAAAGAGAGCAAACTATAAAGGATGACGAATCTTACACTTACTTACCTTTTAAAGTCCATGATCTATTATTAGTTGGTTAATATTTCCTTATTTATGCCATTATTAGATAATGAATTAAAAAACACTTACAAATGCAAAATTAAAAATAAAAACAACATAAATATCTTTAACACATATCAAAGTTACGTATAAATCGATCAGGAAAATAAAACCAATTATTCTATTATAAATCTAGGTTAGATTACGATTTATTTTCATAAAAGTAATTAATTATGTTATTTATGAAAAACTATTAGTATAAATATGAAAATATCTATTTTATCCTGCATGAAGTGGAATCCTCGAAAAATAACTAACTATTATGTGACTGGGATAACACCTATCAATGTATAAAAAAACAGCATCACACCGGATGCTGTTTTCAAACAATTATTCAGACTATTAGCTTCAAATAGCTTCCAATTTGATACATTTTCCGCAAATAACAAGAAACAGAATCATCAGCATTGGAACCAATAACTTCCATATCAGGTAGAATGTCTTTCAAGCGCTGGTGTGCTCCCTGCATAATGCAGCCTTTACCTGCCACACTCAACATTTCCCGATCATTCATACCATCGCCAAAAGCAATGCAGTCATTCAATTGGTATCCAATCGATTGACAAACCTGCTCCAACGCATGACCTTTAGAAACACCACCAGCCATCACTTCCAAGCAATTTCTCAGTGAAAAGCTAACATTGACCCTTGCCCCCCAACGCGCTTTAATTCTCTCTTCCAAATCCACCAAATAATCATGATCTTCACTGGTGTAATAAACCTTGCACACGCCATCAGTGAGAAAATTATCGCGTTGAAAAAGCTGGTAATGGAAAATTGACTCCTGAAAAAATTCTTCCTGTTCAGGAGATTCCCTATTCATTAACCAATCATCGTTATTGAAGTAATTTGTCAGGATATTGGGATTATTAAACTCCAATAAACATAAATCATGGGCAATCTCAGGATCTAAGTTATGGCTGAATACTAATTCATCCTGAATATTGTGAACTCTTGCACCGTTAGATGTGATCATATAAGCATCAATGCCCAATCCATCACGGATCTGCCCCACATCAACATGATGGCGACCTGTTGCGAAAATAAAATGAATTCCTTGCTCCGTCAGCAAGTTCAGCGTTTCCTTGGTATACGGAGTTAATTTATGGTCGGGAGACAACAAAGTGCCATCTAAATCTGAAGCAATAACATGGTACATGATTATGGTTCCTAAACTAGATCAGTTCTGGTCAAAAAAATCACAAATTGCATTGAGAGCCTGCGCCCGCAATGCATCTTCTTCGAACAGGATTTCGTGATGAGCCCCTTGGATAATTAGAGGATTTTGTTCTTCTTTTCCTGTTTCTGCTTTTTGGCGTGACTCACAAAAAGCCAATAGCTCCCGATTACTCACTATTTTATCTTCACTCGCTTGCAAAACCATGAGTGGGTTCTGAATTTTACCCGCATTTTCAATCAGATTATCCCCCATCAGCATACTTTCACGCATCCAATGATAAGTCGGCCCTCCAAGGCGCAATTCAGGATAATCAGCACAGTAACGCAAATAACGCTGGTAACGCGCATAGCTGTGCGTTAATAAATTGATAAAATAAGGCAATGGTTGCCATTGCCCCGTAGATAGAGCATAAGCGGTACGCTTTTTGAAATAAGGTTCCGCCTGATTAACCAGAATATTGGCCAACCAACGAGGCATCGGTAAATAAATGCCAAACATCGGTGCACATAGCGCCACAGCACGAAAAATCGGCTCTTGGTAACGCATCAGAAAACGACTCAAAATCGCACCGCCCATCGAATGGGCCAGTGCATAACAGCGATGAGACTGACGGGGAGCCACTTCAAGATCAATAAATTTAGCTAAGTCATCCACATAATGATCGAATTCTTCGACATGACCTTTTTGTCGATCATCCAACATTCTCCCAGAACGGCCTTGCCCGCGATGGTCAATAATGAAAATATCGTAACCCAAGTGATAAAAATCGTAAGCCACTTCAGGATATTTCACATAGCTTTCACTTCGGCCGGGCAAAATCACGAGTGTTTTATCGTGGTGGGGGGAACAAAAGGAGACATAATGGATGGGAACATCATCAACCCCTATAAATTTCCTTTCTTCCCTCGTTAGCCAAAAATCCAGTAATAGTCCATTTGTAAAGGCAGAGAACTGAGGTTCACGGTTTAACCAGCTTGCTTTCAATATCTCAGGCACCATTCATCATCCTCTGTTATTATCCTTTAGTTACTCAAATCCTTCAAAATGCTCACTGATCAACGTCATAAATGCATCTCCAAAACGTTCCAATTTCCGCTGCCCAACACCATTAATCAACAAAAGTTCCTCTGGTGTTATTGGACACTGTTCTGCCATCTCAATTAACGTGACGTCATTGAAAACGACAAAGGGTGGAATGTTGTTTTCATCAGCAATGGATTTACGTAATTTGCGTAATTTGGCAAATAATTTGCGATCATAGTTCCCACTGTATGATTTGTTTTGCTGATTACGGCTTTTCAAGTTCTGGATGCGTGGTACGGCAAGTTGTAGAGGCACTTCGCCACGCAATACAGGCCGTGCAGCCTCAGTCAGTTGCAGCGCAGAATAGTTGGCGATGTTTTGACTAATCAACCCCAAGTGAATGAGCTGACGCAAGACACTCATCCAATGTTCCTGACCTTGCTCTTTACCAATGCCATAAACAGGTAATTTATCGTGCCCAAAATCTCTAATGCGTTGATTATTTGCGCCGCGTAGCACTTCTACAATATAGCCAATCCCAAAACGTTGTCCAACGCGATAGATGCAGGATAGCGCTTTCTGTGCCTCCACCAGACCATCGTAGCGCTTGGGGGGATCAAGGCAAATATCACAATTGCCACAAGCTGTTTGGCGGCTTTCCCCGAAATAATTCAGCAATACTAAACGCCGGCAAGTCTGTGCCTCTGCAAATGCACCCATGGCATTGAGTTTATGTCGTTCAATGTCCTGTTGTTCACCAGCGGCTTTTTCTTCCAAGCAGCGACGCAGCCACGCCATATCCGCAGGATCGTAAAATAATACTGCTTCTGCTGGTAAGCTATCTCGCCCGGCCCGACCAGTTTCTTGATAATAAGATTCAATATTGCGGGGTATATCAAAGTGCACAACAAAGCGCACATTAGGTTTGTTAATCCCCATCCCAAATGCTACGGTTGCCACAACAACCTGCAAATCATCTCGCTGAAAAGCATCCTGTACCCATGCACGTTGGTTGTTTTCCAGCCCTGCATGATAAGGTGCAACACTTAACCCCCGCTTTTGCAAACGCTCCGCAGTCTCTTCCACTTTAGTGCGACTATTACAGTAAATAATTCCGCTTTTTCCCTGCTGACTACGGACAAATAACCAAAGCTGATCAAGCGGTTTGTATTTCTCCACTAACGTGTAGCGAATGTTGGGACGATCAAAGCTGCTGATATGGATAATCGGCTCATGCAACTCTAATAAACGTACAATATCCTGGCGGGTGGTTTTATCTGCCGTCGCCGTTAGTGCAATCACAGGAAGATCGGGAAAATGGCGGTGAAGTTGCCCTAACGCTCGATATTCTGGACGAAAATCATGTCCCCATTGAGAAATACAATGGGCTTCATCAACAGCCAGTAAAGCAGGTTGCCAATGGTGAAGTTGATCAAGAAAGTTATCCGTTACCAACCGTTCAGGGGCAATATAGAGCAGCTTGATGATCCCTTGACGGCAACGTTGGATGATATCAAATTGCTGTTCACGGCTCTGGGTTGAGTTCAGACATTCCGCTTCAACTCCATTCGCACGTAGCTGATCAACCTGATCTTTCATCAATGAGATTAATGGAGACACAACCAGAGTCAGCCCATTTTTAACCAATGCGGGAATCTGGTAACACAGCGATTTACCGCCTCCCGTTGGCATAATTACCAGACAATCTCGCCCGTCAAGAACGGCGTCGATAACCTGCTGCTGTCCCGGACGAAATTGCTGGTATCCGAATGTTTTTCGTAATGCTTGTTCAGCCAGCGATGCCGTGCTGATGAGTTCTGCGGTAGACACGCCTTTCCTCGATCGTTAGAAGCTAATCCCTGAAAAAGCCTAAAAATCAGGCTATAAAAAATACAGCTGCGATCCAATCGCCTGTATATTATGCGATCTCACTGTAAGAGTAGTGACAGTATAAAGAGTAGTTACAGTATAAAAAGCAGTTACAGTATAAAAAGCAGTTACAGCATATCGTTCAGCATGACACCGATACCAAAACGGGTCTGCTTGAAATTGTAGTCAATCATCGATTCGCCATAACCGCTGAAAAACTGGGTATAAACACGAACATGTTTTGATATTGGATAACTCCAACCCAGCTCTCCACTACCATAACCACGGTTCCAGTTATAGCGCCCTTGAGCGGTAAATACACTATCTCCCCAGGTATAGCCCACTTTCAGTCGGTAATATCCCATATAGCGGTTCATGTCCAAGTTATCGTCACGACGGGAGCTTTCAGGCAGCCGATACCACGATTTCAAATCCACCTGCCAATTGCCATTCTGTGCCATGAAACGCGAGTAAAGCCGATTCCAGCTACGGGAAGTCGCTTCTGGTTGCCCGTTTGATTGATGATTAAATCCGGCCTCAATTTCCCTTAAGTGCCAACCAGCAAATTCATAGTCAGTTAGCCATGCCAGAAAGAGTTGTGGTTCATAATTCGTTTCACGAAACGGAGACGATTCCGGTTTATTACTGAGCTGCCACCATGAACGCTGTGTATAAGAAGCGCCAAGCAACGAGTTCTCTCCAGCAATTCCCCGCCATAATGGAAAGCCAAAACTTATCTGAAAAATGACTTCATCTTTGCGGGCGTGATCTGCCCAATTATAGCTATGAATCGCCGATTTATTAATATGGCTCCCGTAAGTATAAATAATGTAATTCGTATCATAGGGATAGAGCATTAACGTAGACTCTTGCTCGCCCAACATCATCGAGAGCACGCTCCCTCTCACTTCACCAACCTGATTGTCTGCTGCATGAGCCAATGGCGATAATAAACCGATAATAACCAGTATATTCCATAACAAGCGCATTTCTGGTTTTCCTATTGTGGTAATTTCAAACTAAAAAATCACTACTTATTCTACACACTATATGGTTATTTTTTGTAGTCTGTTTTTTTCTATGAATTGTTTTTCGAAGTGCTTCACAGACTGGCAAAGTCGATAACGAAAGCATAAACTTAACAAGTTATTAACTATAAAGATCCATTTAATATCAGTCGGTTTTACTTTTCATTATCAGGAAATCCACCATGGAAAATATACAGCAAACAGACACAACCTTAACTCCAGAAGAAGCCCGTAAATTTATTGGTGAAGTGTTTGTTTACCACATGCCATTCAACCAGCTATTAGGTCTCGAACTGCTCCGCTTCGAACAAGACTACGTAGAATTGCAATTTCGCTATCAGGAAAAATTAGTCGGTAATATGATGCATAAAATTCTGCACGGTGGTGCGATCGCTTCCATATTAGATGTTGCAGGAGGGCTGGTTTGTGCAGGCAATGCACTGACAGTAATTGAAACGCTCACAATCTCAGAGATCCAAAAACGTCTTACGACATTGGGTACTATTGATTTGCGTGTGGATTACCTGAGACCCGGACGTGGTGAAATATTTACCGCCAGTTGTAACATTATTCGCGCTGGCAATAAAGTCTCTGTCGCCAGAATTGAATTACATAATGAGAAACAAGTGCATATTGCCAGTGCAGTAGGAACTTATTTGGTTGGTTGATGTTTTTTAATAATTCCAAAACATTAATATCCACCAAATACCAATACCCAAAAATTTGCTCGGCGGCCCATTGGCTGGGCGATGTCTTTCTCTCCGAACTTGAGTTGACAAAGAAAGCATTATAAATGGCGTTTGAATCAACATTAAGGATCATCGCGAGGAAGGCATCACCATGAGAGACGGGTATGTACTGAATATTTTGGGATAATGGCATCAATCAGTCGGGGTAATCTGACTTCATGACAGGAAGCCGCGATAAGGCCAAGGTGATCAAGACGTTTAATGGCAGGTTCTGGCGCGGGCATATTGATTTACCGGCAAATAAAAGTAATAGATCAAAACGAGCGATCACCATCAATTCCATCGGGACAACAAATACATAAAATATGCGTAATATCACACTATTTCTAAATCAGAAATGAAGTGCGGAATGACGGAATTATCGATATAAGCCAGCATAAATAAACCAATCACAAAAACATTCACAACACCTATTAACAGCTCTCCACTTTGGGTATATGATGCCCAATTATAATAAACAAACTTCCAATAGCAGCTAAGCTGAACCTATCTTAACCCATTGTCAAAAACCAATAACCCGAAAAATCTCACAATATATTGTTTTTAATATTAATTAATCAACATGAGAACAGGTTATGAACCCAAAAACCAAAGCAGAAAAAGAGATCCTCACAGGTAAACCTGTCTCTGCCGTTGTCTATATCTGGTATCCCTGCCGGAGTTTCCCTTTTGGACATGCTTCTATTTATATAGGTGGAGTACCACAATATCCTTCGACCGATTTCAGTTCAGATAATCCATGCCCTTCAAATAATCCACGATGTTCGACAGGAACAGATGATAACTATGTTAGTTTCCTTGCAGAACCTGCTAGACCGCGAGGAACTTTATCCTGTGCAGGAGTCCTTAATAGTCTTCGAGCTGATTTTGTAGATACCCCTCATTTGGAATATCGCCTGATTGGCTTAAATGTTGAAAAAATGCAATACCAAAAGCGCGAAATCTATAATGGGAAAATGCATGGCACTTGGCGTATAAGCCACAGCTATAATTCCATTAATAAAAATTGTTCAACAATGGTTGCTAAAATATTAAAAGCAGGTGGAGTAGAACGTTTATTAAATATAGTTAAAAGAATAGGTTATGCCAAAAATCTATATTGGACACCTAAAGATATAGCTCAATTATGTAATGAGTTAAGAAATAATGGTAAAGCAATTAAAATAAGGAGATTAGATTGCCCAGATAAACTGGAATCACCATTTAAGACGTTAATGGGATTTAGATAGATATAATAAAATATATTTATCTATTACCTCACCAATAACATGATTAAAATTAAAGGAGATGAATACAATGCGATCCTTCAAAAAGAAAACTCATAAAACTCCCTATGTAAGTGAACCCATACATTATGTTGAAGATATCAAAGTAGCATACCGTTGGGATAGCAGGCCTCCCGATGTAATACAGAAGGTTGGATTCCAAGGTTCAGGAAGGCTGTACTTTAATAATATTTTTGGTCATAGAACTGTTTTTGTTGCATCAGATGAAGAGGGCGCTGATTTTTATTTCTAAGAGACTAATAATTGCTTGTCAAAGTACAGATCATCTAACATAGGTTATCTGTATAAAATTAATGCGTTAGGCATACCTGCTGTCCACGTTCATGGAAATGAAAAGAACGAAGGTTTTCTGATACAACTTGCCACCAGACATCCTCATGTAGAATCCAGTTTTTCGGATGAGGAACGTACTCTTCCGGGTGGGGGCTTAAAAACCAAGAATCGTCATTTTATTTCCACAGTTGCCAATTTTAACCATGAAATTCAACTTCTAGGGCCGATCCCACCGGATAGGATAAGTTTTTTGTCTCAAAAAGCTCTTCAGGAAAGCTGAAAAGTTATTTCATTATATTTAGCGTAAGGTGCCATTTAGATGAGTAAAAAAAATTTAATTTATGATTCATGCTATTAACTACTTGTAAATCATTCATCCCAATGACACATTGTATAGGTTTATGAGCTATCATCTTATTAACAAGCTCCTCTGATTTTTTCTGAACACTCTCTAAACATCCAAGGATATTATGACTAACCAAAATACGACCCAAGGTATCCTGTATGCCTTGGGAGCTTATCTTATTTGGGGATTGGCTCCCATCTACTTCAAGGCCATACAATATGTGCCACCCGATGAAATCGTGTCACACCGCGTTATATGGTCAGCTTTCTTTATGGTACTGATGCTGATAGTGACTCGTCACTGGCGTCAGGTTTGGACTGTCGCCCGTCAACCTAAAATCCTACTGCTGTTAGGCATCACTGCCTTCACGATTACCAGTAACTGGCTGACTTATATTTGGGCGGTGAATAATAACCATCTGCTTGAAGCAAGTCTGGGGTATTTTATTAACCCTCTGGTGAGTGTGCTGTTTGGCATGGTTTTTCTTGGTGAGCGCTTCCGTCGCATGCAGTGGATTGCAGTAGGATTGGCCTTTACTGGCGTACTGATCCAACTATGGCAATTTGGCTCTGTACCGGTGGTTGGTTTATATTTAGCAACGACATTTGCTGTCTATGGGTTGATCCGCAAAAAACTGGGAGTGGATGCACAAACAGGTATGTTGATTGAGACAGTCTGGGTGTTCCCTGTCGCTCTGACTTACCTGCTGTTCTTCACCCATAGCCCGACAAGCAATATGCTGGATAATACGTACCCTTTGAACCTTATGCTGATTGCTGCCGGTATTATTACAACTGTGCCACTGTTGCTCTTTACCGCAGCAGCCGCGCATTTGCGATTGTCCACACTGGGCTTTTTCCAATACCTTGGCCCAACATTGATGTTCTTGCTGGCAACACTGGTTTATGGCGAGGAAATAGGCTCTGATCGTTTGATCACTTTTGGCTTTATCTGGGCTGCATTGATTCTGTTTACGCTGGATGCGCTTTATACTCAGCGCCGCTTACGTAAAGCAGCTAAACACCCTGAAACGAGATAAGTCGCTATCATATGTTTGAACTGACCCAAAACATTATTAATAAATCGGGTCAGTTTTTCCGTTAAGTCGTGCGTGGTTTTATTGATAACTGATGAAATGACTACAGCCAGTTTTTCCGCTTGAAGTAAAGATAAGGTGCCAAACCCGCTGCTATCATCAATCCAATGGCCGCAGGATAGCCGAATGTCCAATCCAATTCCGGCATAAATTTGAAATTCATACCATAGCTGGACGCTACCAACGTCGGTGGCAGAAATACCACAGAAACAACGGAGAAGATTTTGATAATACGGCTTTGTTCAATGTTGATAAAGCCCATCGCCGCCTGCATCAAGAAGTTCACTTTCTGGAACAGGGATTCATTGTGCGGCAGCAAGGATTCAATATCCCGCAGGATTTCACGGGCCTGTTCCAATTGGTTGGCAGGCAAGCGGGCACGGCGCACAAGGAAGTTCAAGGCACGTTGGCTATCCATCAAACACAAGCGGACTTTCCAGCCAATGTCTTCCTGCTCAGCAAGGTTAGACAAAGCAGAATCAAACTCATCACCCTGCTTGCCTTTCATAATGACCCGGCTCAAGGATTCCAGCACGCTATAAATGTTTTCAATAACATCAGCCAATTGTTCGATTTTAGTTTCGAACAAGTCCAGCAGCAGTTCATAGGCATTCCCGTCAACCATCGTCTGGTTGCGGGCGCGCATTCGATATAATCGAAATGCAGGGAGTTCACGCTCTCGCAATGTGTAGAGACGACTGTCACGGATGGTAAATGCAACTGTCGAGTTGCCAGCATGGTCTTCGGCATCTTCAAAATAGAAGAATGAGTGGACATGCATACCATCTTCATCTTCAAAAAAACGTGCTGATGCCTCAATGTCATCCAATTCAGTGCGGGTCGCCAAGACTTGTCCCAGCTCATTCTGGACACGGAGACGATCATTATCCCCCAGACCAACTAAATCTACCCACATGGAGTCAGATAACTTATCACCTTCTTCAAGTTCAAGACGGAGCAGGCGATTATTCTCTAATTTAAATGCGTTCAGCATGTACCATAAGTCTCCTTATACTCCCTACGTTTATCGTAAGGCGCGAATGTTACGCCTAGAAGAAAAAGCCTGTCAACATTCGACCGGATTATTGGCCCGTTTCGAGTCTGGCATAAGCGGCCACCAGCCACTTAACTCCTTCATCTTGAAACGCAATTTGCAAACGGCAATGCTCCCCACTGCCTTCTATATTGATAATCGTCCCTTCACCAAATTTGGGATGGCGTACACGCTGTCCAAGTGCGTAACCACTATCGCTGGCGCTGATAGGCGTACCCAGCCGTTTGTGGCTGACCGGACGGGATACCGTTGCTCTCAGACGAACTTCTGCCACGCATTCCGGCGGTAGTTCCCCAATAAAACGAGATGGACGGTGATTCACTTCCTTGCCATATAAACGACGACTTTCCGTATAAGTCAGCGTCAGTTTTTCCATCGCCCTGGTAACTCCAACATAGGCCAAGCGCCGCTCTTCTTCCAACCGACCACTTTCGTCAATGGACATCTGACTCGGAAACATGCCCTCTTCCATGCCCACGATAAAGACTTGCGGGAATTCCAGACCTTTCGCTGAATGCAGTGTCATTAATTGCACGGCATCCTGATAGGCATCCGCCTGACCTTCTCCTGATTCAAGCGCAGCATGGGAAAGAAAAGCTTGCAACGGCAACAGGTTTTCGTCTTCATCCTGATAGCTGAATTGGCGGGTTGCTGTGACTAATTCTTCAAGGTTTTCGATACGCGCCTGTGCCTTTTCGCCTTTTTCCTGTTGATACATCGCCCATAGGCCAGAATCACGGATAATGCGATCGGTCTGTACATGCAATGGCATTTCCTGCGTTTCCGTTTCCAACGCTTCAATCAATTCAATGAAGCGCTGCAATGCGGATGCCGCACGGCCAGCCAGCACTTTTTCCTGTATTAATAACAGGCTACTTTCCCACAAGGTTTTTTGCTGATCACGCGCCATTTGGCGCACAACATCAAGTGTTCTGCCACCAATACCGCGTGTTGGTGTATTCACCACGCGTTCAAAGGCAGCATCATCGTGACGGTTTGTCACCAAGCGAAGGTAGGACAAGGCATCTTTGATTTCCTGACGTTCGAAGAAACGCTGACCACCATAAATGCGGTAAGGCATGGAAACCTGCAACAAGGCTTCTTCCAAAACCCGAGATTGGGCATTGCTTCGATACAGGATCGCACACTCTTTCAGTGCGCCGCCATTATCCAGCCAATGCTTGATACGACCGACAACATAACGAGACTCATCCAGTTCATTGAAGGCGCAGTAAAGTGAAATCGGCTCTCCTTCACTCCCTTCTGTCCACAAATTTTTGCCCAAACGATCACTGTTATGGGCAATCAGGGCATTTGCAGCCTTGAGGATATTACTGGTCGAACGATAATTCTGTTCCAGACGGATCGTCTCCGCTCCCGGAAAATCCTTGAGAAAACGCTGAATATTTTCTACCTGAGCGCCACGCCAGCCATAAATGGACTGATCATCATCCCCGACAATTATAACTTTACCACTCTCGCCAGCCAGAAGACGGATCCAAGCGTATTGAATGCTGTTAGTATCCTGAAATTCATCCACCAGAATATTAGTGAAGCGTTCACGATAATGTTGCAGGATCTGTGGTTTGTTCAGCCAAAGTTCATGGGCACGTAGCAACAATTCGGCAAAATCCACCAACCCGGCTCGGTCACACGCCTCCTGATAGGCCTGATAGATTTTCAGCCACGTCGCTTCGACCGGATTGCCATAACTTTCAATGTGCTGTGGACGCAAACCTTCATCTTTTTTGCCATTGATGTACCACATTCCCTGACGGGCCGGCCATTGTTTGTCATCTAGATTCATCGCCTTGACGATGCGTTTGATGAGACGGTGCTGATCTTCGCTATCAAGGATCTGAAAATCCTGCGGTAAATTGGCATCAAGGTGATGGGCACGCAACAAGCGGTGGGCAAGGCTGTGGAACGTACCGATCCACATTCCGCCCTGACTGGTGCCAATCAGGTTTTCAATTCGGTGCCGCATCTCAGCAGCAGCTTTATTGGTAAACGTGACCGCCATGATAGAAAACGGAGAGGCATTTTCAACTGACAGTAACCAAGCGATCCGGTGAACCAGCACGCGCGTTTTACCACTGCCAGCACCAGCCAGCACCAGCATGTTACTGCGGGATGCTGCGACCGCTTCGCGTTGTTTATCATTGAGACTTTCGAGCAGATAAGAAACGTCCATAATTACCATCAGTTGTTAGCAATGACTTATTTTTAGTCATCATTGGGTTTTGTAATAACTGGTTCTTGTAATAATCCAGCGTTACAACAACCCTATTCTGTCGGATAAAAAACAAGCAAGGCTGTTTTTTTATACAGATTGCAAGCTGAAATTATATCAGTGCTATCAAAGAAGCCAAATCAGAAATCTCAACATGTGGCACCAGACGTCCTTTAGGTTCCTGCATCAAGTCTTTATTTTCGATGTTGAGCCAACAAGCCTGCATACCACTGCAAAGAGCCCCTTCTACATCCGTATTCAGGTTATCCCCCACATGCATGATCTGATTTATGGGCAGATTCAAGCGCTCAGCCGCCAAGTGGTACATATCAGGCCAAGGCTTGGAACGCCCATCAGCGCCAGCTTTCAAGACAAACTCAAAATAAGGAGCAAGCCCACATGCGGCAGGTTCAGCGTTTCCATTAGTAATTGCCACCAACGGCATTTTTTCTGCCAATATGGTTAAAGCCTTATGGGTAGATTCTGGAACTGCGATTTGGTTACGCCAGTACGTAAAGCAAGACATAAGTTCATCCGTGCCACGTACTGTCTCTTCATGATTGAAACCATGGTGGGTAAACATGAGTTCTGCGGACTGTCGGCGCCATGATGTGACATCATGGTAAATATCCGGCTCCCGTTCAAGGACGGTCTGACGGTATAAGTGCAGATCTTCATGCCCAAAGTGATCGAATCTGGCATCGTACTGCCTGATGAAACACAATACTTCTTTTTCGGTTCTATCGATTACAGGATAATTATCGTAAAGCGTATCATCCAGATCGAATGTCATCGCAGCAAACGGCGCGAGAGGCCGATAAAAACGCATTATGATTTCCCTCGTTTGGCTCTGGGGTGGGCCACATCATAGACTTTGGTCAAGTGTTGAAAATCCAAATGGGTATAGATCTGGGTCGTCGACAGATTCGCATGACCAAGTAATTCCTGCACTGCACGCAAATCACCGCTGGACTCAAGAATATGTGTGGCAAAAGAGTGACGCAATTTATGGGGGTTGATGTGGCTACTAACACCTTGCCGAATCCCCCATCGTTCAAATCGTTTCTGTACGTTACGGGTAGAGATACGTTTCCCGCTCTTGGTGGAAATGAAAACCGCATCATTTTCCGGCTCAAATAATTCCCGCATTTCCAGCCAACGCCGGAGCCATTCCTGAGCCATGCGACCGAACGGTACCTTGCGCTCTTTACTGCCCTTACCATGTACCCAAACTTCCCCACCCTCCAAATCCAAGTGGCGACAATCAAGGCCCACCAACTCAGACAAACGCAAACCCGCTCCGTACATGACTTCCAGCATGGTTCTATCGCGCACTGACAAAGGGTCATTCAAATTAATATTGAGCAGCTGGCTAACTTCGTCCACATCCATATTTTTAGGTAAATGGCGTTTTTTACGGGGAGTACTGACTGTTTTAGCCGGATTGGCATCCAATTTATTTTGCATCACCATCCAGTCAAGAAAGCTACGCAAAGAAGAAAGGCGCAGGGCAAGGCTGGCGGACTGCAACCCAGCGCGACGACTCCGGGAGGCAAACATTCTGACTTTCGCGGGATCTAACTCCTGCCACTCACGTATTTCCATCTCCAGTGACATTTTCGCCAACACCGCCAAATGGCGTCGATAGTTCGTGATCGTGACGGGGCTTAAACGCCGCTCAACCCGCAAATAGTGTAAAAAGTCTTCCACGGGCGCTAGCAGTAAATCAATCGGCTGAGTCATGCGCGTTCAATCCAACGGGACAATAAGCACGGCAACAGCTTCGCTAACTGACCGAGAATGTCAGTTCCCATGTCTTCGTGATAATGCTGCTTATTATGGCTATTGAAAATCACCATGCCCAAATCCCCTTGCGATCCTAAAAGGGAAATCGCCACTGAGCCAACATGGCGTGCCTGTGGCATCAATAATAAAATCTCTGGGCCGTGCAATCGACCAAGATAATGATTCTTTTCACCAAATCGCTTAATGCGGACGGATTCAAAGGCATAACGGGAAATAGCCAGCTCCGGTGAATTCAGTGGTGCACCAAGATGCCATTTATCACTGAACAACCGGATATAACTGTTACTCAATCCAAGTGTTTTTGACCATGCCCTCAGGCAGGAAAGAAAGTCCTGCAAGCTCTTGGCACCAGAGAGATCTGACAGCAATTGCAATAAGCTGCTGAACAGCACTTCATTCTGTTTCGCCTGCTCAACCAAATGGTTCAGATCGTCTTCCAAATAACAGATGCGATTCCTCTGGCGGTTCATATGCCATTCCATCAAGGAGACACACTCCCGCACCGGATGGGGAACCCTGATCTTATCGACCATATTGGCATTACGGATAAAAAAATCTGGATTATTCAACAAATAATCCACTACCGCTTGGTCATTCAATCTGTTTTCGATGTGCAATGGATCGTTTTTTTCATCCATTTTCCAATGCCCCATATTTTCAAGAGTGATTAAGTAAACACAGAATCCATCACAAATGAATCGTACCATCATAAATGTGGCTTGCAGGCCCAGTCATAAAAAGGGGTTTGCTCGATCCATCCCAGCGAATTTGCAGTGTTCCCCCCGGAAGATCAACCCGAACCCGATTATCCAGCAGATTCTGCTGAATACCAACGGCTACTGCGGCACATGCACCACTGCCACAGGCCTGTGTCTCACCTGCACCACGCTCAAAGACACGCAATCGAATATGTCCCCGATTGATTACTTGCATGAAACCAATATTGGCCCGTTCAGGAAAACGTTCATGGCTTTCCAGCACTGGTCCCAATACTTCCACTTCGGCAGTGTCTACATCTTCAACCTGTATGATACAGTGAGGGTTCCCCATCGACACAACACCACAAAGCACCGTGCGTTCGATGGCACGGATAATGTAGGTTTTCTCAGCCTTATTGGCACGAAAGGGAACTCGCTGCGGATCAAAGTCCGGCTCTCCCATGTTCACACAGACTTGATCATCATTTGTGATGCTCAATACCATCCGACCTGCCTGCGTACTGACCTTGATATCACGTTTATTAGTCAGCCCCTTAAGACGGACAAAACGGGCAAAGCAACGCGCTCCATTGCCACACTGAGAAACTTCACTGCCATCAGCATTAAAAATGCGGTAGTGAAAGTCTAAGTCAGGATCATAGGGCGCTTCAACAATCAAGAGTTGATCAAAACCCACCCCAGTATTCCGGTTAGCCAGACGACAAATTAACTCTGGAGAAAAATAAACATTTTGGGTCACTGCATCAACGACCATAAAGTCATTGCCAAGACCATGCATTTTGGAGAACTGCATATACGACTCCAAGAGAAATCATATTACCGAATCACTATCATGCATCCATTGATATATTGTCTTTTAATAAACTGTTTTTTGACAATTTTTCTGGCTGCGCCTTATCCGCTTTGTGCATAGTTGCCTGTGTCGCAGATGTTTCCACAGGGGGAAAATAGAGAGGTCCTTTCAAGCCACAACCTGCCAGAGAAAGTAATGTTATGATAGCCAGTGACCAATGGAGTTGTTTTTTCATCATATTAATGCCTGTGATTCATGCGCCAATACTCTCTATAATCGCAGCTAGGCCCTGAAAAGCAAATAGGAAATAAACATGAACGATAGCGAATTTCATCAATTGGCCGATCAATTGATGCTTCATCTTGAAGAGCAACTGGATAATTACGATGGGGATTCGGATATTGACTATGAAACAAATGGTGGGGTGATGACGCTGAGTTTTGAAAACGGCAGCAAAATCATTATCAACCGCCAAGAGCCTTTCCATCAGATATGGCTGGCAACCAAAAGTGGTGGTTACCATTTTGATTATCGGGATAGCCAGTGGATTTGTGACCGTAGTGGTAATGATTTTCTCTCCATGCTGGCACAAGCCATTACTGAACAGAGCGGTGAGCCATTCCAATTTTCGTGATTATCTTTCACACACTTTATAAAAACAATTACCCAGTAGAAACAAGCGCCTAATAAAATAGGCGCTGAAAGTGCTGGAAATAATAGCTAAAGAGGGGAAAATAAAACAAATCTACTGATTGATAAAAAAATGGACACCCTACCTAGCGGTCGTGCATTGTATATACCGTCTAATTCATCTAATACCAAAAAAATTTAATGAATAGATAAGTAGTGTTGGAAAAAAGACATGAACTAAAAAGAAAATAATAGAAGCCAATAACGATAATATTAGAGTTTTTTTCAGGTTTTTGTCTAAGATAAAAAAATAACTAACAATCGCAAATAATGGAAAAAAAACAATAATGTCAATTAGCCTTAATAAGAGGAATATCATTTACCAATCCTTTGTTGAAAAGTTTTTCTTTTTAATTCTAAAATAAATTTAATTAATTTTGAACCTCCATAAAATGGAGTTTTTATTGATACCATTGGTAACAGACTGCTGAATTCTTTATAACCCATTGAAATAATAGACCATTAATAAATGGCAATTGCTAGTTAGTAATCAAAATGGTGACTTGCAACACAATTATCAATTATTTTCAATTAATTGTGTTGAATTACAGCCTTCGTGGCCTGAGAGCCTAATAAAATAAGCGCTCAGGTTAACTTGATGGATAGAATCACTTTTATCAATAATGATACAGCGAGCGATAAGACGCATGCGCCCCGCATGTTTCATTAAATTGCCCATCAACATCGAGCCTGACATCATTCGTTTCTAGATCATCCAATGGGAACACACCATCTATAAATGGAGTGACATGGGTGCGCTCACCTTTCTTAACGATTTGATAGAACTGCGGTAGATTGAAGTTGATAAAACTGGAGCCATAAGTAAAACGATCATGCGATGAGGAATAAAAACGGCTGATATCTCGCACTAATTCTTCTTTGCTACCTTCACAGTGGGAATAAATTTCCACCCGATTTGATTCATCAAGAATATAAATATTGAATCCTTGCTCCTCTTCGATATCCTCGAAAAAAAACTGAATCATTCCCTCACAGGCAAAGCCGTCTATTACAGGCGGTAAGTGCTTTTCTTTGGTATCAATTTTGACAGGCAGACCATGCAATTTGGTATTGGAAATCGCACCATAGAATTCCACTGCATTTTCCAATTTTTGCACCGAAACGTTTAGCCGTTCGAAGAATAGCCCCCATGTTTGTCCTGAAATTCGTAATGCTTTGAAACGATTTGGATCTTGTCGGTTGCTGGACAGGCGCAACTCTATACATTCCGAAACTAATTGCTGGATACGTGTACAAATCAACCCACGCAAATGTTCGCTATAACAAAATACTTCAACGTCAGATGGCGGCGCTGCATCTTGATGCATTTTACCCAATATGGTCTTCAATGCTTCCAGTACCGATTGTTCACCACTGAAATGCAAGGTTCTCACTTCATTCCATGAATTGCGATAAAGCAAATCGATGCTACCTACCAGACATTGCTGCGACTCACCAAAGCTGAAAACATTCAGGTTTCTTAAATCAAAATGCACAACTTGATTGGAAAATGCAGTTGTTGGATCTTGCTCTAAATTAACAATGATCGCCAAGTGACGGATTTCACAAGGGCTGTATAACGCTTTTGGTGTGGGTGCAGATAAGCGGATTGGGAAATGAGTCGCAATGTCATCCATCAAATCACACAATTTCTGCCTGTCACACTGAGATCTCCCGTGATGCATATGAAGCCGGGTTTCTTTGGTCAGCAAGCCATTAAAATAAGTCCAGGAAACTAATTTATTCAGATAACGATTATATTCCAACGGTTGGTGACCAACGATTGAGTCGATCGTTGGAGCATGGTTGTAAAGATACCAGCCACTGCGGTTTACCCGCCCCGGAGGAACATAAATGAAAGTCAGATCCTTTTCTGACAGATCAGGTGATATCTGAGGATTCACCAGAGTCACTTTACCGGGCAATGCTTCAAAAGCCGCATACAATTTACGGGTCAATACACCAATATCTTGCGGACTGGCACTCACACTTAAATTATTACGGCGGGCAAAGCGGATTAGGTTGCGATAACTCAGCATCATGGTATCAAGCAATTCATTATGGGCATCACGCACCTGCTCAATTTTCCATGAGTTACGATTATCCAGTATAGCCAGTTTATTGTCATCCCAGCCCCATTCACGCACCAACTGGGATATAACCTGACGACGCCATCCTGTACAGCCTTTGTCATCTTGGCTTTCCAGTAATTTTTCGCACACCTTCAGGTAAAAACAACGACGCGCCAAATCAAGGCGCGTAAGATCGTTCGTGGCAGTAAGATAACGAGTTACACGCTCCAGCATCATGCTATAGGCATCGAGGCCAAAGGAAACAATCGAGCCGTCATGAAAATATTGCTTCATTTCCATCGCCAGAAGTTTTCCATTGGGATATTCCCATGAATAAGCTTCCAACAGCAGGCTTTTCAATACTGCCTTATAAGGGGAGTCCACGCTCTTGTAAAGCTGCCAGAGACTCGCCCCAAAATATTCTTCTGCGGACAATTCGCCCAAGCCGCCTAAATCCAACCATTCATTTGGCGTCAATACACCTTGGGCATAGAGAGAAAGGACATATTCATCATAATGCGCTTCCTCTTCCACCGGAACCATTGCCCATAGCAAGCGTTTACCCGCCATGCAGACCGCTGTGCGATAAAACTCATCAAGCAGAAGGATATGTTGGGTAGAACCGCAGTCTTCACCATTCAAACTACCGCAGGCATTATGTCGAAAACGGTTTTCATCAATCAGAAAAAAAGTAACCTCAATTCCCAGCGAGGATGCCCACTCTTCTATCAAGGCGCATTTTTGTTCCAGCAAGGCTTTCTCATCGCTATCCAACCAAGATTGATGACAAACCCAGACATCTACGTCAGAAGAACAACTTTGCCCTATAGAAGAGGTACTACCCATGGAGTAAATCCCCGTAATCGGCAATTCACCATTGGGCGTATGTGAAGGTACATCTGGCAAGACATCAATAAGCTGATTGTCCAGTGCATTAATCCAAAACTGTTGTGATTCATCAGGCATAAAAAAACAAACGCCATGAGGAATACCATTTTTGATATAGCCCGGCATCATTGGATGATGATGATGTAATAATACTGGAATTAAACTATAAACTTGCTTGAAAGCATCCCCCATTAAGCTGGTGGCGCGTTCTAATCTAAGTTGGTTAATTGCATCCAGTCGCTGCTTCAGCGTTTCAATATAGAGATACAAGAGTTTCGCCTGATATCAGTTCCAGTGCCTAAAGTAGTCCCCTGTTTCCGATCATGCGTGGTATTACAAGATTATTTAAAATAATTTTTACAAACTTATTGTCGGAAACGTGATCAATCTAACACCTTGCAGTCAAAGCGTAAAGTACGCATTAACATCTTTTTCCTTACCCTGCAATAGCAAAAGCATGTTTAACTCTTTGTAAAATATTAAATTAATCACGAAATAGACATAATAATATGTTTTTTAAGAATAACTATTGTAGTTGATTATTTTTCATATCGTAGATGTAAAGAATCGAAAGCACATCAGCCTTCCATAATTATTTCAATCTAGTAATATTTTATTATTGTTAAATATTTTCACTATTTTTTATCAGTAGTCTAAACATAAATGTCAATTTGCTTTTAAATCAATCTATTTGTTTATTTTCTCCATTCAAATAAAATATTATTTTAATATTTAAAAATTATTTTTATCTTATAAACTGTATATCCATATACTATTTCTATTTTTTCTGGCTTTTTCGTAACTGGAAAAAAAATCATTGAAATGTTAAAACTGACACCATTTCTCGCTAATTGGTGACTAACCAGTAGCTAAAAGCTATCACTCCCAATCAACTTCAAGTTGCCTAGCAATCAATAAAGCAACAAATTGAAAGGGAAAGGGTTAAAAACCATTAGTTAATACGACTATCCAATATACTTATCCATGACAATGAAAATCATTCGCATCGCTACCCGCCAAAGCCCGTTGGCTATGTGGCAAGCGCAATATGTTCAAAAACAACTGAAACACTTTCATCCAGACCTGCAAGTAGATCTGGTTCCAATGGTTACACGCGGCGATATTATCCTCGATACGCCATTGGCAAAAGTGGGAGGCAAGGGGCTATTTGTAAAGGAATTGGAGCTGGCTCTGCTGGAAAAGCGAGCTGATATTGCCGTCCACTCCATGAAAGATGTTCCCATCGAATTTCCTGATGGTTTGGGGTTGGTCACAATCTGCGAACGGGATGATCCACGGGACGCTTTTGTTTCAGTAGAATACGCCTCGCTTGATGACCTACCCGCTGGCAGTGTTGTTGGTACATCCAGTTTACGCCGCCAATGCCAAATCCGTCAGCTATATCCCGATCTTATGGTTCGTGACTTGCGCGGTAATGTCGGTACCCGTCTGAGCAAGCTCGATAATGGCGATTATGATGCCATTATTCTTGCAACTGCTGGTCTGAAACGGCTCGGGCTGGAAGAACGCATCCGTATGCCATTAGAACCGGAATTATTGCTGCCAGCCGTCGGTCAAGGAGCGGTAGGTATTGAGTGTCGGCTTGACGATTATCAAACCCGTGAGCTGCTGTCCCCCTTGAACCATGCAAGAACAGAAGTCTGCGTTCTCGCTGAACGAGCCATGAATACCCGTCTTGAAGGAGGCTGTCAGGTACCGATTGGCAGTTATGCCATCTGGCAGGAAGACAACATTTGGCTACGCGCACTGGTTGGTGCTCCTGATGGCACGGTGATCGTGCGTGGTGAAAGAGTGGTATCACCAAAAAAGGCCCACCAAGCTGGTATTGAATTGGCGGAAGAATTATTGGAGAAAGGCGCACGCCAAATTCTGGCTAGCGTATACCAGAGGAATTCGCCGGAATGAGCATTTTGATCACCCGCCCTGCCCCCGCAGGAGAGGAATTGGTCAAGCGGCTGCGAGCTATTGGTAAATCAGCCTTCAGCGCCCCCCTCATCGAAATTCATCCGGGGGCAGATTTGCCATTACTGTCACAAAAACTGCAACGGCTATCTGCGGGAGATCTGGTTTTTCTATTATCAAAAAATGCCGTCCATTATGCGAATAAGCAGCTTATTCAAGAAGGCCAGTTATGGCCTGATCAGCTATCTTATTATGGTATCGGTAAGTCAACTTCCCTAATGTTTCACCAATACACGGGGCTGGAAATTCTCTGCTCTGAGCAAGGTGAAACCAGTGAAGATCTACTGCAACTCCCCACGTTACAGAAAATGAGCAATAAAAAGATTTTATTGCTCCGAGGCAACGGTGGCCGCGAAGTCATTGCCTCGACATTAAGGATTCGGAGAGGTGAAGTAGATTATTGTGAATGTTATTCACGCCAGCCAGTCAATTATGATGCAGCAGATTTCAGCCGTCACTGGCAACAATGTGATATAAAAACCATCGTTGTAACAAGTGGCGAAATGCTGCAACTGTTATATAACTTAGTAACTGATAGCGATGGAAAAGCATGGTTATTGGGTTGCGACCTGATTGTGGTCAGCGAGCGCCTTGCTAATATCGCCCAGACATTGGGCTGGCAAACAATAAAAGTAGCTAAGAGTGCAGATAATGACGCCTTAATCCAGGCGCTGGAATAAATTAATATGGGATGTCCATTATGACGGAACAAAAGCAATCCACTGATACTGTTGAGACGAAACACTCTCAGCAGCCTGCAACGCCTTCCCACAAACCCAAGAGTTATGGATGGGTGGGCAATACGCTCTCAATTGCCATTTCGCTGGCGATAGGTGTTGGTGGTCTTTATATTTATTATCATGGTCAACAGCAAAACACGGAATTAAGGGCTAAAAATCTCGCTCTTCAACAAGAAGTTGCCTCTCTGACACAACAGCAATCTGCCGATAAACAAAGTCTTAATGCCAAACTCCAAAATATAGAGGCTTCCTTACAACAAGCCAGCTCACAAGGCCAACTGCTAGATAGCCGCATATCTGATCTTCAAAACCGTATTTCAACATTTTCAAATACTGATATCGAAAACTGGCGACTGGCGCAGGCAAGCTCTCTCATTAAGATGGCTGGCCGCAAAGTATGGAGTGAACAGGATATCACCACTGCCATCGCCTTGCTGAAAGATGCTGATCAGAACCTCGCTGAAATGGATGATCCCAGTCTGCGCTATGCCCGTGAAGCTATCATGACTGATATCGATTCTCTGACCAAAATCAAACAAATTGATTTAGATGGCATTATCCTGATGCTGAATCAGCTATCAAACCAAGTCGATAACTTACACCTCGCCAATAAAGTAGAACAAGCCAGATCGGAGAAGGCAAGCAATCATGAAATCACAGCTTCACTCTCTGATTGGCGTCAAAACCTAAGCAATAGCTGGCACAGTTTTATGGATAACTTCATTACCATTACCCCGCGTGATAACAGCAAAGAGCCGCTGTTGGCACCCAATCAGGGCGTTTACCTCCGCGAGAACATTCGCTCAAAACTGCTGATTGCTGCGCAGGCGGTTCCGCGCCATCAGGTTAAAATTTATCAGGGCGCATTAGCAGATGTTAAATCTTGGGTGAAGGCTTATTTTGATACCTCTAATCCGGATGCAGAAAACTTTTTAAAAAATGTTGATTCACTGCAAAAGAGACCGCTTTCGATTGATGTTCCTGAACAGTTAAGTAGCCAGCCAATATTGGCAGAGCTAGTACGTAAGCGTATCTACAATTTACCGCATTCAGTACAGTCACCTAATTCAAATCAATCATCTAATTCCAAGCAATCTCAAACTGGCGTCCAACCAGAAACACAGCCTGAAGCTCAATCACTATCGGCGACAACAGACATAGCCGATCAGGCAAAAACATCCGCTGAGGAGATCTGAACATGCTAAAAGTATTATTGCTGTTCATTGTCCTTATTGTCGGGATAGTACTCGGCCCCTTGATGTCCGGTCATCAAGGGTACGTTTTGATCCAGACGGATAAAAACAATATCACCACCAGCATCACCGGGCTGGTGATCATCTTCCTTCTGCTGCAATTCCTGCTGATTTTCATCGGTTGGTGTTATCGTCGGTTAAAGCGCACCAGCACATCCACCCATAGCTGGATCTTTGGGGGATACAAACGTAATCGTGCGCGTTCACAGACTAAACAAGCGTTGCTGAAGCTAGCTGAAGGAGATTTCAAGCAAGTTGAGCGTCTGATGACCCGCAACGCAAACCATGCAGAATATCCTGTCGTGAATTATTTGCTGGCAGCCGAAGCCGCTCAGCGACGTGGTGATTATTTCCACACTAACCAATATATTGAACAAGCAGCGGAAGTTGCTGATAAAGACCAACTGCCCGTTGATATTACCCGCGTCCGCATCCAATTAGCTCAAGGTGAAATTTATGCCGCACGCAATGGAGTGGATAAACTATTGGGTCATGCTCCTCGTCACCCTGAAGTGTTACGATTGGCTGAACAGGCTTATTCTCTTTCAGGTGATTATCAATCTCTGATTGATATCTTGCCTTCTATGCTGAAAGTTAATCTGCACGATGAAGAAGAAATCTTTAAATTGCGTCAGCAAGCCTATATCGGGTTAATGAATCAGGTTATAGCAGAGAAAGGCAACGCTGGGCTGAAAGTATGGTGGAAAGATCAAAGCCGCAAGATTCGCAATGATATTGTGCTGCAAGTCGCAATGACCGAGCATTTGATTGAATGTGATGATCACGAGACTGCCCAGCAAATCATTTTAAATGGATTAAAACAGCAGTACGACGAACGTTTCCTGCTATTAATTCCACATCTTGAGACAAGTGATCATGAAGCCATACAAAAAATGCTCTCTCAGCTATTAAAGCAACATGGTGCAACTCCATTGCTCAATAGTACACTGGGACAGGTTGCCTTGCGCCATGGCGAGTGGGCGAACGCTGAATCGGCATTTAAAGCCGCTCTTGTGCAGCGACCGGATGCCCATGATTATGCATGGCTTGCCGATGCATTGGACAGATTGCAAAAACGTGAAGAAGCCAACCAAACCCGTAGCAAAGGCTTTATGCTGACCTTGAAGCGTGATAATGCCACCGAAGCATAAAAGCACATGACTTCACACCTCAGTTAATGATGATATATATGATGCCATTGAATCGTTAACTGAGGTGCATTATATAAAATACCAACTTTTCTATAGACAAAAAAAACACCTATCAAAAAAGACAGGTGTATAAATACAATCAGGTCTACAGACGGATAGTGCCTCACTCAACGTTGTGTCCGGTTTGCGATGAAAAGACAGTGATGCTTACTCATCTATAACGTGGACCATAGGCACTGACAATCAGCTCTACATCATCCCTGGATTTATGAAGCCATACGCTGTCATAACGAGTGGGATGAGTATCTACAATTTCAATAATGCATTTTGCATGCCAACTTTTTTGATTAGATTAAACTTCCCTTACCTAAGGTTTAACTGACTTTTCATAATAGATAGTCTAACTTTCACCAAATATTGTTAAAAATACCGTCTCTTATTTGAGACGCTCTTTTAGCCCATAACAAATATATATTACAAATCATTTAGTTAAATGTCTCCCATTTGAGACATTAAGGGATATGGTTTGTCGTTGATATACAACATCAATATAAAAATTTATTTAAAAACATAAAGTTAACACTATAACAAAGGTGATAACATTCGATTTTATGTTAAAAAACCAAACAGAAACCAACAAGAAATAAAAAGGAAATTTTTTATCCGCAAGAAAAGTAGAGAGAAGAAAAAAGTAAGAAGATAAGAAGATAAGTAGAAAGGAATTAGAAAGAAACTAAAAAGAAAAAACCCCGCTATTGCGGGGTTTTCTCAGAATTTGGTCGGCGAGAGAGGATTCGAACCTCCGACCCACTGGTCCCAAACCAGTTGCGCTACCAAGCTGCGCTACTCGCCGAAATATATCTTATATATCTTTAATCTCTTTTATGGTGCGAAGGGGGGGACTTGAACCCCCACGTCCGTAAGGACACTAACACCTGAAGCTAGCGCGTCTACCAATTCCGCCACCCTCGCGTTTCATAAAAAAGATGGGGTGGCTAACGAGACTCGAACTCGCGACGACTGGAATCACAATCCAGGGCTCTACCAACTGAGCTATAGCCACCATAACAGCTATCTTTTTACATACTGCTATGTTTTACAACAATGATATTTTACAACAATGCCATTGACCACGTTAACTCATTGTCACTGCTCTTGCACGCTTTAAATGGCGCGCCCGACAGGATTCGAACCTGAGACCTCTGCCTCCGGAGGGCAGCGCTCTATCCAGCTGAGCTACGGGCGCTTAACGCCGTTGCGGTGGAGGATAGTACGGATTTAATGTCGTACTGTCCAGTGCTTTTTTAAAAGAAATGATGCGTTTGATTATGCTTTGCTCACTTAGTTGATAAAGACAGCACATTTCCACCGCAATACTGCCACAATCAGTTTTATTGATTAAATTTAAGACAATAAAACTAGATTGATTTTTTTTGCCTAAACAATTTATTCAACCAATAAATTGATGACACGATCAGCAAAAATGCTCCCCCCACTATCAGTGAAAGGCGTGTGTCTGGGTTAATTGCCATCCCCACCAACACACAGCAGAGGAAAATCAATGTCAGATAATTGACATATGGGAACAAGATCGACTTAAACCGATGCTGCTTCAGCGCTTCCTCGTGATGCTTACGGAAATTCAACTGACTGACCAGAATCACAAACCACGGCACCATGCCGGGCAATACACTGGCACTATAAACGTAAACAAATACTGCTTTCGGATTTGGTATCAGATAATTCAGGCTGGAACCCGCAATCAAACAACCAATGGTAATTGCAATACATCTTACTGGCACACCATTTTTCGACAGCTTCAGCAATGAAGCAGGCAATTGACGGTTCTGCGCCAAGGCATACAGCATTCTGCCACCGCTATACATACCACTGTTACATCCTGAAAGCGCAGCAGTCAGTACAACAAAGTTAATCACCGCGGCCGCAGAAACAATGCCGACTTTAGCAAAAATCATCACAAACGGGCTGCCATGTGATCCTATTTCTGTCCACGGGAACAACGTCACAACAATAAAAATGGCACCAACATAAAAAATCAGAATACGCCACAAAATATTGTTGATCGCTTTTTTGAGGGTAACTTGTGGGTTTTTCGCTTCACCGGCTGTAATGCCAACCAGCTCTACCCCTTGATAAGAAGCAACAACAATACAGAGGGCAAATAAAAAGCCTTTCCACCCACCAGAAAAGAAGCCGCCATGTGAGGTCAGGTTATCCAAACCAATAGGTTGCCAATCGTTACCCAAACCGAAGAAAATCAAGCCGATACCAATCAGAATCATCACAATAATCGTTGTGACTTTAATCATGGCAAACCAAAACTCCAACTCACCATACAGCCTTACCGCCGCCAAATTCGCCAAAGCAACCAATCCAACCGCGACCAGTGCCGGGATCCATTGAGGCAATTCAGGGAACCAAAATTCAGCATAGACGCCCACGGCAGTAATCTCTGAGATTCCCACAGAAACCCACATGAACCAGTAACCCCATGCTGTTAGATATCCCCAATACGGGCTTAGGTACTTATGTCCAAAAGCAGCAAATGAACCCGTTACAGGTTCAAGAAACAACATTTCTCCCATGGAACGCATGATGAAAAAGACAAAAAGCCCAGCAATAATGTAAGCCAGTAAAACAGAAGGACCGGCCCATTTCAAAGTGCTGGCTGAACCCATGAACAACCCTACGCCGATTGTGCCACCCAGCGCAATCAGCTCAATATGACGTGCCTCAAGTCCCCTTTGCAGGCTCTGTTTTGAATCACTCATAAAACTCCCTATCCACTTTTATGATGTCTATATTTACAAACAGAAAAAATACAGGAATTGATAATCAATCGTTGTAAAAAAGGCTGGGATCAAAACACGTTTTGCCAATCAGTGAAATAAAAAATTATAAAATTGAGTTGATGTCTGTTTTATTTAACATCACAGTTGAAGAGAACAACCCCATCATGACTACTTTTTAAACATACAACAAGATGGTTATTTCACATTTTCGCCAAATGAGATTTGAGAACAGATAGCTAAACAGAAAGCCATTGACAAGCAAAAAAAACAATAAAAACTGCCAGCAATCTATTAGATATGAAAATCTATCAGGCATGCATAAGAAAGGAGCATAAACCTGCTGCACATAAATAACATATGTCCAATGCAGCAGGTAAACGTAGCAGGTATAGGTAGTAGCAAGTATAGATAGTAGCAAGTATAGGTAATAAGACAGAAGCGTTACAAGATTACAGCTTGCCGCCGTAATAGTAGCCAAGAAATCTCAATAGCCTGATCTGTCTACGAATGCGGCTTGGCTGAGAGAGTAAACGATACAACCATTCTAAACCTAGATTCTGCCAGACTTTCGGTGCGCGTTTAACTTGCCCGGTGAAGACATCATAAGTTCCTCCAATGCCCATATACAATGCATCTGGATGAACTTTGCGGCAATCGCGCATAAAGATTTCCTGTTTGGGAGATCCCATTGCGACAGTAATAATTTCAGCACCACTAGCATGAATCCGCTCAAACACCTCATCACGCATTTCTGGCGTAAAATACCCATCTTGACTGCCCACGATATTGACGTTCCACTGGGTACGCAATTTGCTCTTTGTCTGTGCCAAGACATCAGGTTTTCCGCCTACCAGAAAGACCGACGTACCTTCACGCCCAGCCCGTTCCATAAGGGCTTCCCACAAATCAGCACCCGCAATACGCGATACATCCGTATCAGGGTATTTACGGCGAATGGCACGTACGATACTGATGCCATCTGCATATAAGTATTCAGCCTCATCCAGCAACACATTCAGCGCATTGTCTTTTTCTGCCGTGAGAACTTTTTCTGCGTTAATCGCGACCAATGTACCTGTTTTTACCTGTCCATCTTGGAAAAGGTGGTCGAGGAAATGCGGCATACCACGGAATCCCCAAATACTGAGGCCACGAATGCGGTATTTGGGAATGTTATTCAACGCCATTTTTTTTCCTTACATCCAAAATAACAGGTGTTTTTTGCACAGTAGCCAAATTACTGACCACAAACTTTCGAATCAGCCCGGCACTTTCAAACAGCCAATACAGCAATTTCGCCGCGACCAGACACAGGCCAAAAACAATACAAAAGAACACGACCCGAGAAACAAAAGAATCGACGCCTTCACGAGCGAGTACAATCATGTTAAAGATTGCGCCGAAACAGAAAGCCTGCAAAATTGCTGCTTTATAGCGATTGGTTTCCTGTTTTCCTGCCTCATAAATCCAATCAAACCATTTGATAATAAAGCCGACGGCTATCGCGCCCAGAGGGATAAAGAATACGCCCCCCATAACTACAAGAGAACCAATCAGGGTTGGTGAAATCGCAAGACCAGAGTGGTTATTCAATACATCCCATGTGAAATAGTTAGCTGTATTCCAGACCAGATTGGGTCTGTCCGGCCATACCCAACTGGGGATAAAAACATAAAAATCACGAATAATCGGAGTCAGTCCCTGAAAATCTATTTTGCTGTAATTATCCAGCAGCAGAGCCAAATTTTCCCACGGTGAGAAAGTATCTCGCGTGAGATATAAGAACGTATAAAATGCTTCTGCTCCGCTCACATCCAAACTGTAGCGCTTTAGCGCCAGCCAGAACATACCGACAATTCCCATCACACCGGCAGCAAACAGCATCCACAGTGTGATCCAACCACGGACAATCCCGATAAACAGAAACAATGCAAACGCAATAATAATGTTAGCCCGTGTTCCCCCAACTATCACATAAGTCAGAATACCAAACCCGACTGTCCCCACCAAAAAGCACAACCATCGTACTTTGGTCGGTTTCAGGAAAAAGACCACCAACATGGCAGGGATGAAAAAATAAAAGAATCGCTTGAGTGCCACACCGGAAACTTTACTGGAAAATATCTGGCTATAGGATTGCAACTTAAATAATAAGAAGCCGTTCTGCATAAAGAACGAACCTACCGTAACGATAGCAATACCTGCGAGCAGCAGCCACATCAGATTCGTTTCCACCCGATTCATGGTGAATAAGGGCTTACGCGGCGAAGTCATCATTAAGGTTTCAGGTTTTATATTATCTCTGGGCCGCGTTTTATAAGTGAGGCGTGTTTTATAAGCCACATAGTAAATGGCATAAAAGCAGCCAGATGCCAACATTGCATGCAGCAATGAATCTACAGGCACAACCTGCACATCAAACTGAAATACCAATAGACTGGTCAATGGAAAGCCAAAATAGAATGTCAGCAAGTACAATAGTGAGAAAAAAACATTAAAGTTAAAACGGACACGCCGAAATTCTTGATACGTCAAGGTCAGGATAAAGACCAGTGAGATCACATAAACAACGAAAAGCCCACCGAATTGTGTCAAGGTCATTGATACTCTCCAGATGCATCCGATAGGGCAGTTTTCCACCCCTCAATGAAATTAGGGTCAAAAAAAGCAATCGCCTTTTTATCGAGGGATAGCATCTGGCGCTGTGCTTCCTGCACCCAGTGTTTATTTAGTTTATCACCTTCAAACAGAACAGGGATCTGCTGTTCTGTTAAATCCTGCCAGAATGGATTTTGGCGGCTCAGAACAAACGGAATAGCAAATTGAACCAACAGACAGAGTGTGCCAATACCCTGCTGACGTTTGAAAATGAAATACCCCAAATCACATTGGCGCAATAGTGATAAGTATTCATCAAATACCAATTTATCTTTCAAAATACGGACGTTTTGCACTGGAAACAACGACAATGCAGTTTGCTCCACACTCTGAATATAGGCTTGATTATTATCAGGATAGCCCATTGGAATAATCACTCTCACCTCATCGCCAAACTGGCGGTGGATCTTATGTAAGGCTTCAATATGGCGGTTGGATTGGTCCCCTGAATTCCCCAATAGGATGGTAATCCCTTCCGGTGACCATGTTTTCTCCGTGACCGTCAATGCAGGATCCATCCGGGTCGGAAAATAGAGTAATGATGATGGCACATCAGGCTTGCCCTGATTTGAGCGCGGTACACAATGTCGGGGGCAATTCTGGAAAAAATGCCGGAGATCGCCGCTCGTGGCAAAAATATGCCCTACCCGTTTCTGTGCCAAGCGACGAAGCAGGTAGAACAAACGGAATTTCAGTTGACGGGATTCTTCATATAAATCAGCCCCCCAAACATGCCACAAAAATTGGTGTCGCTTGATTTTTCCCACTAATAAAGCCAACCATAAAGCTGCATTAAACTGCCCGTGGAAAAAAAAACGAACCGTTCTGTTAGCCTTCGCTTTCTCTATCACCGCCTGTGATAAGGCAGATTTGCTGTGATAAAGAGAAATAGCCAGATTAGGGTAATTCGATAGCCATGTGTGGTCTTTGGACACCACCATAAAACACGGTTTGGCGGGAAAATGTATTTCCTGTGCCAAGACGTCATTAAAGAAACGCAGTAACGTTTGATTGTGATGTGGGATATCCGATCCCAAAACGTGAATTAGGGTTGTCATGCTCGCCTGCGATAAATAATAAATACGCTACAACAAAGAATGAAATAAACAATGTAAGTTGCCATATATGACTGCGCAGCCCCCAAGGCTCCATTTGCTGGTATCAGCCAATGAGAGAAACCTGTCAATAAAAGAAATTGGCTCACTTCAGTCAATACATAAAAACGCAGTGCAGCTTTCGCTATCACTAGATAACCAAAAACATAAGCGCCAACTTTCAACACATCGCCCGCTAACTGCCACGCAAACAGATCACTCATAGCGATGAATTTGTCTGAAAACAACAGCCAAATAACAAAATCACGCAGCAGCCAGACAGAAAAGCTGGCAACAGCCACAGTAGGCAAGACAAATTTCAGTGCCTTTATAATTTCGCTGGTAATATCTTGCTTACTCTCCAAACGAGAAAGAGTCGGCAACAGATAGACAGTGAAGGAAGCGGTAATAAATTGTAAATAAGCATCCGAAATACTGCTCGCTCCCTGCCAAATCCCAACTTCTTCCCAGCCATAACGCGCTGCCAGCAAATTTCGCATCATGATATAAGCGACGGGCAATGTAATGGAGGTCAGCAACGCCATAAGGGTAAATTTGCCCAGATCGCTGGCAATCGCACGATCCCACATAGGTTTCAGGGCAGAAAAGGTGATGGCCTTATGATGCAGTATCATCAATCCAGCAGGTAAAACCACTAATGCAGGCACCAGCGCCAAACCTGCCAATGCGCCTTCGTAGCCTCCCAGCCGATAGCAGAAACCATAGGCAATTACGCCCGTCAGGCTCCCCAAAATAACTGCCAACGCATTTCCCTTAGCATCCCTGAACCCTTTCAAGATAGCCAGAAAATAGTTGGCATAAGCGATGCTCATTTGAATAAATGCGAGCATCTGCACAACAGTTTTGTAATGATTGTGACCAAACAGGCCAATACTGATGGCCTCACTGAACAAGAGGAAAATCACTGCCAGTAAGGTCGAGAAACCGAGAATCATTGAGGACGATGTGCCCAATATCGCCCTGAGCCTTTCCGGTTGCTGATGGTGTTCCGCCACGTATTTAGTGACGCCATTAAAAATACCCGCACCAGAGAGCACACCCAGTACGGTAATGAGTTGGCGGAAATTACCTGCTTGCCCAACACCAGTTGGGCCAAACGACACCGCCAGAAGTTTAATGACCAGCAACCCCACACCGATTTTGATCAGTGTGGAGCTTGCCGTCCAAACAGAAGCTTTGGCAAGTGACATGTTAGGCGAAAAATTCCTTGATACGATCGATAACGACTTGCTGTTCTGCATCAGTGATGTTGTAGAACATCGGCAAGCGAACTAAGCGGTCACTTTCGCTGGTCGTAAAGCGATCTTCGCCGTGGAAACGGCCACATTTTTCACCCGCAGGGCTGGTATGCAATGCCACGTAGTGGAATACGCTGAGGATGTCATTCTCTTTCATATAGCGGTTGAATTTGCTGCGTTCTTCCATATCTTTGAGCTTGATGTAGAACATATGGGCGTTGTGTTCCAAACCTTCCGGAACAATTGGCAAAGCCAGATATCCGGCGTCTGCCAGCGGTTTCAGGGCTTGATAGTAGTTATTCCACAGGGTCAGACGGCGCAGGTTGATTTCTTCAGCAATTTCCAGTTGTCCCCACAGGTAAGCCGCTTGCAGGTCAGACAGCAGATAGCTGGAACCGATATCGCGCCAAGTATATTTATCAACTTGCCCTCGGAAAAATTGGCTGCGGTTAGTGCCTTTTTCCCGAATGACTTCAGCGCGGGCGATCATGGACTTATCATTGATTAATGTCGCACCACCTTCACCACCAGCCGAATAGTTTTTCGTTTCATGGAAACTGAAACAACCAATATTCCCAATCGTGCCTAGTGCCCGGCCTTTATAAGTGGACATAACGCCCTGCGCTGCATCCTCTACTACATACAGGTTATATTTTTTCGCCAGTGCCATGATGGTATCCATTTCACAGGCCACACCCGCATAATGCACTGGTACGATAGCACGGGTTTTCTCTGTAATGGCGGCTTCAATTTTGTTCTCATCAATATTCATGGTATCAGGACGAATATCCACAAACACAATGGTGGCACCACGCAGAACAAAAGCATTAGAGGTCGAAACAAAGGTATAGCTCGGCATGATGACTTCGTCACCCGGCTGGATATCCAGCAGCATGGCCGCCATTTCCAATGAAGCCGTACAAGATGGTGTCAGCAATACCTTCGGGCAGTTAAAGCGCTGCTCCATCCATGCTTCACAACGTTTGGTAAATTCACCATCACCACACAATTTACCGCTGGCCATCGCCTGTTGCATGTATTCAAGTTCAGTGCCGACTACGGGTGGTTTGTTAAATGGAATCATTTCGTCCTCTGTATAACCAATATGCAGTGCTCTCAATGAGGGCACCACTACGTGTATAAAGACGCAAGGCAGTGATGTTACTGATTTGTGTAGCCACTCTCAGCCGTTGTATCTGATGGTTCTGACACCACTGTTGCGCCGCCGACATTAATTTTTCCCCAATCCCTTGATGATGATTGCCTGGTACAGCAGCCAATAAACCAATGCACGCCTCGCCGTTACCCATGTCTCTTAAGGTGACAAAACCCGCCATTTGAGCGTGTTCATTGTTGATAAGTAGGCATTCATGATCAAACGTACCCAAAACAGCTTTTTCAACCCAAGCAGCATAAAAGCGACCACTGTCATCCGGTTGATACCAAGGTGCCCGGAAGCGGCTGGCCGTAAATACACGAGCAGCCACGGCCTTCAATACGGGGATATCTTCTTTTTTCGCAGAAAGTAATTGTATGAGTTCTTTACCCGTATGAATGCCAGAAATATCTCCCGCCTCAATCGATAACAGTAAATCGACTTCACCTTCAACTAAAGAAAACCCCAAGGCAGACAGTTCATCAATAATGGTCGTTTGTTGGGTAGCCACCTTGGCTTGCACCAATGCATATTGGTCCAAATCGGCAGCCGTCAACTCTGCCGATTCTGGCGAAAAACTCAGGCGGGCAGTGGGCAAGCCAAAAAAATGGCTATCCCAAGCCAGTGGTTCAAGGTTCGCGTGAATAGACATTGAGCAAATCCATTAGATATTTGCCGTAACCCGTTTTCGCCAAGTCTGCCGCCGCCGCTTTTAACTGCTCATCACTGAGCCAATCATTGCGCCATGCGATCTCTTCCAGACAGGCAATTTTGAAGCCTTGTCGTTTTTCGACGGTCTGAACAAAAGTACTGGCTTCAATCAGGCTGTCATGAGTACCTGTATCTAACCAAGCAAAACCACGCCCCAATAATTCAACATTCAATTCACCGCATTCCAGATACATCTGGTTGATACTGGTGATTTCCAGTTCCCCACGGGCAGAAGGTTTTACTTGTTTGGCGAAATCCACGACTTTGTTGTCGTAAAAATAGAGACCCGTCACCGCCCAATTGGATTTAGGCTGTACAGGTTTTTCTTCAATGGAAAGTACCCGATATTGCTCGTCAAATGCCACTACACCAAATCGTTCTGGATCCATTACTTGGTAGCCGAAGACTGTCGCCCCTGTTTCCCGGGCTGATACACTTTGCAGTTTCGGGCTGAACGCTTGACCAAAAAAGATATTGTCACCCAGAACCAGGCAACAAGTATCATTGCCGATGAACTCTTCTCCAATCAAAAATGCCTGTGCCAGACCGTCGGGTGAGGGCTGTTCTGCATAGCTAAGATGGATACCAAATTGTTCACCACTGCCCAGCAATCGCTTAAAAGCAGGTAAATCTTCCGGTGTTGAGATAATCAAAATATCGCGTATTCCCGACAGCATTAAAACTGACAGCGGATAGTAAATCATCGGCTTGTCATAAATCGGTAATAACTGCTTTGATATACCACGCGTTATTGGATACAAACGGGTGCCAGAACCCCCGGCCAGTATAATTCCTTTCATCTGCTCCCCCTGACGGGCTTATTCATTGCCGAGTCCAAGTCGCTCCCCTGCATAAGAGCCATCTTGGACTCTGCTCCACCAACTCTCATTTTCCAGATACCATTGCACGGTTTTACGAATGCCGGATTCGAATGTTTCCTGTGGCGTCCAACCCAGTTCACACTCAATTTTCGCTGCATCAATTGCATAACGCATATCGTGCCCAGGTCGATCTGTCACATAAGTAATCAAATCACGGTAATACGAGACACCTGCTGGCTTTTCAGGGCACATTTTTTGAGTACAAAATTCTTCCAGCAATTCACAAATCGTTTCCACAACCTCAATATTCCGGCGTTCATTATGACCACCGATATTATAGGTTTTACCGGGTTCCGCCTTGGTAACGACTAAATACAACGCCCGAGCATGATCTTCCACATACAGCCAGTCACGAATTTGCTCACCCTTGCCATAGACTGGCAAGGTTTTGCCTGCCAGCGCATTCAGAATCACCAAGGGGATCAGTTTTTCCGGGAAATGATAAGGCCCATAGTTATTCGAACAATTGGTGATTACAGTCGGCAAGCCATAGGTACGCAGCCATGCTCTGACCAGATGGTCACTGGAAGCTTTCGATGCTGAATAAGGGCTGCTCGGCGCGTAAGGTGTGGTTTCAGTAAAGAATCCCTCTTCACCGTGCAGATCGCCATATACTTCGTCTGTTGAAATATGATGGAAGCGGAATTTAGCCTGTTTTTCTTGATCCAACTGTTGCCAAAATGCGCGTGCTGCTTCTAGCAAAGTATAAGTACCAATGATATTAGTTTCGATAAAAGCCGCAGGCCCGTCAATGGAACGGTCAACATGGCTTTCTGCGGCCAGATGCATAACTGCATCCGGTTGATATTGCTGGAACACGCGATCCAGGGCATCACGCTGGCAGATATCAACCTGTTCAAACGCATAGCGGGGGTGGTTGGCAACCGAAGCCAGTGATTCAAGATTGCCGGCATAAGTCAGGCTATCAACGACAACGACGCTATCTTCAGTCTGATTAATAATGTGACGAACGACCGCAGAGCCGATAAAACCTGCTCCACCAGTAATAAGAATACGTTTCAACGCCAAACTCCTTTTGTATCAACAACCCATTTTTGTTTTATTGCAGAACCATGAATGGCTTTAAACTGGCTATGATCCACCAGCATCAATACAACGTCAGCTTCTTCTAATGCCTGATTCACATCCATCAATTCCACCGAATCTTTCAGTGAATCAGGCAGCTCACACACATTGGGTTCAACCGCGATAGTCTGCCCTGCGTGCCACTGTGCCACCATTTTTGTAATATGAACCGCTGGGCTTTCACGCAAATCATCAATATTCGGTTTGAAAGCCAAGCCAAAACAGGCAATTTTAATCTCATTCGCACGTTTGCCACTCTCAGCCAAACAATCAGCTACTGCGGCTTTCATCTGATCTACTACCCACAGTGGCTTACCATCATTCACTAAACGCGCAATATGAATTAAACGGGACTGTTCAGGGTTCTGGGATACGATAAACCACGGATCGACTGCAATGCAATGTCCTCCTACACCGGGGCCAGGTTGCAGAATATTTACACGTGGATGGCGGTTTGCCAGACTGATCAATTCCCACACATTGATTCCCTGGTCAGCACAAATCAAGGAAAGTTCGTTAGCAAAGGCGATATTGACATCACGGAAACTGTTTTCTGTCAGCTTGCACATTTCTGCTGTTCTGGCATTAGTGATAACACATTCACCTTCAAGGAAAATCTTGTACAGCTCACTTGCCCTGCGGGAGGATTTGGCTGTCATGCCTCCTACTACGCGATCATTTTTGATCAGTTCCACCATCACTTGCCCCGGCAAAACACGTTCAGGACAATAAGCAATATCAATATCTGAGTTTTCACCCAATTGTTGTGGGAATGAGAGATCAGGACGTGCCACTGCTAACCATTCGGCCATCTGCTCTGTCGCACCTACGGGAGAAGTGGATTCCAAAATAATCAAATCGCCTTTTTTCAAGACAGGTGCTATTGATTCCGCCGCAGAACGTACATAAGCCATGTCTGGTTCATGTTCCCCTTTGAAAGGCGTAGGAACAGCAATCAAGAAGGCATCCGCTGTTTGGGGAACAGCCACAGCGTGCAGAAAACCATCTTCTACCGCGACTTTTACTACTTCATCTAAATCAGGTTCAACGATATGAATCGAGCCACGGTTAATCGTTTCTACCGCATGTTGATTAATATCCACACCAATTACTGTCTTTTTGCGGGAGGCGAATGCCGCTGCGGTGGGTAAACCGATATAACCCAAGCCGATAACAGAAATTGTTTCAAAACTCATAATGTCACCCGATTTTTTTTCAATGCTTCCAGAATTCGTTGGCAAGCCTGCCCATCACCATAAGGGTTATGGGCATGGCTCATTTGTTGATAGACGTTAACATCCGTCAATAGACGCGTAACTTCCGCAACAATAGTTTGTGTTTCTGTTCCCACCAATCGCACTATTCCCGCATCAACAGCTTCAGGTCGCTCAGTGGTATTTCGCATGACCAAAACCGGTTTTCCCAGAGAAGGCGCTTCTTCCTGAATTCCTCCTGAATCGGTCAAGATCAAATAGGCATGATTCATCAAATAGACGAATGGCAGATAATCCTGTGGTTTGATAAGAATAACGTTATCAATGTCATGCAAAATACGCTTAACCGGTTCACTGACATTCGGGTTTAAATGGACAGGATAAACTACCTGAACATCAGGATGTGCTCTGGCAATCTGTGCCAATGCTTCACAAATGCGTTCAAACCCTTTGCCAAAACTTTCACGGCGGTGACCTGTCACCAAAATCATTTTTTTATTCGGGTTAAGGAAAGGGTAAAGTTCAGCAAGCTGCTCAGACATGGCTTCATCATTTATAATGCGATCACGTACCGATAGCAGGGCATCAATAACTGTATTCCCTGTAACAAAAATACGGTTTTCCGCAATAGATTCTTTTAAGAGGTTGTTCCGAGAATTTTCCGTCGGTGCAAAATGGTACATGGCCAAGTGCCCGGCAATCTTGCGGTTGGCCTCTTCCGGCCATGGAGAATAAAGATCTCCGGTTCTTAAACCCGCTTCAACATGACCTACCGGAATATGCTGGTAGAAGGCAGCCAGACTAGTTGCCATGGTCGTTGTGGTGTCTCCATGCACCAGCACTACATCTGGTTTGAACTCTTCCAATACAGGCTTTATACCTTGCAGGATACGGCATGTAATATCCGTCAGATCCTGCCCTTTTTGCATGATATTAAGATCAAAATCCGGGGTTATCCCAAACAGATGCAATACCTGATCCAGCATTTCCCTATGCTGAGCTGTGACACACACTTTTGCTTCAAAAGCAGCATCCATAGCCAATGCATGTACCAACGGGGCCATTTTAATGGCTTCCGGCCGGGTACCAAACACAGTCAACACTTTCACAGTGACTCTCTTATTTTGTCAATCATTGCGGCTACTTCCAAGAAAAGGGGTTTTCCTGAAAAAAACGATAGATTTTTCACTTAACGAGATTAATCATATACCGTTATTTATATGAGCTAACGGAGCGCGGACGCCTTACCAAAGCGACACCTGCACCAACCAATGAGCCAACGGCTCCCCATAAAATCATCATGAAAGCACGGCGAGGACTGTCTCGGTTGACTGGTTCCTCCGGCGTTCTGAGATAACGGTAAGTCAGGAAAGAATCTTGCAAAGTCGGACCGAAATTCAGTGTAGCCAGCATCGCAATATTTTGATCATAATCGATATTGTAATTAGGGCCTATGGCTTCCAAAGTTTCAATTTGGGCTTGCAATAATGACGTCCCCAGCATAAACATTTTGGATTTAGGAAGTTCTTCAATGAGCATATCGGTTTGATTACGGTGAATACCCTGCTTCTCAGCCACTTTCAGAGACTGCTGCAAGACATTCAATTCACGATTGTACATCGCCTGTGCCACTATCTCCTGACGTTTAACCAACGCTTTCATTGACTGGGCACGCGTCGCCCATGCACCTTTAATTTCGTTGTTCAGGTGATTGCTCGCTCGTTGGTTGGCAAATGCAATATACTGACGCAGAAGTCGATTGGCATCAGCTGCGGTTTCTACTGTCAATTTGATACTGTCATTTAGCGATGTTTTATCATCACTATGCGTGATTTTAATATCGTTGATCAATTCTTCTAACAATACAGTATCCGCTTTGACATGCCCTTCCTTGCGCTGTTTGTAGTAGTCAGAATGAAGCCAGAATTCACGGCGGGTATCATATGCTGAGACCTGAGTCATGAATTCTTTGTATGCACCGTCTGGAATGGTCGGTAATTGCGCCTCTGGCGAAGCATTGATATGAGTATCTAAATTACGCAAAAATTGTTGTTGCGAATAATAGCTACCCAAATTATTGGTTGTCGGTAAATTCACAATAGCGGTTGCGCTCCATTTTTGCTGCATCAAATAAGATGCACCCAGAGCGACAGCAGCGAAAATCATTGCCAGTGCGATAATCCATATCTTCCCACGCCACAAAGCATAACACAGTGCCCGAATATCCAGCTCATGCTCTATAGCAGGTTGATCCTGTTTAGATTTCGTTTCTGAGTTTATCACTGCACAAAACCCCTTTGATAGTCGATGTTTTTAATGATGGCTTGCTGCCCGGCGAAGACGGCGCTTACACCGTTTGATAAAACGGGCTACTCGCCATGCTCGTTTGATGCAATAGCCATACAACATAAATGCAAGCAAGAATAATGCCAACATCACCCATTCAGGGACAAAAATTAACCGTTCAACAATAATTCCAATTGATGCCAATAAAGCCGCAGCCAAAGTGATCAAGATAAATGCCTGACGAGAGGTAAACCCAGCACGCATAATCAAATGATGGATATGCTGGCGGTCCGGAGAAAATGGACTCATCCCCTTGCGCAATCGACGGTACATAATAGCAACCATGTCCATCAGTGGAATCCCAATAATCCATAGCGCTGTCACAGGACGAATAGATGGATTTTTTCCTTGCGTCGCTTCAGTCAATAACCAAATAATCGTAAAGCCGATTAAGGTACTTCCCGCATCGCCCATAAATACCTTGAAACGTTTTCCTAATGTTCCAAGATTAAGGAAGATGTAAGGCAAAATCCCTGCTATAAATGCAAAACACCAAAATGCCAGCGCCGTATTGCCATTTCCATACAACAAAATGCCCAACGCGCCGAAAGAGACACAAGATAACCCGCCCAGCAGCCCATCAATACCATCTACCATGTTGAAAGCATTAATGGCGGCCCAGACAGCGAATAGAGTCACAACATAGCTGAATGGTCCCAGTGACATTTCCCACGGTCCGAACGCGTGTCCCAAGCTATCAAGCTTCAAGCCAGCAAAATACATCATACTGATACCAACCAAAGCCTGAATGGTTGCCCGAATCTTCACGCTGATATCAAAACGGTCATCCAAGGCACCGATAAGGACTAGTATTCCTGCACAAGCCAAATACAGCCATTTATGAGGTATAAACTCTTTCGTAATAAAAAATGCGAAACAAGCACCAAAAAAAACAGATATCCCCCCCACCAAAGGAACTAAGCCATGATGATGCTTACGGTAATTAGGTTTATCAACCAGACCAATTTTTTTTGCTGCTTTACGAGCCACAAACAAAAATACAAATGAGAATATAAATACGTAAAAAATTTCGGCACTCATACTGGGAATATTCACAATAACAACTCTCTATAAAAATAATGATGGGGCATCTATTATTCATATACTTATGGATGTCCCACGCGACACCGAATCCATAAGCTCCTTGTTAATAAAACAAGGCGTCCTGACTCATAAAATCAATCAAATGGATCATGCACCTGTAAAACTTGATCCATAATTATAAAGTTCTCGATTAGGAAAAATGCATCTAATCATCCGAATAGAATGCAAAAAATGTACCATTTTAGGCAAATAGAGTAAGTAAGCAGTAAAAAAAACGCCACAAAAATGTGGCGTTTTAGTGAAATGGATATTGTTTATTATGGGATTATCAATCTTAAAAAACTATGAACGTTTCATAAAGTCGAAAAATTCTTCGTTTGTTTTTGTCATAGCCAGTTTGTTGATAAGGAATTCCATCGCGTCAATTTCACCCATCGGATGGATGATCTTACGTAAAATCCACATCTTCTGTAGCTCATCCTGTGTAGTGAGCAACTCTTCTTTACGTGTCCCAGAACGGTTGTAATCAATGGCTGGGAAAACACGTTTTTCAGCAATCTTACGGGACAGGTGCAATTCCATGTTACCTGTACCTTTAAATTCTTCGTAAATAACTTCATCCATCTTGGAGCCAGTATCAACCAACGCCGTAGCGATGATGGTCAGGCTACCGCCTTCTTCAACGTTACGTGCAGCACCAAAGAAACGTTTTGGACGATGCAGGGCATTCGCATCCACACCACCGGTCAAAACCTTGCCGGAAGCAGGAACCACGGTGTTATATGCGCGAGCCAGACGGGTAATGGAGTCCAGCAGGATAATAACGTCTTTCTTGTGCTCAACCAGGCGTTTCGCTTTCTCGATAACCATTTCAGCCACTTGAACGTGACGGGAAGCAGGTTCATCAAAGGTTGAGGCAATAACTTCACCTTTTACCAGACGCTGCATTTCGGTTACTTCTTCTGGGCGCTCATCAATCAGCAAAACCATCAGAACGCAATCTGGGTGGTTGTGGGCAATGTTAGCTGCAATATTTTGTAGCAGCATAGTTTTACCCGCTTTTGGTGGAGCAACAATCAGACCACGCTGACCACGACCTATCGGAGCTGCCAAATCCAGAACACGGGCTGTCAAATCTTCAGTAGATCCATTACCACGTTCCATCCGCAAGCGGTTGTTAGCATGAAGTGGAGTCAAGTTTTCAAACAGGATTTTACTGCGGGCGTTTTCAGGTTTGTCAAAGTTAACTTCATTAACTTTCAGCAGGGCAAAATAGCGTTCACCTTCTTTTGGTGGGCGGATTTTCCCTGAAATAGTATCACCGGTACGGAGGTTAAAGCGGCGGATTTGACTAGGAGAAACATAGATATCATCGGGACCAGCAAGGTAAGAACTGTCTCCGGAGCGGAGGAAACCAAATCCATCCTGCAATATCTCCAGCACACCATCTCCGAAAATATCCTCTCCGCTTTTCGCATGCTGTTTGAGAATAGAGAAAATGATGTCCTGTTTACGCATACGAGCCAGATTTTCCAGCCCCATATTTTCGCCGAGAGTAATCAACTCAGATACCGGCGTATTCTTTAATTCGGTAAGATTCATAATGGTGGGTTCTTTAACTCGGGGTATATCTCGAACTATGAACATGAATGGTATGGCAGCGTTATCGGTGCCTGTTTATTTGTACCAGAAACGAATAAAACCTTCTAGCATACTAAATTATATTACAAGGCAATAGCTTGAAGTACTCAGATTGATTTCAAAATAAGGCTGACAAACTGTCAAAACACGACCGAGGTAATAGCGAAACATGATTAATTTCAATATAGGCACTATCTCAGCGTAAACATTATCCTCAGCGTAAACATTATCTCGGTATGAGTACTGTTTATAACTATCTCTTCACTATCTTCTAACTATTATGTCGTCTAACTATCTATGTGCCATATGTTATAACTATCTATAATGTAAATACAATTCTATAATGCAGACACTATTATAAGATTATAACAGTGGACACTATTTCAGCATACACATTCAGCATAGACACTTTTAACACAAGCGTTTTTTAACACAAACATCGTAGACGGATTTTATATCGAATATGAGAAGACTCAACATAAAAATGCCTAGGATAAAAACACTCTGCTTAAAGATGTTCAGCATTAGAACGCTATGGGTGTACTAGGCTATATACTAGATTACTCGTATATAAACTCAGAAATTTTACCAAATGCGATATGCCATCAGATACTTCAGGTGGACCCAGAGATAACAGATTTATCAGACACTACAGATTGTTTAGTATGCAATACGCTTAATGTCAACTCTTTATACTAAGATATATCAAATTATACCAAGATCTATCAATAAACCTTTATATCAGAATATCAAATAAAGAATTCACGCAAGCGAAGCTTCATATAAGCACATAGTTGCTAACTTACCACGCTTCGTAGCAGACGTCTAGCGGTCAATCGGATAAATCACCTCATACGCTAAACGCCCGTAATTCCTGTGACCTGACTCTAAATTAGAGGTGTGGTTCCAAAAACTCTTTCAGTTGAGTTTTTGACAAAGCCCCCACTTTTACTGCAACCTTCTCACCACCTTTAAACAGAATCAGTGTTGGGATACCACGAATACCGTATTCTGGGGCTGTTGCTGGGTTATCATCAACGTTCAACTTGCCAATAGTCAGTTTTCCTGCGTATTCTGCGGCAATTTCATCCAGAATAGGGGCAATCATTTTGCAAGGGCCACACCATTCAGCCCAGAAATCAACGAGAACAGGGCCCTCGGCTTTCAGTACATCATTTTCAAAACCAGCATCAGTTAGATGGATAATATTTGCATTCATTTTTTGCTCCAAGAGTAAAATTTTTTACAGTGTAAGTGTACATTGATCAACAAAGGGTGTCTTTATTTCAGCGGATACACTTTCTTAAAGCAATAGTTAACTGATATTCTACCTCACTATGAGCAAAACACATTTGACAGAAAAGAAGTTTTCCGACTTCACATTGCACCCCAAAGTATTAGAAGCCCTTGATAAAAATGGGTTTTCCAACTGCACGCCGATACAGGCGCTGACATTGCCTTTTACTGTCGAAGGCCGAGATGTTGCGGGGCAAGCACAAACCGGAACGGGCAAGACGCTGGCATTTCTGGCATCTACTTTTAATTATTTATTGACTCATCCTGCTTCAAAAGAGCATAAAACCAATCAGCCAAGAGCGCTGATTATGGCACCTACCCGTGAATTGGCAGTTCAGATATACTCTGACGCAGAAGGATTGGCGAAAATCACTGGGTTGAAAATGGGTCTTGCTTACGGCGGCGATGGTTATGATAAGCAGCTGAAGGTACTGGCAGCTGGCGTCAATATCGTGGTTGGTACAACAGGACGCCTGATCGATTACACAAAACAGGGCCATATCCATCTTGGTGCCATTCAGGTTGTTGTGCTTGATGAAGCTGATCGCATGTATGACTTGGGCTTTATCAAAGATATTCGCTGGTTGTTCCGCCGACTCCCTACTGCCGCAGAAAGAATGAATTTGCTGTTTTCCGCAACTCTGTCTTACCGAGTACGTGAACTTGCTTTTGAACAGATGAATAATCCTGAATATGTGGAAGTAGAACCTCTGCAAAAAACAGGACACCGTATCCAGGAAGAGCTATTTTATCCTTCCAATGAAGAAAAAATGCGCCTGCTACAGACTCTGCTGGAAGAAGAATGGCCTGATCGCTGCATCATTTTTGCCAATACCAAGCACCGCTGTGAAGATATCTGGGCCCATTTGGCTGCCGATGGTCATCGTGTTGGTCTATTGACCGGTGATGTAGCGCAGAAAAAACGTCTGCGTATTCTTGAGGAATTCAGTCAGGGTAATCTGGATATTCTGGTTGCCACTGATGTTGCCGCTCGTGGGCTTCATATCTCATCTGTGACACACGTATTTAACTATGATCTACCGGATGACTGTGAAGATTATGTCCACCGGATTGGTCGGACAGGTCGTGCTGGAGAAAGTGGACATTCCATCAGCCTGGCATGTGAAGAGTATGTGCTGAACTTACCGGGCATTGAAGAATATATCCAGCACCAGATACCTGTCAGTAAATATAATAGTGATGCACTGCTAAACGATCTGCCTATACCTAAGCGCCGTAATCGTGCTCGCTCAGGGGGACACCCTCGGCGTACCAGCATACCACGCCGTGGTAATGCAACGCGCAACCGTAAGCGCCCAAGCTAAAATGATGCAACAGATGAAATAATACGATGCTGAAATAACACAAGCCGGAATAAATACTATGCTGAGTGCTTCTTCGCTTTATGTGGCTATCGATTTAGGCTCAAACAGTTTTCATATGCTGGTTGTCCGTGAAGTATCCGGCAGCATTCAAGTCGTCACCCGCATCAAACGCAAAGTCAGGCTGGCTGCCGGATTGGATCAAAATAACCATTTATCACAACAGGCAATGGAACGGGGATGGCAATGTTTGCGCCTCTTTTCCGAATATTTGCAGGATATCCCTGCCACGCAGATCCGCGTTGTTGCTACAGCAACCTTGAGACTCGCAGAAAATTCGGATGAATTTGTCAGGAAAGCCTCAGAGATATTGGGCACCCCAATCAATGTGATCCATGGTGAAGAAGAAGCTCAGTTAATTTATCGAGGTGTTGCTCACACTACTGGCGGGCCTGAAAATCGACTTGTCGTAGATATTGGCGGTGCCAGTACCGAATTGGTAAACGGTGTCGGAGCCAAAGCCAATCAGCTCTTTAGCCTTGAAATGGGCTGTGTCACCTGGCTGGAACGTTATTTCAATGATCGCAGCCTGACAGAAGAAAACTTTGCCAACGCAGAAGCTGCCGCACATGATATTCTCGGCTCTGTCACTACTAAGCTGCTTGAGCAAGGCTGGAAAATTTGTGTGGGTGCTTCCGGCACAGTGCAGGCCTTGCAGGAAATTATGATTGCTCAAGGTATGGATGAACTGATCACCCTCCCCAAGCTCCAGCAACTCAAGCATCAGGTGATTGAGTGCGGCAAGTTGGAAGAGTTGGAAATCGATGGGTTGACACGGGAGCGGGCATTGGTTTTTCCAAGTGGATTAGCAATCTTAATTGCCGTGTTTCAAGCATTGAATATCGAAAGCATGATATTGGCAGGTGGCGCGCTGCGTGAAGGTCTGGTTTACGGGATGTTGGATTTGCCGATTGAACAGGATATTCGTGCAAGAACCCTGCGAAATATTCAGCAACGTTTTCAAGTGGATATTGAGCAAGCACAGCGTGTCAAACAGTTGGCTGAAAATTTTTGCCAACAAATTGCCAAGCCATGGAAATTGGACGAGCGCTGTCGTGAGTTATTGAACAGTGCATGTTTGCTCCATGAAATAGGCCTGTTTGTTGATTTTCGTCAGGGGCCTGCACATTCTGCTTATTTAATCAGTCACTTGGATCTGCCTGGTTATACTCCGGCCCAAAAACGACTGCTGACTACGTTATTGAAAAATCAAAGCGGCCCAGTGGATTTAGCATCGCTCAGTCAGCAAAATGCCGTGCGACCGCTACAGGCGCAGCGGTTATGCCGCTTATTACGGCTGGCAATTATTTTCGCCAGCCGCCGACGGGATAACACATTGCCAGCTTTGCGGTTACAGGTGGAAAATGAGACTCTCATTATCACCTTACCCCATCAATGGCAGATGAAACACCCACTCAGAACTGAAACATTACAGCAGGAAATGAAGTGGCAGAGTTATGTCCAATGGTTGTTGTTCTTTGAGGAACAAAATAACTCTCGTTTGGACTGAAGTTTACTTTATTCCCTGCATCCCCTGCATTTATCCACAAATGCAGGGTTATCATCGTGCTAATCGTACAACTTATTTATTACCGTTTTTCTGTCCGAGTCCCAAACGTGATTTAATGTCAGCAAGGCGCGATTGCCCCTGTATCATCCTTTCTTCCGCACTAATCACTCGCTTACTCTGCGGCCAGTGCAAATCATCCTGTGGCAATTCAAGCAAGAATCGGCTCGGTTCCGGACGAATAAGTTCACCAAATTGGCGACGTTCTTTGCTAAGAGTGAAAAAAAGTTCTCTCTGTGCACGGGTGATACCCACATAAGCCAAACGACGTTCTTCCTCAATGTTGTCTTCATCAATGCTGGTCGGATGTGGCAACAATCCTTCTTCCATGCCAACCAAGAAAATATAGGGAAACTCCAGCCCCTTGGAAGCGTGTAATGTCATCAACTGAACTTGATCTAACTCTTCATCTTCCTCACCTCTCTCCAGCATGTCCCGCAATGTAAAACGCGCCACTACTTGGGAAAGGGTCATTGGTTCATTCAGGTCATCTCCCTCAAGCATTTCACTCATCCAAGTGAAGAGTTGATTGACGTTCTTCATTCTCATCTCAGCCGCTTTTGGGCTGGGAGAAGTTTCATATAACCAGCTTTCGTAATCCATGCCACGCAATAAGTCTCTTACTGCCAGCAATGGTTTTCGTTCTGCCTGGCGGGATATTTCGTCCATCCAGTGGGTAAAGCGCTGCAATGCAGCCAGACCTCGTCCACTTAAATACTGCTCCAGCCCAAGATCAAAACTGGCTTGATATAAACTCTTGTTACGCTGATTCGCCCACCCACCCAATTTTTGGATCGTTACAGCACCGATTTCCCGCCGTGGTGTATTGACGATACGCAAAAATGCACTATCATCCTCTGGATTGGTCAAAACACGCAAGTAAGAGAGCAAATCTTTAATTTCAGGCCGAGAAAAGAATGATGTTCCTCCCGAAATCCGGTAAGGAATACGGTTCTGCATCAACATTTTTTCGAAGATACGAGATTGGTGATTACCACGATATAAAATGGCGTAATCTTTATATTCCGTTTTATTGATAAAGTGGTGAGCAATCAACTCTCCCACTACCCGCTCTGCTTCATGATCTTCATTATTTGCTTCGATCACTCTAAGTGGATCACCATAACCCAACTCTGAAAAAAGTTTTTTCTCAAAAACATGGGGATTGTTAGCTATCAGAATATTTGCCGCTTTCAATATCCGCCCTGATGAACGGTAATTCTGCTCCAGCTTAATCACATTCAACTGCGGGAAATCTTCTTTCAATAGGATCAAGTTCTGTGGGCGAGCACCACGCCATGAATAAATGGACTGATCGTCATCACCAACTACCGTAAAACGTACTCGACTACCAACCAACAATTTAACAAGCTGATACTGACTAGTGTTCGTATCCTGATATTCGTCCACCAGCAAGTAACGAATTTTATTCTGCCAGCGCTCCCTGACTTCTTCATCGCGCATTAACAGCAAAGTTGGTTTAGTAATCAGATCATCAAAATCAAGCACATTACAACTATTCAGATGTAGGTCATAGCGACGATAACACTCTGCAAACTGGTGCTCCTGCGCTGAGCGAGCCATCCTCATCACCTGCTCTGGTAACATTAAGTCATTCTTCCAATTAGAAATGCTTGCAATCAGTTTTTTCAGCAGATCCTTATCTTCTTCCAACAAATCGGCTGTGAGATCTTTCAACAAAGCCATCTGATCTTGGTCATCAAACAGTGAAAAATTGCTTTTCATTCCCAGCGCTTTATATTCACGCTTAACGATCTCCAAACCCAAGGTATGGAAAGTCGAGATCATCAACCCTCGTGTTTCCTTACGGCCCAAGGTTTGGGCAACACGTTCTTTCATCTCACGTGCCGCTTTATTAGTAAAAGTGACTGCTGCAATATGGCGGGCCTGATAACCGCAAGCGCGGATCAGGTGGGCAATTTTATTGGTGATCACTCGGGTCTTGCCAGAGCCAGCACCCGCCAGAACCAGACAAGGCCCTGTTACAAATTCAACCGCTTGTTGTTGGCTTGGATTTAATCGCATACTGTTCTAAAAACTATATCAGAATGAAAGATCGGGGAACGGAATTGTAACAGAAAGCAAAGCTGACTAGGCGGTTTTCTTTACATCAGTGAATTATTTCAAAATGGAATGAAAAAAACGCATCAATATAGATGACTTCTTAAGATAGGACTCATAATGATTGTAGTACATTTTATTTTTAATGGGCGAATAAGAAACTGAAAAAATACCTCTTTACAGTATCCTGTCTACATTCATCTTCTTTGTTACCCTTCACATAAATAAACATCAATCAATAGCAGTAGTCACAACATCACCCATCCATTTGTTATTTATGATATTTTACCGTGCATTCAAACAAACTGGAAAAGTAGAGAGTCAAATCATATATTATTCATTACCTTGCTGGGTAGCAGCCGATAATATCATCTTTAGGCTTTTCATATAAATATCAGATCATCATATCAAGAACACTCATTTATTATTAATCTATGTGATAAATCACAAAGATAATTTTTTTAAATTAATCTAAATTATTCAGGCTAAATATATCAATATTGATTCTACTGTAATTAGAATATATGGAGTCTGTTTAACCTCATTAAGGTTATAGCAATCATTACGTTTATTGACACACAGCTACTGACACACAATCAATATACCCAATAGATTTCAAATTGCAGCTTGAAAGATAAAGGGGTTCAAAGAGGATGTAATATGTTACGTAAGACAGGCTTTTTCTTTGATGAACTTTGTTTCTGGCATAACTCTGGGTTACCACATGTAGCCGTATTTCCCGTTGGGGGATGGATACAACCACCGAGCAGTGCAGGACACGCAGAATCACCAGAAACTAAACGCAGAATGAAAAATTTAATGGATGTATCAGGTTTAAGCCGCTCACTGCAACTGCGTAGTGCTGAGCCTCTTGATGATACAGCATTAAGACTAGTTCATACCGAAGAGTATTTACAGCGTTTTAAGTCCATGAGTGATAATGGTGGAGGGATGTTGGGATCTGAAGCGCCAATGGGACAAGGTAGTTATGAAATCGCCAAATTGTCCGCCGGACTCACCTATGCTGCAGTAAAAGCCGTGTTACAAGGTGAATTAGATAACGCTTACAGCCTTTCACGTCCTCCCGGACATCACTGCCTGCCAGATCGAGCGATGGGATTCTGTTTCCTTGCCAACATTGCCCTCGCCGTTGAGTACGCCAAAGAGCAGCTTGGCGTTGGTCGGGTTGCCGTCATTGACTGGGATGTTCACCACGGTAATGGTACACAGCATATATTCTGGGAACGTGACGATGTTTTGACAATTTCACTGCATCAAGATGGCTGTTATCCCGAAGGCTACAGTGGTGAGGAAGATATCGGCGCTGGCAAAGGGAAAGGTTTCAATATCAATATCCCATTGATGGCGGGTGCTGGACACAATAATTATCTCTATGCCATGGATCAGATTGTGCTCCCTGCACTACGGCGTTACCAACCAGAACTGATCATCGTTGCTTGCGGCTATGATGCCAATGCGTTTGACCCTCTGGCACGGATGCAGTTGCACAGTGACAGTTTCCGTGAAATGACCCGCAAGGTACAACAGGCTGCCGATGAACTGTGTCATGGCAAATTAGTCATTGTTCACGAAGGGGGTTATTCCGAAGCCTATGTACCTTTCTGTGGATTAGCCGTCATGGAGGAATTAAGCGGCATTCGTACTGAAGTTAACGATCCCGTACTGAACTTGATCAAATTGCAGCAACCGAAAGAACGATTTGAAGCATTTCAGCGGCAAGCTCTTGATGAACTGAAACTGAAATTTGATCTGTAAGGATTAAAGATATACCTGCCCGATAAAATAATTTCGGGCAGGATAAACAGCATATTAGCCACCGACAGCTATGCGTTTCATGTCCGTCATATAACCACGCAAAGTACGGCCGATAACTTCAATCGGATGGTTACGAATCGCTTCATTCACATCACGTAACTGCGCATTGTCAATACCACGATCTGCAACTGATTTTCCTAAATCTCCTGCTTGCAGAGTCGCCATGAATTTCTCTTTCAACAGTGGAACTGCAATGTAAGAGAACAGATAGTTACCATATTCTGCCGTATCAGAAATTACCACGTTCATCTCATACAGACGCTTGCGAGCAATGGTATTCGCAATCAGCGGCAATTCGTGCAGAGATTCGTAATAAGCAGATTCTTCAATAATACCGGTATCCACCATAGTTTCGAATGCCAGCTCAACCCCAGCCTTAACCATTGCAATCATCAACACGCCGTGGTCAAAATATTCCTGCTCGCTGATATTACCGTTGTTGACGTTACCATTACCGTCTGGGTAATTCTCAAACGGTGTTTTGCCCGTTTCTTCACGCCAAGTCAGCAGATTTTTATCGTCATTAGCCCAGTCAGCCATCATAGTGGAAGAGAATTCACCAGAAATGATGTCATCCATATGTTTCTGGAACAACGGAGCCAAAATCACTTTCAATTGCTCAGAAAGAGCATAAGCACGTAGCTTCGCCGGATTGGAAAGACGATCCATCATCAGCGTAATACCGCCCTGCTTCAAGGCTTCAGTGATAGTTTCCCAACCAAATTGGATTAATTTCCCTGCATATCCCGGTTCAGTGCCATCAGCAACCAATTGGTCATAGCACAACAGAGAACCAGCCTGTAACATGCCACATAAAATGGTTTGCTCTCCCATCAGGTCAGATTTAACTTCTGCCACGAAAGAAGATTCCAGTACGCCTGCCCGATGTCCCCCTGTTGCAGCGGCCCACGCTTTCGCGATCGCCATCCCTTCACCTTTTGCATCATTTTCTGGATGTACAGCAATCAAGGTAGGTACACCAAATCCGCGCTTATACTCTTCGCTAACTTCCGTACCCGGGCACTTAGGGGCAACCATCACAACGGTAATATCTTTGCGCACCTGCTCACCCACTTCGACAATGTTGAAACCGTGGGAATAACCCAGCGCAGCGCCTTCTTTCATCAGGGGTTGAACCGCCTGAACCACCGCAGAATGCTGCTTATCTGGCGTCAGGTTGATAACCAAATCGGCCTGTGGAATTAACTCTTCATAATTGCCAACTATGAAACCATTTTCGGTTGCCTTACGCCATGATGGTCGTTTTTCATCAATCGCTTCTTTGCGTAGCGCATAAGCTATATCTAAACCGGAGTCACGCATATTGAGACCTTGGTTTAGCCCTTGCGCACCACAGCCAACGATCACCACTTTTTTGCCTTTTAAATACCCTGCTTCGTCAGCAAATTCTTCCCGCGCCATAAAACGACATTTGCCTAATTGCGCCAATTGCTGGCGCAAATTCAACGTATCAAAATAATTAGCCATGGTGACTCCGATATAATTAGATGTGAGGTTGTTTGCATACAGACAATATATGATATGAAAGCTATTGCTTAAATTGATATATTAACAAGATTATATTGCAGATAATGCAACAAGCTTTCTCACGGCAAAAACTCTCTAGGCAAAAGGCCTCAAACGATGGATCTACGTGATTTAAAACTATTTTTACACCTTGCGGAAAGTTGTCACTTTGGGCGCTCAGCCAAGGCCATGCACGTCAGTCCATCCACGCTTTCACGCCAAATCCAACGCCTTGAGGAATTATTAGGGCACCCGCTTTTTCTGCGAGATAACCGAACAGTAAAATTAACCTCCGCTGGTGAACAACTCAAACAATTTGCTCAGCAAACCCTCCTGCAATATAAGCAGCTACAGCATTCATTAAACCACCAAAGTCCATCACTGACAGGAGAGTTACGGCTATTCTGTTCGGTCACGGCTGCGTATAGCCACCTGCCACAAGTCTTAGATAAATTTCGGGCAGAGCATCCCTTGGTGGAAATCAAGCTGACAACAGGAGATGCCGCTGATGCCGTTGATAAAGTTCAATCTGATGCAGCAGATTTGGGTATTGCAGGCAAGCCGGAAAAACTACCTGATAATGTCCGTTTTACCAAAATAGGTGAAGTACCGCTGGTACTGATTGCGCCCTCACTGCCTTGCGCCGTGAGAACCCTCGCTACACAGGAATCCCCCGACTGGAATAGCATCCCATTTATTCTGCCCGAGCACGGCCCCTCCCGCAAACGCATTGAGTTTTGGTTCCGTCGGCATAAGATCCTGCACCCCGTAATTTACGCGACAGTTTCCGGTCATGAAGCGATAGTTTCCATGGTGGCACTAGGCTGTGGGATTGCGCTAATCCCTGCGGTTGTTGTCGAAAATAGCCCTGAACCTGTGCGCAACCGTATCTCACTACTGGAAAATATCTCACTGGTCGAGCCATTTGAATTGGGTGTCTGTACGTTGAGTAAGCGCTTGAATGAACCATTAGTTAAAGCATTCTGGGAACTTTTGTAATTTGGAAATCTTATATATCCGTTGTCTTTCAAGATGCAGCCAACAAAGCTGCAACTTGAAAGACAACGGATATAATAGGAAAAGTAGTAGAAAAGATAATGCCAACATCATCGCTTATTACAGAAAAAATAGAATAAAATCAGCAAAATACCTCCATATAACAAGAGGCTATTTTGCTTTTTATTACTTTACTATATTATTGCTTAAGTCAAAAATAATTTAAATGAGGAATTATCAGTTTCATCATGATATTCATAGCCCAGCGCATCCAAATGGCGATCAAAACGCACTTCTGGCCCTGAAAGTTCAAAAGCAGCCAATACACGCCCATAATCCGTGCCGTGGCTACGGTAATGAAACAGAGTAATATTCCAATAAGTTCCCAGTGTCTGCAAAAATTTCAGCAAAGCCCCCGGAGATTCAGGAAAGGCAAAACTAAACAACCGCTCCTGCAATGGTTTGGATGGCCTGCCTCCGATCATGTAACGCACGTGTAACTTTGCCATTTCATCATCAGTAAAATCAGCAACTTGATATCCCGATGATTTTAACTCTTCAATGATTTCACAACGCTCAGCATTTCCCCTGCTCAATCTGATACCAACAAAAATACAGGCTTGGTTTGGATCTGTTGCACCCGAATAACGATAACTGAATTCAGTCACGACGCGAGTACCCAGTATCTGGCAAAATTGCAAGAAACTTCCCTTTTGTTCAGGAATAGTCACCGCCAGCAAGGCTTCGCGTTGCTCCCCAAGCTCACAGCGTTCTGAAACGTAACGCAACCCATGAAAATTCACATTGGCACCAGAAAGAATATGCGCCAACCGCTCTCCCTGAATCTGATGTTGCTGGATATATTTTTTCAAGCCTGCCAGTGCTAACGCACCAGAAGGTTCTGCAATCGCCCTGACATCTTCAAAAATATCTTTCATGGCGGCACAGATAGCATCACTGTCCACCATAATGACATCATCAACATATTGCTGGCATAAACGAAACGTTTCATCGCCAATGCGTTTGACTGCCACACCTTCCGCAAATAATCCAACTCTTGGCAAATCAACCGGATGCCCGGCCTCCAGTGCTGCTTTCAAACAAGCAGAGTCTTCGGCTTCTACTCCAATGATTTTTATTTCGGGTAAAAGCTGTTTGATGAGAACGGCAACCCCCGCAATCAAGCCACCACCGCCAACGGGAACAAAAATGCGATCAAGATGAACATCCTGCTGTAGCAACTCCATCGCCAGTGTAGCCTGACCTGCAATGACGACAGGATGGTCAAATGGTGGCACAAAAGTGTAACTGTGTTCTTTTGCCATTTCGATTGCTTTTGCCTTCGCTTCATCGAAATTCGCACCATGCAACAAAACCTCTCCACCAAAATTGCGAACTGCATCGACTTTAATATCCGCTGTTGCTATCGGCATCACAATCGTCGCTTTTATGCCAATCTTATTGGCCGATAATGCAACACCTTGTGCATGGTTGCCTGCGGAAGCCGTAATCACGCCTTTGTTTTTTTGCTCTTCCGTCAAACCAGCAATCATCGCGTACGCACCGCGCAATTTGAAACTATGCACCAACTGGCGATCTTCACGTTTAACCAAAATAGTATTGCCTAAACGAGCCGAGATTTTTTTCATTTCCTGTAAAGGAGTGACTTGAGCAACATCATAAACCGGCGCACTCAATGCGGCCTTGAGATATTCCGCTCCTTTGGGTTCCGTATTAAGAGGATAAACTGCCACAATCAGCTCCCCAGTTTGGTTTTATCACGTACTGCGCCTTTGTCAGCGCTAGTCGCCAAGGAAGCATAAGCCCGTAATGCAAAAGAAACCTGACGCTCACGGGACTTAGGTGTCCACGCCTTATCTCCGCGAGATAATTCAGCCTGTGTACGTTCTGCAAGTTCGTTTTTAGTAACATCCAACTGAATTTTACGGTTTGGAATATCAATATTGATGATATCGCCGTCATGAATCAGCCCAATCAAACCACCATTTGCCGCTTCTGGAGATACGTGTCCAATGGATAACCCCGATGTTCCTCCAGAGAAACGTCCATCCGTAATCAATGCACAACTTTTCCCCAACCCCATGGATTTTAAATACGTAGTGGGATAGAGCATTTCCTGCATACCTGGGCCACCTTTCGGCCCTTCATAGCGAATGACAACCACGTCACCTGCCACTATTTTTCCACCAAGAATGGCTTCTACTGCATCTTCCTGACTCTCGTAAACTTTAGCTGGGCCTCGGAAAATCAGAATTTCTGCATCAACACCTGCTGTTTTCACTATGCAGCCATCTATTGCAATGTTGCCAAATAAAACTGCCAGCCCACCATCCTGACTGTAAGCATGAGTGCGCTCACGAATACATCCTGCTTCGCGATCAGTATCCAGCGATGGCCAGCGACAATTCTGTGAGAAGGCTTGTGTGGTGCGAATTCCTGCTGGCCCCGCTGAATACATGCTCTTAACACTTTCATCTTCTGTCAGCATGATGTCGTACTGGGCCAACGTTTGTGGCAAATCCAAACCCAAAACATTTTTCACATCACGATGCAAAAGCCCTGCGCGATCAAGCTCACCAAGAATTCCCACCACACCACCAGCACGGTGCACATCTTCCATATGATATTTCTGAGTACTCGGAGCAACTTTACACAGGTGAGGCACTTGGCGAGACAGACGATCAATATCCGCCATAGTGAAGTCAATTTCACCTTCTTGAGCAGCAGCCAGCAGATGCAGAACAGTGTTAGTCGAACCGCCCATCGCAATATCCAATGTCATGGCATTTTCGAAGGCCGCTTTGGTCGAAATATTACGCGGGAGAGCACTATCATCATTCTGTTCATAATAGCGTTTAGTCAGTTCAACAATGCGTTTGCCAGCATTGATAAACAGGGCCTTACGATCCGCATGTGTAGCGAGCAGGGAACCATTGCCCGGCTGTGAAAGTCCAAGCGCTTCAGTTAGACAATTCATCGAATTCGCCGTAAACATACCAGAACAAGAACCACATGTCGGACACGCCGAACGTTCAATTTGCTCGCTCTGTTCATCACTGACATTTGGATTGGCCCCCTGAATCATGGCATCGACCAAATCCAGTTTGATAAGTTGCTCGGATAATCGTGTTTTACCCGCCTCCATTGGGCCACCAGAAACAAAAATAACCGGAATATTCAAGCGCAGCGATGCCATCAACATTCCTGGAGTGATTTTGTCACAGTTGGAAATGCACACCATCGCATCAGCACAGTGAGCATTGACCATGTATTCCACCGAGTCAGCTATTAGCTCACGCGAAGGCAATGAATAGAGCATGCCACCATGCCCCATTGCGATACCATCATCAACAGCGATGGTATTGAACTCTTTCGCAACACCACCTGATGCCTCAATCTGTTCTGCCACCAGTTTGCCAAGATCACGCAGATGTACATGCCCTGGCACGAACTGTGTGAATGAGTTAACAACCGCAATAATAGGCTTTCCAAAATCTGCATCAGTCATACCCGTGGCTCGCCATAAAGCACGGGCTCCCGCCATATTGCGACCATGCGTCGTCGTGGCAGAACGATATCTAGGCATTGTTTTTACTCCCAAGTCTGTCTTATCAATTAGCTTTAATAATAATTATCTTCAATAATCAAAACAGGCGAGGAACGATCGCCTGTTGGTTTTATATTTTTTATTCGGGATTAATAGGATCTAACCAACCCCATTTATCTTCTGTTGTACCATCAAATAAGCCAAAGAACGCGCTTTGGATTTTTTTGGTAATTGGACCACGTTTGCCGATACCAACCTGAATGCCATCTACGCCACGAACCGGAGTGATCTCCGCAGCAGTTCCTGTCATGAAGACTTCATCCGCTAAATAAAGCGATTCACGAGAAAGTGCTTGTTCACGAACTTCCAGACCAAGATCCTGTGCCAGCTTGATGATGGCATCACGAGTGATCCCCGGCAGAGCAGATGAAGTAAATGGAGGAGTGAATAGAATTCCATCCTTCACTTCAAATAAATTTTCGCCCGCACCTTCTGAAATATAGCCATGAACATCCAGTGCAATACCTTCCTGATAACCATGGCGTCGCGCTTCGCTTCCCACCAGCAAAGAAGAGAGGTAATTTCCACCCGCTTTTGCACCTGTAGGGATCGTATTTGCGGCCATGCGATTCCATGAAGAAACCATCGCATCAATGCCCTGCTCCAAGGCTTCCTCACCAAGATAAGCCCCCCACGGGAAAGCTGCAATAATAACGTCTGTTTTATAACCAGCAGGTGGGTTTACGCCCATTCCAACATTACCCACAAATACCAATGGACGAATGTAAGCACTGACTAATTTATTTTTACGGAGTGTTTCGCGGCAAGCTTCCATCAATTCATCAACACTTTGGTTCACTGGAAAACGGTAAATTTTGGCTGAGTCATGCAAGCGCCGCATATGTTCACGATGACGAAAAACAACCGGCCCTTTGTGGGAGTCATAGCAACGAATTCCTTCAAATACTGAAGTCCCATAATGTAGAGCATGGGACATAACGTGAACGTTGGCATCTGCCCAAGGCACCATTTCCCCATTGAACCAAATATAATCAGCTTGCTTTGTCATTCTCAGTTTTCCTTCAATGGCGCACTATGCGCTTATCAATTGTGATTCTTTATGTTTGATCTCGACACCAGCAACATCCACCAATTTCATCAATTGGGAAAAAAGTAAATTAACTGGACGCTGACTAGTCACGGTGAGTTCAATATTTACATTATCACTATCTGTTATATGATCCATATTCAATGCATATATCTGGAATCCGCGATGGCGGGTAACCCTCAGGATCCGTTCCAAAATCTCAGGGCAAGACCGCGCCTTAATAGCAAGTTGATGCTGTATCATAATGGCTTCTCCAACATAGTTTCGTTGCTTGCGCCTGGTGGAACCAAGGGCCAGACATTCTCTAATTCATCAATAGACACGTGTAATAAATACGCGCCCTCGCTATTGAACAAAGCATCCAAGGCTTCATTCACTTGTGCTTTATCAGTAATTCTTTGCCCTGGAATACCAAAGGCCTGCGCCAACGTAAGGAAATCAGGATTATCAGTTAAGATTGTTTCGCTATAACGCTTGTCAAAAAACAATTCTTGCCACTGACGAACCATACCCAATCTCTGGTTATCCAATAAGATCAGTTTGACCGGCAATTGCTTACGTTTAATGGTGCCCAACTCCTGAACATTCATCATGAAAGAGCCATCGCCAGATATGCAGATAACCATATCTTCCGGGCGCGCCATCTGAGCACCAATCGCCGCTGGAATACCGAATCCCATCGTTCCTAATCCACTTGATGTGATGAAATTCTCTGGCTGACTAAAAGTCATGTGCTGGGCAGCCCACATTTGATGTTGCCCGACATCGGTTGTGATAACGGTACTGGGCGAGGTGCGGTCAGAAACCTGCTTCAACAGCAGCGGAGCATAAATACTTTCGCCTTGATAGTCATAACGACATGCATGTTCATTTTTTAATTGTTTGATTTCTTGCTGCCAGGCCTGGATCGATAAGGATTGCTGTAAATGAGGCAACAGAGTTTTTAAATCGCCCAATAATGAAACGTGAGTTTGGCGTAATTTATTGAATTCAACGGGGTCAATATCCAAATGAATAACTTTGGCATTAGGTGCAAAGGTATTCAGCTTCCCGGTAACACGGTCATCAAAACGCGCACCAGCAGCAATTAACAAATCACAGGATTGAACGGCAAGATTAGCTGCTTTAGCACCATGCATCCCTAACATTCCTAAATAACATTCATGTCCAAAATCAGCCGCTCCCAAACCTTTCAATGTGGAAACGACGGGGATACCTGTTTCTGATACAAAATTACGTAATTCAGGAACAGCGTCAGACATGCCAACTCCTCCCCCCACGTACAAAATAGGTTTCCGAGATGAAACTAACAATTGACGAGCCAATTCCAGCTCTTGTTTTGGGAGAGAAAATTGAGAGGATGTAGGTATAAAATAGGGTGCAAAATTACCCTGGGCCAACTGAATATCTTTTGGTAAATCAACCAGAACAGGGCCAGGACGACCACTCATGGCAATAGTAAAGGCATCGGCTATGATTTGAGGTAGTTTTTCCAGTGAATCAACAAGAAAGCTGTGTTTTGTACAAGAAAGAGACATTCCCAGCATATCGATTTCCTGAAAGGCATCCGTTCCCATAAACTCAGAACTCACCTGACCGGTAATGGCTACAACAGGGACAGAATCCAATAATGCGTCAGCCAATCCCGTGATTAAGTTTGTCGCTCCAGGTCCTGATGTCGCAATGCAAACGCCTGGCTTACCACTTGCCCTCGCGTAGCCGATTGCAGCCATAACGGCACCTTGTTCATGGCGGCATAAGATGTGTTCAACACCTCCGTCATACAGCGCATCATAAACTGGCATTATGGCTCCACCAGGATAACCAAAAACTTTTTCAACGCCCTGTGTTCGTAATGCCTCTACAACCGATTGTGCCCCGTTCATTGCCGTCACCCCTATTATGTTTATCTTATCGTTGGCTGTTGTGATGTTTTGTTATGCCCGCTTCTACGTGTCTAGCCTAAAAAAAACCCCCGCGCCTTTCGGTGCGGGGGGTTTTTTGGAGTCTGGCTATTCTTCTGTCTAAGCCATTCTTCGTCCTAGTGCAGCCCCGCACGGTGGGATAATCACCACCACGCTCACAATAATTAGGCTAATCACTAGGACAAATGTGTTCATAATTCTATTCGTTTTCAACTCGTATGCTTGACGTATATTTAAGAGTTATCACTTTCTATGACTGTTTACAACGATTATTTTTATTTTTTCATAACAAAATTATTTTTATTTATATTTTTCATTTAGATAAATTAACAAACAGATAAATTCACTAGAATTCACCCATTTTTAGCTTAGAAAAAATCATCATCTGTTTATTTAGTAAAATAATTAATAAATAAAACAATAAAAATATGAGATAATCATCTGTATCCATATGATTTGGAAAAAATACGATCCAAACCAACTTTGTTGATTCGTGGTTACCATCATTGAAAAAATATAGATTCAAGATTTATTAAATTAATTTTATATATTTTATTTAGTTATAATTTTCAAAAGATATCACTCATTATCACTTGATTTCATTATCATAAGAGCTTCCGCCTGTTAGATTATTCATATATAACATTATGTTATTATTAAAATTCAAACGACTGAATAATTTTCAATATAGCCATAGCGATAAATATATTTACGAACCTTTTCACAAAATAACGCAAGGCGACTTTTTATTATTTTTTATCGATTCATGATAGCAGCTTTCTTGCTAAGGAGAGCATCATGACACTTGCCGTCATTCATACACGGGCAACCATTGGTATTGATTCCCCTATCGTCACGATAGAGGCACATATCAGTAATGGCTTACCCGGCCTCACTCTTGTTGGTTTACCTGAAACTACCGTTAAGGAAGCCAGAGATCGTGTCCGAAGTGCTCTAATCAATAGTGGTTTTACCTATCCTCCCAAAAGAATTACCGTCAATTTAGCACCTGCGGATCTTCCCAAAGAAGGGGGGCGATATGACTTACCCATCGCTATCGCAATTTTGGCCGCATCGGAGCAAATCACGACAGATAAGCTACATGATTATGAGTTTTTAGGTGAGTTAGCACTCTCTGGCGAAATACGGCGAGTCATGGGAGCCATTCCCGCCGCATTAAGTGCAAAAAAAGCAGGAAGGCAACTTATCCTCTCCTCAGAAAACCAGGTTGAATTGGCTATTTTGTCTCAGAACGAAACGTTGATAGCAAACCATTTACTTCAAGTCTGTCATTTCTTACAAGGAGAAAAAACGGCTTTATCCCCCCCTTCTCCTGTTGAACCACAAGCCGAACCATCTGTCTTGGATATACAGGATATTATTGGGCAAGAGCAAGCCAAGCGAGCGTTGGAGATCACAGCCGCTGGCGGACATAATCTCCTGCTACTTGGGCCCCCAGGCACAGGCAAAACCATGCTTGCTAGCCGATTATGTAGCTTATTACCCCCATTGACGCATCAGGAGGCTCTGGACGTCGCTGCAATTAATAGCTTAGCCGGAGGGTTGATTAATTCTCAAAAATGGCACACACGTCCATTTAGAGCCCCTCACCATAGTTCTTCAATGGCAGCTCTTGTTGGAGGAGGTTCAATACCTAAGCCAGGAGAAATCTCTCTTGCGCACAACGGCGTTTTATTTCTAGACGAATTACCCGAATTTAACCGCAGTGTTCTTGATGCTCTGCGTGAACCATTAGAATCTGGAGAAATAATAATATCCCGCGCTAGGGCAAAAGTCTGTTTTCCTGCTCAAGTTCAACTGATTGCAGCCATGAACCCTAGCCCAACTGGCTATCACCAAGGGATGCATAACCGAAGTAGTCCACAACAAGTATTGCGCTACCTTTCCAAACTTTCAGGCCCTTTTTTAGATCGATTTGATCTCTCTATTGAAGTTCCCCTGCTTCCTCCTGGCATTTTGAGTCAATCATCGACAAAACATGGAGAAAGTAGTCCGGAAGTCAAAAAACGAGTAGCAAGAGCAAGAAGAATACAAATAGAGCGGTGTGGACATATCAATGCCCATCTCAGTAGCAAACAAACCGAAAATATTTGCAAAATTAGCATAGAAGATGCTGTTTTTCTGGAAAATACGTTATTGAAATTAGGGCTATCTATACGTGCCTGGCACAGAATTCTCAGAGTTTCCCGCACAATCGCAGACTTAAAAGAACAAAAAAAAATAGAAAAACCAGATATTATGGAAGCACTCAGCTACCGAAGTATGGATAGGCTACTTATTCAATTACAGAAACAAGCTGGATAGGCTATAGATTAAGAAAAGGGGCAATTTTTGCCCCTCTTGCGTAGATCATTAATATCAATGATGGTATTAATCATCAGAGTCGGTATAGTCCTCTGCAGAATCAATCTGCGGTTTTCCGCCTGAAAGAGTATGAAAACGTTTTGGACGGCTAATTTTTACCAAATACTTAGCCCATACCTTTTCCTCTAGCGTTGCAGGTGCACGCTCACCACGGCAAACTGAAACAAACAGTTTTTCTTCTTCTGTTTGAGGCTCACGTTTACCAAGGTCCAATTCATTGAACGCATGACCATGACGTTCTAGCAATTGAGCCTCTTTGATGGTGAAATCACCATGACGGGAAAATCCACGTGGATAATTTTTATTATCAAAAAAACGATTAGTCGTGATGAAGCTTTCAGCCATCTGACACACTCCTAACTCTCATGTCATACTAATTATGGCGCGGAGTATTAGGGAGGCTTGACATTCTGTAAAACAAAATATTTAAATCTTAACGACAAAAACTATTGGAGATGCATGTGGACACTGAATTACTGAAAACCTTCTTGGAAGTCAGTAAGACTCGTCACTTTGGTCGGGCAGCTGAATCGCTTTATTTAACACAATCCGCCGTTAGCTTTCGGATCCGCCAACTAGAAAATCAGCTGGGAACCAATTTATTCACACGACATCGCAATAATATCCGCCTAACTGCGGCCGGAGAACGTCTGGTACCCTATGCAGAATCACTAATGAGTACTTGGCAATTGGCGAAGAAAGAAATCAATTATGTTGCCCAGCACATAAAACTTTCTATTGGTGCTACAGCATCCCTATGGGAAAGTTATCTCACATCCTGGCTAAATACATTTTATCAACTCCATCAAGAAACAAGAATTGAGTCTCTAGTTTCGACACGCCAGTCGTTAGTCAAGCAATTGCATTCTCGTGAATTAGATCTGTTAATTACCACTGAATTGCCCAAAATGGATGAGTTTCAAAGCCAGTTGATAGGTAATATCCAGCTTGTTTTATTAACAACCCAGCATAATCTTGATAAAGGGGTAGAAAATTATATTAAATTGGAATGGGGAGCTGATTTTCATCAGCAAGAACAACAAATCTTAAAGAGCGACCATCCACCTATCATTACAACCACATCAGCACATATTGCCAGAGAATTATTGAATAGCGTTAACGCTACAACCTTCCTTCCTGTACACTGGCAAGAGAAATATCCTGAACTCGTTGCCTCTCCTAATACTAAGTTAATAGAACGTCCATTGTATGCTGTATGGTTGCAAAACAGTGACCAACAACCCCTAATCCAGCACTTATTAAAAATACCTGTTGAGAAAGCACCTGTAACTGCCTGAGAGTGACTTTTATAGTAAAAAGGAAGGGATTGTGATATAGCAAGCGAAGGAGTAGCGCTACAAATAGAATAGAATTAAAAGAGATTCGAGATTAAAACTATATGTTAGTTAGAGCCACATGTTAGAGTCACGTAAAAAATGACAAACAAGAAAAAACCCAGCTAAAATTAGCTGGGCTATTAATCTGAAAGCTATATCAATTATTACTTAGTTGTTAACTGGCAGGGGCGGAGAGACTCGAACTCCCAACACCCGGTTTTGGAGACCGGTGCTCTACCAATTGAACTACGCCCCTAAATACGGTGGCGGTGCGGACGGGATTCGAACCCGCGACCCCCGGCGTGACAGGCCGGTATTCTAACCAACTGAACTACCGCACCACCGAATTTCTTCAGCCCTGCTGCCTTTTGTGCCGGCAACCGGCGTTTAATT
>NZ_JAQRFI010000001.1 GCF_028598805.1 Xenorhabdus yunnanensis | reverse complement strand
ACCACGGGAAATTATCTGTTTATGTCGAGTCATTTTATTGGTGCTGGGAAATGCGCACACTAATTGATGGGATATTGACGGGTAAAATTAAATATATAGGTGATGATAATGGCTAAAATTATCCATGGTAGCGGACTCGGTATTTCATATAATCATTTACCCACTAACAACGAGGATATATTCGCCACTCTATGTGGGATTTCATGGGATTACATAGGTCGTTATAAAAAACTAAAAAAAGGAAAAATCACATGTCCTGACTGTATTAAAATAGCCAGAGTTGTTTTTGAATCGTGTTCTCAGGATGAATTAGGTGGGGAGTGGGATTCGGAACTGGACAGAATTTATTGTGACAAATGCAATAGTCAAAAAGTCGGCCACGAGGGAGCGTGTATTAATTTCAAATGTGAAAATTACAAACGGGAGAATCAGAAATGAGCAATAATGTGATTAAACAAATAAACGTGACATTAGAATCAACCGAGAAATTAAAATTAGCGGGCAATAATGAAGTAACTTTAGATTTGGATGAATTTATAACAATATTAAAACGCCTAGACAAATATGAAAATATGGAGCCTGTTGCTATATATAATTTAGCTGATGGTGAGGTTTATAAAAGCATTCATGATATAGGTGATGGGAAAAGTGTATTTGCAGTAGCACTATATCCTCACCCCAACAAATAGCGAGAAATAACATGGACATTATCGACGCAGCAAATGAATTAAATGAGCCGAATCTATCTCATGCCCTCCAGAACCGACCACCACCACTAACCAGTATCAACGGGATGTGCCGATGGTGTGAGACCGAGAAAGCAACACACGGTGCATTCTGTAGCCGGGAGTGCGGGGAGGATTATGAGCGGGATAGGCGGAGAAATGAAATACAGCCTCATATTAGCTGATCCGCCGTGGCAATATAATAATTCAGCCAGCAATGGAGCAGCCAGCAACCACTATACCACCACCGATTTTTATTCCCTCACCCGATTACCCATCGAAAAAATAGCCGCTGAAAACTCTGTCCTCGCCATGTGGTACACGGGTAATTTTGCATTGGAGGCAATCCGGTTAGCTGAGGCATGGGGATTCACGGTCAAAACGATGAAATTATTCACGTGGGTGAAGCTCAACAAACTGGCGATGGCTCGCATAGACAGAGCCATTCAGGAAGAGCGGATACTCGATAGCTGGGATTTCATGGAATTACTCAATACCGAAACACGGATGAACGGCGGCAACTACACCCGCAGTAACACAGAGGACGTATTGATCGCTATCAGGGGTAACGGACTGCCACGCCAGAGCGCCAATGTGAAACAGGTTGTTTATTCCTGTCTGGGCGAGCATAGCCAAAAACCGAGAGAGGTTCATCATCGGTTAGAGCAATTATACGGAGACGTACCCCGCATTGAATTATTCGCCCGTGAGTCAATGGACGGCTGGCATTTATATGGCAATGAATCGCCCGTCAACAATATCGAATTTATTAATGGAGTTAAATATGAGAAGAGCTAGATTTGATGCTGCACTTGATAAACGAGCACACATTAAAAAAAATACAGCGCACTGCAAAAAAGAACGGCATGAAAACTCGCAATCAGGCATGGAATGAAGGTTAGCAATAGCAACTGTTGACCGAGACTATTTAATCAGTGTCGGCAATGAACAAATGAGGAAAATAGCATGAGTCTAAGAATTAATTTAGGCAAATACGTCATTACGTCCGATAGTCGAAAATTCACGTTAAACACTAAGAGAATATCACAGTCAGGTGAAAATATTGGTCAGGAAAGTTTATCACCGATTAGTTATTATCAACATCTGCATCAACTAATCCGTGACCTAATTAGGATGAAAATAAATGACGATGATATTGAGGGAATTAAACAGCTCGGCGAAAAAATAGATTTAATCGCCAAAGAGTTTGCTGAGAAATTAAATTCCATCACCGATGAATAACCAATCATACGAGAACGCAAGGAGGAAGGTGGCGAGGGAGTGCCGAAAAGAATTACTCAAAATCAAGAAACGAACCGATCAACAAACTGCCGCAATACTCAATAAACACCTGCCCGATTTGAAACCGTTATGTCGCCACATCAAAAGCGCAAATTTCAGCCTGTGATGTGGCTGCGATACTACGTAGATATGATTGATAAGGAGACGAAATAGTGAGGTGCACCCATTGCAATAAAGAGCTGGATTTTGAAGAAGCATATTATTACGAAAATTCCTGCGAACACTGCGAACAGTATTTAGAACTGACGCGATATGAAAGCAGCAAAATAAAATTAATTCGGCTGAGATTTAAATTGTATCTCAGGAAGATTATTAACAGATTTAGGTAGAAATTTTTAATGAGGAGATGAAGTAATGAGGCTTATCGCTAATAATGAAAGCGTCACTCTATCCCGTAAGTCAGCAGCAGCTTTCATAGGGATTGATGTAGATACGTTATCCCTTTGGTGCAAGATAGGTAAGATAGCCTACACCAAGAAAAATCCCACCAGACCGAACTCGCCATATTTATTTACACGTGCCGCATGTATTGCAGCAATTAACAATCCGATCCAAACTGTGCCTGTGAGCGCGGTAGATGCGACAGAAAAAGGAGATACACAATGTCAATCTTCCGTAGAGGAAATACGTGGTATGGGAACTACACGACGCCAAGCGGCAAAAGAATTAAGGAGTCTCTTGGAACAACGGACAAAAAGCAAGCTCAGGAGCTGCACGACCGAAGAAAGGCTGAATTATGGCGTATAGAGCGATTAGGCGACTTTCCTGACGTAACTTTTGATGAAGCCTGTTTGCGATGGATTGAGGAAAAGGCCGATAAAAAATCACTGGATGATGATAAGGGGCGCATGGGGTTCTGGCTGGGATATTTCAGCGGAGTAAGATTAAAGGATATTACCGAAGCCAGTATTTATACTGCGGTTAGTAAGATGAAAAACCGTAAGGCCAAGGAGCGTTGGGAGAGCCACGTTAAGGCTGCAAAGAAAAAAGGGCAAGAAATCCCCGCCTATGAAGAAGTCTCGGTATCGGTAGCAACCAAAGCAAAACACTTAGCCTTGATGAAAGCTCTATTAAGAGCAGTCGAAAGGGACTGGAAGTGGCTAGAGAAAACGCCGGTGATTAAGGTGCCCGCTGTCAGAGATAAGCGTGTCAGATGGCTGGAGCCTCATGAAGCTCAAAGGTTAGTTGATGAATGTCCCGACCCGTTACAGTCAGTCGTTAAGTTCGCACTGTCTACAGGGCTGAGGCGTTCAAATATTATTAATCTGGAATGGTCTCAAATTGATATGCAAAGACAAGTGGCATGGATACACCCAGATCAAAGTAAATCGTCTAGGGCTATAGGGGTAGCCCTAAACGAAACAGCTTGCAAGGTATTGCGTGAGCAAATAGGAAATCATAGTAAATGGGTGTTTGTCCATACCAAGCCATCAACCAATCCTGATGGGAAAGTCATGCCTAAAGTCAGAAAAATGCGTGTTGATGATAACACAGCTTGGAACTCTGCATTAAAGAGAGCAGGGATAGAAAATTTCCGGTTCCATGATCTAAGACATACATGGGCTAGCTGGTTGGTTCAGTTAGGCGTTCCACTATCAATTTTACAAGAGATGGGCGGATGGGAGTCAATAGAAATGGTAAGGCGTTATGCTCATTTAGCACCCAATCATCTTACTGAGCATGCGCGACAAATTGATGCAATTTTTGGTGGTTGCGTCCCAAATCCGTCCCAGTCAGGAAAATTAGCGATTGCAAAATAGGGATAAGTGCTTGATTTTAAATGGTACGCCCTACAGGATTCGAACCTGTGACCTACGGCTTAGAAGGCCGTTGCTCTATCCAGCTGAGCTAAGGGCGCATTATGGTATGCAGAATAAGAAACATCATTAATGCGTTGATGCAGCACCGGATTATACGGGCATAATGGAATGAGTCAATGGGCTTTTCGCTCATATGTTCATTTTATGATTACCAATAAAACTGACAGGCGGTTCATGTTCTGACAAAATAGCACTTATTCCTATACTTGATGATGGAATCTTAAATACATGTCAGCAAAAATTATTGATGGGAAAACGATTGCGCAGACAATCAGAAGCGAAGTTGCAGAAAAAGTCAGGCAACGTGTTGCAGCCGGAAAACGAGCGCCGGGTCTTGCCGTCGTTTTAGTGGGCGAAAATCCCGCTTCTCAAATTTATGTCGCAAGCAAACGCCGTGCCTGTGAAGAAGTCGGCTTTATGTCCCGCTCTTATGATCTGCCTGATACCACCAGCGAAGCCGAATTACTCTCCTTGATAGATAACCTAAACGCCGATACGGAAATCGACGGTATTTTAGTTCAACTCCCTCTACCTGCCGGTATTGATAACGTCAAAGTATTGGAACGTATTCATCCCGATAAGGATGTGGATGGTTTCCACCCTTATAATATCGGTCGTCTATGCCAACGTGCCCCAAAATTGCGCCCTTGTACTCCCCGCGGGATTGTAACCCTGCTTGAGCGCTGCAATATCAATACTTATGGGCTAAATGCGGTTATTATTGGTGCTTCTAACATCGTTGGACGTCCGATGAGTCTTGAATTGTTGCTGGCAGGCTGTACGACTACGGTAACGCATCGCTTTACCAAAAACTTACGTCAACATGTTGAACAGGCTGATTTACTGATCGTCGCGGTCGGTAAGCCAAATTTTATTCCCGGCGAGTGGATTAAACCTGACGCGATTGTGATTGATGTCGGCATTAATCGACTGGAAAATGGCAAAGTCATTGGTGATGTAGATTTCGATAACGCGTCCGAACGCGCAGGTTGGATCTCCCCTGTACCCGGTGGTGTTGGCCCTATGACTGTTGCAACATTAATTCAAAATACCTTGCAGGCTTGCGAGGAATATCATGATGTAGATACAACTGAAGGTTACTAATGGAAATTTTTTGTTTAGATGGTCACCCTTATGTCGAATTGTGTGATTTGCTGAAGCTTCAAGGGTGGTGTGAAAGTGGAGCTGCGGCAAAAACAGTGATTGCAGAAGGTTTGGTGAAGGTCGATTCTCAAGTTGAAACCCGTAAACGCTGCAAAATTGTTGCCGGTAAAGTGGTTACCTTTAATGGCGAATCTGTTCGCGTTGAAGAGTAACTAAGTAGGGTTGCAGCTCACAAGGCTGCAACTTGAAAAATGAAAGACTTAACAGTTAATTATTTTTATCACTGTCAGCATAAGACAAAACGCAAAATCAAAAGCCCTCCAAAAACCAATCCAGTAAATATCGAACCAATAGTCAATCCAAGAAAAATATTAAACGTCTAATGATATTGATGTTTCTGACAGTAAATTTATCTGGTTTTATCTGCAGGATATGTGACATTGACGATGTCTTGATAAACAATTATGTCAGCAATGTTTTGGTTTTCTAATAAGTTGCTATACTGGGAGGCTTACGTACAACTGAAACGGGGTTAATTATGTTAAGTAATAGAGCTGCAAGAAGGTTGTTGGGTTTGTCTTATAAATTAAGTAATTCTAAACATCGAGTAAAAATTTCTCTTCTCAATCCTGCTTCCGGTGATAATACACATCAAGTACCAGAGCATCTGAGTAATTCCTCTTTTGTTTCCATGAAACGGGACTCAGCTTCTGGAAAAGTTACCTATCACGCTGTAAATGCTTTCTATCCTGAGTATCTAAATACTCATCGATAAATTTGTCGGTTTTTATTCCACTCATATATAACACAGCTAAGTATTACAGCTAAAAATATCGTTATGAAAGTGTAAATGCGATAAAAACTGAACCGCCCATCTAAGGGGCGGTTCTGGAATCAATTACTTACAGCGCCATGTTGTTCCTTGCGGCCCATCTTCCAGCTCAATTCCCATTTCACTTAACTGGCCGCGAGCCGCATCAGCCAAGGCCCACTCTTTGTTTTTACGAGCATCGTTACGTTGTTTGATTAGTGCTTCGATTTGGGCTACGTCATCGTCTGCCTGTGCTCCGCCTTGCAAAAAATGTTCTGGATCTTGTTCCAAAAGACCGAGAATACCCGCTAATTTACGCAGTTCAGCAGCCAGACCATTAGCTGCCGCCATGTCTTCTGTCTTCAGGCTGTTCAGCTCACGCGCTATGTCAAACAAGACTGAATACGCTTCCGGTGTGTTGAAGTCATCGTTCATTGCTTCAGTAAAACGGGCTTCAAACGCTTCTCCACCAGCAGGCTGAGCAGATTTATCTGTACCACGCAGGGATGTATACAAGCGTTCAAGGGAAGTACGCGCCTGTTTCAGGTTCTCTTCCGTATAATTCAACTGGCTGCGATAGTGGCCGGACAGCAGGAAATAACGCACGGTTTCAGCATCATAATATTCCAGCACATCACGGATGGTAAAGAAATTGTTCAATGATTTGGACATCTTCTCTTTATCTGTCATAACCATACCGGAATGCATCCAATAATTGACGTAAGGGCCATCATGGGCACAAGTTGATTGTGCAATCTCATTTTCATGGTGCGGGAACATCAAATCAGAGCCACCACCGTGAATATCAAAATGGTGACCCAGCGCCTTGCCGTTCATTGCGGAACATTCAATATGCCAGCCCGGACGGCCTGCACCCCACGGAGATTCCCAGCTAGGCTCACCCGGCTTGGACATTTTCCACAACACGAAATCCATTGGGTTACGTTTTACATCTGCCACTTCAACACGGGCACCCGCCTGCAATTGTTCCAAATCCTGACGGGAAAGCAGTCCATAATTAGGATTGGTGTCAATGGAGAACATAACATCACCATTCGCGGCAACATAAGCATGACCACGCTTAATCAGCTCTTCCGTAATTTCAATGATCTCTGGGATATGTTGTGTTGCACGAGGTTCTAAATCCGGACGCAAGAGATTCAGTGTATCAAAGTCGCTGTGCATTTCTGCCAACATGCGTGTGGTCAAATCGTCACAGCTTTCCTTATTTTCGGTTGCACGTCTGATAATTTTGTCATCAACGTCAGTGACGTTACGGACATACGTCAGATCGTATCCCAGATAACGCAGGTAACGGGCAATAACATCAAATGCAACAAATGTTCTGCCATGACCGATATGACACAAGTCATAAATGGTAATGCCACACACGTACATGCCCACCTTCCCTTCGTGAATCGGCTTAAATTCTTCTTTTTGACGACTGAGAGTATTGAAAATTTTTAGCATCAGTGGGTTTTCCGTAAAAATTGATGTACGTGTAATAAAATCAAATGAGTTGATTGATTATAAGCTTCTTTATCCGCGTCATAAATAAACGGGCATAGAGAAGTCAGGTGAGGTATTTCACCTTGATATGCAATGCATTGCAAGTACCACAAGCCGCCTTATTCTGATGCAACCCAGAGTACTGACTCAAAATCTGAGATGTGATATAACAGCGGTTGTTCCGAATCCCCTAAATACGGGGTTAATCAAAACTATTATTAGGATTTTTATTATGGTGACTTTCCACACCAACTTTGGCGATATCGTAATCAAAACATTCGCTGATAAAGCACCTGTAACTGTTGAAAACTTCCTGAGTTACTGTTCTGAAGGTTTTTATGACAACACAATTTTTCACCGTGTTATCAATGGCTTCATGGTTCAAGGCGGTGGCTTTGAGTCAGGCATGAAGCAGAAAATGACTAAGGATACTATTAAGAACGAAGCTAACAATGGCCTGAAAAACAACCGTGGCACTCTCGCAATGGCACGTACCAATGATCCACATTCTGCAACTGCCCAATTCTTCATTAACGTTGTGGATAACGATTTCCTGAACTTCCGTTCAGAGCGTCCAGATGGATGGGGTTATTGTGTATTTGCTGAAGTTGTTGAAGGCATGGATGTGGTTGATAAAATCAAAGGTGTTTCCACTGGCCGCAGCGGTATGCACCAAGATGTACCACGTGAAGATGTGATCATTGAACGTGTGACTGTCAGCGAATAATTACTGTCAGAGAATAATTACTGTCAGAGAATAATTACTGTCAGAGAATAATTACTGTCAGAGAATAGTTATTTCAGAGAATGGTTACTTCAGAGAATAATTAATCGTTACATGAGTACACTGTTTATTGCAGATTTACATCTTAGTGAACAAGAACCGGCAATCACTGCCGGTTTTCTGCGTTTTTTACGTGAAGATGCAATTCATGCTGAGAGTCTTTATATCCTCGGTGATTTTTTTGATTACTGGATTGGTGATGATGATCCCAACCCATTACACATTAAAATCGCCCAAGCACTTAATGAACTGAAACAAAAAGGTATTCCTTGTTATTTCATTCATGGCAATCGTGATTTTTTACTTGGTTCTCGTTTTGCCAGAGAGAGCGGCTTGATCCTGCTACCGCAGGAAAAAGTACTGGAATTATATGGTAAACGTATTCTGATTTTGCATGGCGATACACTATGCACTGATGATATCGGCTATCAGCAGTATCGTAAGCGAGTACATACTCCATGGATACAGCGGTTATTCCTGTTTCTCCCTTTATTTATCCGCTTGAAAATTGCAACCAAAATGCGGGCGGGCAGCCAATACGCCAACAGCCAAAAATCCAAATCTATTATGGATGTCAATCAAGAGGCTGTTATCGAGCATTTCAAAAAGCATCAGGCAGATTGGATAATTCACGGGCATACGCATCGCCCCGCAATACACGATATCCAACTTGGTGATAAAGCTGTGCATCGTGGTGTATTAGGAGCATGGCATGCTCAAGGTTCAATGTTTAAAGTCACAGAAACGTCTATTGAGTTAGTATCCTTCCCCTTCTAAGCTCCTTTGCTTATTTTGGAAAAATCCACAAATCAATCGACGCAAACGTTTTCCTTGTGCAATTAGCGTGATATGATCCGTCGTCTGAAATTTCATCTTTGTTCTGGTAGACACCCCATACAGGAGCTTCTGATTTATGACGTCCAGTCCTGATCCCACAACAGCTATGACTTCTACAACAGAAATAGAGCACCAGCACCACGCCAAAATTGCCATCGTCATGGGTTCGAAAAGCGACTGGGCAACGATGCAACATGCAGCCGATATTTTGACCTCTCTTGCTATTCCTTTCCATGTTGAAATTGTTTCAGCACACAGAACACCGGATAAACTTTTTCATTTCGCAGAACAGGCGAAAGAAAACGGTTTTGATGTGATTATCGCTGGTGCAGGCGGTGCGGCACATTTACCGGGAATGTTGGCAGCCAAAACTTTAGTGCCTGTGTTTGGCGTTCCGGTACAAAGCGCTGCGCTTAGCGGTGTCGATAGCCTGTATTCTATTGTACAAATGCCAAAAGGCATTCCTGTCGGCACATTGGCTATTGGCAAGGCAGGAGCAGCAAATGCCGCATTGTTGGCAGCCCAAGTGCTGGCTTTGCATGACAGCGCTCTGTTTCAACGTTTGTCAGATTGGCGCAATGAACAAACACAAACCGTCTTGGATAATCCAGATCCACGGGAGGATGCATGAAGCCTGTTTGTGTACTGGGAAATGGTCAGTTAGGCAGAATGCTGCGTCAAGCAGGTGAGCCGCTGGGGATCACTGTTTATCCTGTTGGGTTGGATGCCGAGCCGGAAGCTGTACCTTATCAAAGCAGCGTTATCACCGCAGAAATTGAGCGCTGGCCCGAAACTGCATTAACCCGAGAACTGGCGCATCATAAGGCTTTTATCAATCGCGATATTTTTCCACGACTGGCTGATCGTTTGCCACAAAAGCAGCTCATGGACACATTGGGCTTGGCAACCGCACCGTGGAAACTGCTTTCCACCCCCGACCAATGGCCTCAGCTATTTACAGAGTTAGGGGATTTCATCATTGTGAAACGCCGGACAGGAGGTTATGACGGGCGTGGACAATGGCGTATCCGGCCGGGTGATGAAACAATTCTTCCGCCTGAAGTTTACGGTGAATGTATTGTAGAACAAGGCATTCCGTTTTCAGGAGAAGTCTCTCTGGTTGGTGCCCGTAATGCCGAAGGTGAATCTGTATTCTATATACTGACTCACAATTTGCATCAGGAAGGTATTTTGCGTACCAGTGTTGCTTTGCCTGATTCTGCCGATAAGCAATTTCAACAAAAGTTTCAACAACAAGCAGAGAAGATGCTGTCCGCCATCATGAATCACCTGAGCTATGTGGGTGTTATGGCGATGGAATGCTTTATTGTTGGTGATAATTTGTTGATCAATGAATTAGCTCCGCGAGTTCACAATAGTGGTCACTGGACACAAAATGGGGCTTCTATCAGCCAGTTTGAACTTCACCTACGAACGATCTTGAATCTTCCCATGCCACAACCAGAAATATTTGCGCCATCCGTCATGATCAACCTGATCGGTACAGGAATAAACCCCGCATGGCTTAGCTTGCCGCTGGTTCGTTTACATTGGTATGAAAAAGAAGTTCGCCCTGTACGTAAAGTAGGTCACTTAAATGTGACTCATGCGGATAAGGGGATATTGAAAACGACGCTGCAAACGTTAGCCTCATTATTGCCAACAGAATATCAGAGCAGTCTTAAGTGGGCACAAGATAAATTAAGTTGATCGGTTATTTATACCTTTCGTATTTCAAGTTGCCTCTTTGTTGCTGCGCTCATTCACCCCGGCCACATAGTAGTTATCTATGCTCCCGGGGATTCACTCCCTGGCCGCCACGACGCACCTTGAAACCCATTGGGTATAAATCGCCAGAGTAAGGAAGTGGTAATGATTGAAGATGAGCTACCACTTCCCATATCAATTTTGTTAAAAGTTATTACATTCGTGAACGTGCTTAAAATGCTCGTGTTTGAGATGAAAGCGTTCGGGATAATGTATCAACAATTGTTCTTGTCGTTTGATCTATTTCATAATTGAGGAAATCACCCACCTTAATCTTGCTGAGGTTAGTCATTCTTAATGTTTCCGGGATCAGGTTTAAAGCAATCGTCTTATTTTCTTCATCAATATCATTGATTGTTAAACTACAACCATGCAATCCAATAAAACCTTTGAGGAAAAAATATTTAATATTATCTTGAGGGATCTTGATAACCAACCGATAAGTTTCCCCCTGTTGCGGTAAATTCAACAACTTCTGCCATTCCTTCTACATGCCCATAAAGACTGTGCCCACCATTTTCTTTATGCATCTGGTGTGATCGCTCGACGTTAACTTCATCGTCAATCGAGAGAAATTTTAACGTTGCGGTATCTGCTGTAAAATCAGAAATATCAAAATAAACGCTATCCTCACTAAATTGGGTAACGGTCAAGCATGTGCCATCTATTGCGACACTTGCTCCAACTGTAACATCATCTAAAAAACGGTTGTTATTACTGATTTCCAGAGTGCTAAATCCATTATTTTTATTGAGTGATAATACGTGCTCTTTACCTTGTACTATGCCTGTATACATGATATTCCCCTTGAACCAAATGGTATGCTACAAAATTAATTTTTCTACATATTACCTTTTACATTTAAATTTTCCATGACAACCCAAAAAAAATACACAAGATCATTTTCACTTCGTAATTTATATTAGATAAATATTATGATTTATAGTTAAATAAAATTTCCCAAATAAAAATATTGATAGCCTACATGATTCATAAAATCATTCAGCACATGAGCTATAATTTTTACAAATTATTTTTCTTTAAATAAACCTTAAGAAAAACACACCAAATACTTTTCAGATAAAAAATAACTTGGAATTTAAAATAAATTGAATGCAAATAAAAACCTCAATAAATAATAGCGTTTTCTATATTATCTAAAGAATATTACATCACTAACCTTAAGGTAAGCTAAACCGTCTTCAGGAACTGCCTATTTTCTTTTAAGTAATAGACAATCCGTTCAATTTTTTATATACCCTTCATCTTAAAATCAATGTCGATAAGATAACAAGGAGACACCAAGTGCTATTGCTAAGGAAACAGGAAATCAATAACACCTTGAGGTCGATTACAGCCACAACTGCGGGTTTATCTGCTATTCCACTTTATTTTCTTTTATCAATACCTGTGCAAGCAGAAAGTTTTGTCAATTTTCAGTCCATCGATACCAGCCTTTACTTCCAATTCGAAAATAAGATTGATCCTCAAAAAACCATTTCACCCATTGTAGAAGCCTTTGGTGATTACAAGATTGGTGATATGTATGTCTACAGCATTTGGCAAAATTCTCTGCAACATAATTACAAAGGCGATAAAAGTACCTATTACTATAAGTTCGTACCAAGACTGAGTGCCAGTAAAATCACAGGCTATGATCTTTCCTATGGCCCATTAAAAGATGTGCTGTTTGCTCAGTGGATAGCTAAAACCAAAAATGTAAAATATGACTATTTCCCCGGTATCAGTCTTGATTGGCAAGTGAGTGGGTTCAGTTGGTTGCGTACTATTTTTTATTTTGAAAATAATGCCAAGGGAAATTGGAATGATCAGCGTATCCATATTGATTATGGTATTCCTTTCAGTAATCAACTAGGGGATTTCCGCATTGTAGGAACTTTCGATTATACACTGGGTTTAGGTGATAACCCCGAAATGATCGATTTCAAACCTGAGCTGCATTATGACTTGGGGAAAAAATTAGGGTATCAAGCTGGTCATCTGTGGGCAGGTGTTGTCGTAAATCCAGTCAAAAATAAGTACAAAATAAAAGATACATCTGACTTTCGTACGAATCAATTTAACTATGGGGTGTTTATTCGATACAGCTTTTCCTAATAAACACATAAAATAGTGCCGTTTTTAATGGTTTATATCCTTGATGGGGTCACAATGTCCATTCAACACGACAAATTCGGGCGTACTTATCAGTGGTTTTTGCTGATACTTTTAGGCATGGTCTATTTTTTATCCACAGCAACAACCTTTACGTCATTGGGTGTTGTCCTACCCAGTATGATTAATGAACTGGGCTGGAGTTGGACAAATGCGGGTTTAGGCTTCACGCTGCTTGGCCTGACTTGCGGGCTATCCAGTTTCCTGCCAACGGTATTCATTCGTAAAATTGGCGTTCGTTTCACTCTGTGCGTCGGTCTGCTGATTTTTCTGGCTGGTTTCTACAATCTTTATCACACACACACTATTTCATCGTATTTTATTGGTGCGTCTTTAATTGGTATCGGTTTTACCTTTTTGGCGACAGTCCCGGGTACTTATGTGATTTCACGGCTATATGAGAAACAATCCCTTGCTTTTGGTTTCTACTTCACTATAGGGGGATTGGGAGGCGTGGTAGGTCCGTGGATCTATTTTCTGGCAACCCGTGTTTGGGGAACATGGCGAATGCATTGGATGATTTCCGCCATTGCCCTGTCCATTGTCGTTATCCTGACAGTTATTACTCTTCAGGAGGGAAAACGGGAAGTCGCCCATGCCAAGGCCGTAAACCAAAAACATAACAGTCAGGATAATCCCGGCATTTATCGTACCAAGCAACGTTGGACGGCACATCAAGCCCTGCGGACATGGCAGTTCTATGTGATCGCCGCAACTTACACCGCATTTTTATGGTGTGGTATTACAGTCAATAGTTTTGCAGTTGCCCATATTATTGAAAATGGTTTCAGCGAAGCCATCGCCGCTGGGTTACTAAGCACAATGGCCTTTATCAATGCGTTTTCCAGATTGGCAGGTGGTGCAGTCGGAGAGTGGGTAGATCCGAAAAAATTACTGATCGGTAGTCTGGCCATCATCATTCTTGGTTTAATTGCACTGAGCATTGCCTCTTCATGGCCATTTTTGATTGCATTCACGGTGTTTGTCGGGATGGGATATGGCATGACTTTCCTCGCTTCCAGTGTATTACTGGCGAATTATTTTGGCCGCAAGCCTTATCTGGAACTGTTTTCAATCATGAACCTGTTTTCCACACTGGCGTGCCTGGCTCCTTTTTTTGCTGGTACTATCAAGGATTATTCAGGCAGTTTTACTTCAGCATTCTTAATTATTGCTATCCCCGTATTTGTTGTTCTTGTCGTAACATTGATGATGAAACCACCTGCTCAGAAAATGGGAAAGCACTCAATCAAAGATACTCAATTTACTGAATAGGATAAAAATGAACTAAAACAACATACAAACAAGGAAATAGTGATGTCAAAGAAAGAGTTCGGCGTATTTCTGCCCATCGCCAAAGGTGGATGGATCATCTCCAAAAACACGCCGCCACTGGATGCGTCTTATAAACAAAACCGTGAAGCTGCCATTTTGGCCGATCATATTGGCCTTGATTTCATTATGTCCATGGGAAAATGGCGCGGGTTTGGTGGTGAAACCGATCATTGGGGTTGCTCACTCGAATCCGTCACGATGATGGCTGGCATTGCCGAAGTGACTCACCGCGCAAAATTGATCGCTACTGTTCATGCCGGGCTGCATAATCCGGCGGTTACCGCCAAAATGATCGCTACGTTGGATCACATTAGTCAGGGTCGTGCCGGCCTGAATATTGTTTCAGGTTCATTTCGGGATGAATTTGAACAAATGGGTGAATGGGATGATAGTCTGAACCATGACCAACGCTATGCCATGACTGAAGAATGGACTCAGTTGATTAAACGTCTTTGGCATGAAAAACAGGTAGACCATGATGGCACTTACTTTCATTTGAAGCAGTGCGTTTCTGAACCTAAACCTCTTTCCCTTCCTCGTCCTTATCTTGTTTGTGCTGGTCAATCCGAGCAAGGGCTGCGTTTCAGTGTACGCCATACCGATGTATGTTTTATCGGCGGTAAAGATGAGGCAGAAACCCGAAATATCAGTTTAACCGCCAAACGCATCGCCGCTGAGTACAACACAACAACCAAAACATTCTGCATGTGTACCGTGATTTGCGCTGAAACAGATGCCTATGCTGAAACGCTCACCCAATTCTACCGTCAAGGTTTGGATGTAGAAGCCGTCAAAAATATGATGCACAGTTTTGGGGTCGATATGGATGGAAAAAACAATGCGATGGTAGAACGTTCGCAAAATGCCTTTATGACCCATACCGCCATTGGTACACCGGATACCTGCTACAGACAATTGACAGATTTAATGCGTAATTGTGATTTGGATGGTGTGATGTTGATTTTCCCCGATTACATAAAAGGATTAACAATTTTTGGGGATCAAATCCTACCCAGATTAAGAGCGGAATTTGCCTGATAATATCCAGTCTTTCAAATGACAAACCTCGTTATTTTAACGAGGTTTATTTTTAACTTGGTTGGTTTATTCTATATAGTGAATATTATTCAGGCAAACGCCGATATTGTCCTTGTTTCCGCAATAGCCTAACGCCCAACCAACCACCACATACTGAAAGCAGCAAGCTACTGATGATAGGAAGCAGAAGCCACATCAGCCATTGTGGTTGCCACGGGAAATCAAAGACCTGAGTCTGCAACAACCAAAGTGCGATTTCTGCACCAAATACCGCCGCCAAACCAGCCATAAAACCAAGCAGAGCAAATTCACTCCATAATGTACGACGCAAAAGTTTTTTGCTCGCTCCCAATGTACGGTATACCACCAATTCAAGTTGTCGTTGATTCATCCCGACCTGAATTTGTGCCAATAAAAGCAATCCGCCACAAATCATCACCAGAACAACCATAATTTCCAATGCCTTGCTAACTTGCTGCAAAATGCTTTGTACTTGCTTGATTATCGAACCAATATCCAGTATGCCAATGGTCGGGAAATGACGGTTAATTTCTGTTAACAGCCGTCCATTGCCTTCATAATGAAAGCTGGTCAGCCACATTCTGGGCTGATTTTCCAACGTTTCTTTAGCAAAGATGAAAATAAAGTTTGGATTTATACTTTCCCAATCCACCTTGCGAATACTGCTTACTGTGGTGTGAAACGTTCGGGTATCACCTGTGAATGTAAGCTTATCTCCTAACTTGATTTTCAATCGTTCTGCAACGCCTTGCTCTATGGAAACTTCGTTCGGCTTGGGAGGCCATGTCCCTGCACTCAGAGTATTAAAAGGCGGTAATTCTGTTTTCCATGTTAAGTTTAGTTCACGACTCACGGTCGTACTATTAGGATGTTTTTTAGCCGCCCATTCAATCGCAGATTGTCCATTCACTTGCGTCAACCGCGCCAACACTACAGGATAAAAATCGGTAGGCTTCACCTGATATTTGGACAGTAAATCGCTAACTTGAGCAATTTGCGGTTGAGTCATGTTAATCAGGAAATAGTTCGGGCTATCCGGCGGCAATTGCTGCTGCCACCGACTCAATAAATCGCCCCTTGCCATAATAAGTAAAGCCAGCAACATAAATGACAGGGAAAATGCCGCTAATTGGGTCATGGTCTGAAATGGTCGACACAACAACCGATTGACCGCCAGACGCAGGCTTAACTGGCGGAATGTCACACGGCGCAGCAACCATAATCCCACCCATCCCAATAGCGCCAAAAACAACGCAACAATCGGCACTCCTGCCAAAAGTGACCATAACAAAGGCTGAGTGCCTGCCAATAATACCAATCCCCCCATTATCATTAACGCCACCACAGGTAAATAATAACGCAATGGCCAGATAGACGCTGTTACATCACTTCTCAATACTCGTGAAGGCTGGGTAGCCATGAGTTGGCGATACGGGCGAATGCCCACCAATATTGCAATACCAAATAGGGTTCCAATCGCCCATACCCACGGCCACATTCCTGCCGCTGGCAACATCTTAGGTAACATCTCAGCCAAAACTCGAATCAATACCGATTCAAAAACCAAGCCTAAAGTAGAGCCTACCGCTATGGCAGCAAGCAATATTACCAACCATTGTCCAATGAGCCATTGGCGCAAAGCCCAACGTCCTGCCCCCAGTGTTTTCAAGATGGCGATCAGGTTATGCCGACTACGGCAATAATGAGTCATGGAAACTGCCATCGCAGCTACAGCAAGCAGCAATGTCAACAAAGCTGATAACAGTAAAAATTGCTGGGCGCGTTCAATGGATTGCGCCATTACGCCATTATCCTGTTTCAATGTCAGCCAGCGTTGATCCGCTTTTAGTTGTGGTTCAACAAATTGCTGGAATGACTGAGTGGCGGCAGAAGAACCCGCAAACATATAACGGTAAGTCAACCGACTGCCGGGTTGAATCGCTCCTGTTGCCTGAACATCATCAATATTGATTAAAATTCGGGGAGAAATCTGGAAGGGACTGAAACCGCTATCAGGCTCTTGCAGCAATTCGCCGCTAATTTTCAACGTGGCATCTCCCACGTCAAGATTATCCCCAACCTTAATTCCCAACAGTGTCAGTAATCTCGGAGCCACCAACACAGAACCCTTCTCTGGCTTTAACCCACGCGGATTGGTTTCCAGTTCTCCATATAGAGGATAACGTTCATCTGCGGCTTTTACCTGAGCCAGTTGTGAAATATCTCCCGCATATGTCATGGTCGAAAATGAAATTTGGCGACTCAGTGTCAATCCCAGCTCTTGTGCCCTGCTCAACCAAGTTTCATCAATCGGATACGCAGCCTTTAAGACAAAATCACCCGCCAAAAAATCACGGCTTTGATAATGCACACTCTGATCAATGCGATCACTGATACGCCCTAATGCCAGCACGCAGGCTACCGCCAATGTCAGGGATAACCAAACAATCAGAAGAGATGGTGTTCGCCATTCACGCCAAAACCAGCGCCAGATCATGCTTCCTCCCGTAATTTTCCATCCATCAGACGTAAACGACGCTGACAACGGGCAGCAAGTTGGCTGTCATGGGTGACCACAATCAAAGTAGTCGCGTAATCCTGATTGAGAGAAAATAATAAATCAGCAATGCGATCACCTGTCTGGCGATCAAGGTTGCCTGTTGGTTCATCAGCAAACAAAATTTTGGGGCGGGTACAGAACGCCCGAACCAAAGCCACCCGCTGCTGTTCACCACCCGAAAGTTGAGCTGGCATATGTTTCAGCCGCTTTCCCAATCCCAACTGTTCGAGTAACTCAATAGCCTGTTCACGACTTTGGTGTTCCGGTTCGCCGCGCAACAACGCCGGAAGTTGAACATTCTCCAGCGCGTTCAGGGTTGGAATCAACATAAACGATTGGAAAACAAAACCCACATTTTCTGCCCTTAACTTCGCCCGTTGCTCTTCATTCATGCGGCTGATATTCTGTCCCAACAGGTGGACTTCTCCCCTGTTGCCATCATCCAATCCAGCAATAATCCCCAGAAGTGTTGACTTCCCTGAACCTGATTCGCCAATTAATGCAATTGTCTGTGCTGGCTCGACAACCAACTCAATACCCTGCAATATATTAATTACCTGTTCCCCTTGGCCTACATGTTTAGTGAGATGATGAACTTCAAGAATACTTTCTACAGCCATGTATTTTTCCTTTTATTGTTAGTGCTATGCAGTGCCAGAGCAACTGCTGCGGATACTTTGCTGATATTGGGAGATAGCCTCAGTGCCGGATACCGTTTGCCGGTTGAGCAGTCGTGGCCTGCACTAATGGCAAAACAATGGCAACAAGCTGGTAAAAAAACTGTCATCGTTAACGGCAGTATTAGTGGCAATACCGCATCGCAGGGGCTCGAACGTTTGCCTGAATTATTGAAGCAGCACAATCCCAAATGGGTTCTGATAGAACTTGGCGCGAATGATGGACTGCGTGGTTTTCCCATTCAAAAGATAGAACAAGATTTGCAACAGAGTATTACTTTGATCAAACAGGCCAACGCACAACCGTTGTTAATGCAAATCCGAATTTCCCCTAATTACGGAAAACGTTATACTGAATCCTTTGCAAAAATTTATCCTGCACTTGCTGAACGCAATCAACTTCCTCTACTACCATTTTTTATGGAGCACGTTGCTACTAAACCAGAATGGATACAAGACGACGGACTGCATCCTAATCAATCTGCACAATCTTTTATTGCTGATTGGATGTCCAACAAATTGTCGGCATGCATCAACTATCCTTAAGTAAATCATTCCTAATAGTAAATCATTTATTTCCATAAATTGATGCAAACAACAGGTAAAGTTATGCAAAAAACAATTCTTATTACAGGATGTTCTAGTGGAATCGGCTTAGCAGCGGCCAAAACACTTCATCAACGTGGTTACCGCGTACTCGCAGCTTGCCGTAAACCCGCTGATTTAGCTCATATGCAAGAGTTGGGGTTCGAGCCGATTGAATTGGACTTAGATGATAAAGAAAGTGTAGAGCGTGCAGCCAAAACAGTAATCGAATTAACCAACAGTCGTCTGTTCGGGCTATTCAATAATAGTGGATTCGCTGTTTATGGCCCATTAGAAACCGTTTCGCGTGAGCAGATGGAAAAACAGTTTTCCACTAATTTCTTTGGCACTCATCAACTTACCTGCTTATTGCTGCCAGCCATACGGGCTTATGGTGCGGGACGAATTGTCCAAACCAGCTCTGTTATGGGATTACTCTCAACACCTGGCCGTGGTGCATACGCAGCCAGTAAATATGCCCTCGAAGCATGGTCAGATGCTTTGCGGGGAGAACTAGCAAAAACAGGCATTAAAGTCAGCCTGATAGAACCGGGACCAATCAATACCCGTTTTACGGAGAATGTGAATCAAACGCAGCAGGATCATCCGGTCGAAAACCCAAGCCTTGCCCGCCGTTTCACACTTATGCCTGAAGATGTGGTTTCGAAACTGATTCACGCTTTGGAAAGTCCCAATCCTAAATTACGTTATTCTGTTACATTGATAACTTACACCGTAAAAATAATGCGTCGTATACTCCCGGAAAAATGGCTCGATAAAATAGTACGTTGGTAAAGCTAAGAAGCATTGAAAAACGTACGAACGGGTCTTATTTATACATACCATCGCCTAGCAACGAACCAGAGAGAAACGTCCATGGAACCCACAGTGAATATAAACAATAATACTGCTCATATCATTAATATTGATGAATCGAATGTTGCTCAAGTTGTACAGCACTCACTCAACCAACTCGTTGTATTCTATTTCTGGTCACCACAGGATCTACATTGCCATGAATTAGAAGCAACTCTTGACAAAATAGCCCATGAATATGAAGGGCAATTTACTCTGGCAAAAGTCAATTGTGGCGAACTTCCCTATCTCGCCGCACAATTTGGTGTACGTGGCTTGCCTACTGTGCTGTTTGTAAAAGAAGCCCGCCCTGTTCAAGGTTTTGAAGGCATCCAAACTGATGACGCTATCAGAAAAATTTTCTCCACTCTTCTGGTACAAGAAGAAAAGTCACCATTAGAACAAGTGAACGAGTTGCTTGAAGAAGGCAAGAGTCTGGAGGCGTTATCTTTACTGAAAGAAGTCCACAAAGAAAATCCGCAAGATATTGAGATTACGTTATTGTTGGTCGAAGTAAATCTTTCACTCAATCATCTTGAAGACGCCCAAAAAATACTGGATACCGTCCCATTAGAACAACAAGATGAACGTTATCATGAGTTATTTGAACATATTAAGTCTCAGAAACAGGCCGCAGATTCACCTGAGATTCGACAACTGCAACAAGAGTTAGTAGCTCAACCAGAAAATGCAGAATTAGCCGTACAATTGGCGTCCGAATTACACAAAGTTGGCCGTAATGAAGAAGCCCTCGAATTGTTGTTTAGTTTTTTGAAGAAAGATCTTGCTGCTGCCGATGGTGCAGTGAAAAAGACGATGATGGATATTTTTTCTACACTGGGTACTGGAGATGTACTGGCATCTAAATACCGTCGTCATGTATACTCTTTACTCTATTAGGCAAACAAAACTTATATATTCCATAATTAACAGATAAGGAAATTTTTATGGATTTACTCTCTTTTGGTGCTGTACCGATTTTAATCATTATTGCTGTTGTTATCGTCTTTACCTGTGTAAAAACCATTCCACAAGGTTATCAATGGACTGTTGAGCGCTTTGGGCGCTATACCCGTACATTGACGCCCGGCCTACATATCATCATGCCGTTTATTGATCGTGTCGGCCGCAAAATCAATATGATGGAACAGGTTTTGGATATCCCATCACAGGAAGTCATTTCTCGCGATAACGCTAATGTAACTATTGACGCGGTCTGCTTTATTCAGGTTGTCGATCCAGTACGCGCAGCCTATGAAGTCAGTAATCTGGAACTGTCCATCATTAATCTGACAATGACTAACTTCCGTACCGTACTGGGTTCGATGGAACTGGACGAAATGCTGTCCCAGCGTGATTCCATCAACAGCCGACTACTGACAATCGTCGACGAAGCTACTAACCCGTGGGGGGTAAAAATCACGCGTATTGAGATCCGCGATGTGCGTCCACCTAAAGAATTGATCTCCGCAATGAACGCTCAGATGAAAGCAGAGCGTACTAAACGTGCAGATATTCTTGAGGCAGAAGGTATCCGCCAGGCAGCGATTCTGAAAGCCGAAGGGGAAAAACAGTCACAAATCCTGAAAGCAGAGGGTGAGCGGCAGTCAGCCTTCCTGCAAGCGGAAGCCCGTGAACGGGCGGCAGAAGCAGAAGCTCGTGCAACTAAAATGGTTTCTGACGCTATTGCTGATGGCGATATGCAGGCAATTAACTACTTTATTGCCCAAAAATATACTGATGCCCTCACCAACATTGGTGCCTCAAATAACAGTAAAGTTATTATGATGCCACTGGAAGCCAGCAATTTGATGGGAGCCATTGGTGGTATTGCTGAATTAATCGGCGAAAGCAAGAAAAGCAAACAGGATAAATAGTCATGATTGAACAGATCGCCACTCAGCCAGCTTGGTTCTGGCTCTGTTTTGGTGGGCTGCTTCTGATTGCGGAATTGCTGGGAACGGCAGGATATCTGTTGTGGACAGGAACTGCAGCCATAGTTATCGCCCTGATCACATGGATTTTTCCTGACCTAAGTTGGGAACTGCAAGGTACTCTGTTTGCTGTTTTGACCTTGCTTTCTGCTATTGCATGGCGTAGCTGGCTACGCCATCGTCCCCGTAAAGCTCATGATAAAATTCTCAATCAGAAAAATCACCAGTTGATTGGACTTCGTACCCGTTTAATCACGAATACCGAAAACGGTTTTGGGCGAGTCAAACTGGCCGATGGTAGTTGGCGCGTTCACTGTGACCAAGAACTTCCTGCCAATACTGAAGTTGAGGTCATCGCTGTTGACGGAATCACATTAAAGGTGAGGCCTATTTCCCGTCAAACATGATACTTACAGCAGCCAGATAAATGCTCAATGATGGGGCAATCAGCTCCATCATCTCCCGGACATTCAGCCACCAATGCCAGTAGTTTTTTCTTGATCTTTTGCAATTCCAAAATCGTTTTTTCTATTTCTGCCACTTTTTGCTGAGTCGCCGTTTTTACATCCGCACTGTGGCGGCTAGGATTGCGGAATAATCGCAGTAATTCACGACACTCCTCCAACGTAAATCCGACTTCTTTCGCCTGACGCAAAAGTATCAACTCATCAATATGCTTTTGCCGATAATAACGATAGCCATTATCTCCCCTCTCCGGCGCAGTAATGAGATCTTTTTCTTCATAAAATCGAATCGCCTTGCTGGTTAAACCAGTCTTATGAGCAATTTCACTGATATTCATAATTCCCCCTTGACCTTCCCCTTGCAGGAAGGTTTAGCCTTAATGATAAGTATATCACTCTGTATCAGGAGATATTGTTATGTCCACAACCACCATTCTGGCACTTCAAGGCTTAACTTGTATGCATTGTGTCAACAGGGTCAAAAAAACTCTGGAAAAAATCCCCGGCGTCGAACGGGCAGATGTGAGTCTGAATTATGCCAAAATTATCAGTAATGTTTCATCTGATGAATTGATTGCCACCATTGTTGCCGAAAATTATAAAGCCACTGTTGCCACTCAACCTGATATTGAATTGCGGTTGTCAGGTTTAAGCTGCATGAAATGTGCAGGTAAGACACAAAAAGCATTAGAAACCGTGGAAGGTGTTATCGCCACTGAAGTTGATACCCAAACAGCAAAAATCTATGGCAAAGCAGAGAGCAGTGCGTTAATTCATGCGGTTGAACAAGCCGGATACCACGCCGAATTAGCAGCGGAGGTAGATTTCCCAAAAAATAAGCCGCTGGCACAGACTCCGGAGTCTCTGGCAGCGGCAACCCATTCGACTCCGGTAGAGACAGCCCCTGTTGAGCACAGCAACAAAAATAATGCAAGTGTTAATGACAGCAATGATGACAGCATTCAGCTTTTGCTAGATGGCATGAGCTGTGCAAGCTGTGTCAGCAAGGTACAAAAAGCGCTGCAATCTGTTGATGGCGTGGAACATGCCAGAGTCAATCTCGCGGAAAGAAGCGCATTAGTCACAGGCCATGTATCACCAAACACCTTAATTGAAGCAGTTATCAAGGCTGGTTATAGTGCGGAAGTCATTCAGGATGAAGCTGAACGCCGTGAGCGCCAACAGCAAGTGGCACAAGCTAATATGCGGCGCTTTCGCTGGCAATCAGCCCTTGCGTTAGTCGTTGGGATACCTGTCATGGTGTGGGGAATGATAGGTGATAATATGATACTTACACCTTCAAACCACACTATTTGGCTAACTATTGGTTTGATGACACTGGTTGTAATGGTATTTGCCGGCGGACATTTTTATCGTAATGCGTGGCAAAGCCTAAGAAATGGCAGTGCGACAATGGATACCCTCGTCGCTCTGGGTACGGGAGCAGCATGGCTTTATTCAATTAGTGTGAATTTGTGGCCAGAGATTTTTCCTCCCCAAGCCCGTCATCTTTATTATGAAGCCAGTGCCATGATCATTGGTTTGATCAACCTCGGCCATGCATTAGAACAACGTGCCCGTCAACGCTCTTCCAAAGCTCTTGAGCGATTGTTGGACTTAACACCGCCAATAGCACGAGTGGTTACCGCTGAAGGCGAAAAAACACTGCCATTGGCAGATGTTATGCCCGATATGATATTGCGCCTGACAACAGGAGATCGTGTTCCGGTCGATGGTGAAATTATTCAGGGTACAGTTTGGCTGGATGAAGCCATGCTGACAGGTGAACCCATTCCTCAACAAAAATCTATCGGCGATACCGTCCATGCTGGCACTGTAGTTCAAGATGGTACGGTACTGTTTAAAGCCAATGCGGTTGGTAGCCAAACGACATTAGCGCGCATCATCAAATTAGTTCGTCAGGCACAAAGCAGTAAACCTGAAATTGGTCAATTGGCAGACAAAATATCATCAATATTTGTGCCTATCGTTGTTGCTATCGCTCCGATTGCTGGCGCGCTCTGGTATTTTATCGGTCCTGCCCCACAAATCATGTACGCGCTGGTCATCATGACTACAGTCTTAATTATCGCCTGTCCTTGTGCTCTTGGGCTGGCAACTCCTATGTCCATCATTTCTGGAGTGGGACGAGCCGCCGAATTAGGCGTATTAGTGCGTGATGCTGATGCTCTGCAACATGCCAGCCAACTGGATACCATTGTCTTTGATAAAACCGGCACCTTAACTGAAGGTATGCCACAAGTGACTGAGATCCATACCTTCAATGGTTTCACCGAAGAACAAGTATTGATATGGGCTGGTGCATTGGAAAGTGGCTCAAATCATCCTCTGGCAAAAGCCATTTTAATGAAATTTGAAGGACAAAAATTACCAGAAGTGCAAACATTCCGCACACTCGCAGGACTAGGTGTTAAGGGGGAAATTGGGGATATTACCCTGTTATTAGGTAATCAAAAATTACTTGAGCAACATCAGATTGATACAACGGAATTAAAGCCATTAATGGTGGCACAGGCAGAAAAAGGCATAACTCCTGTTATTCTGTCAGCCAATGGGAAAATCGCTGCCCTGTTTTCTATCCGCGATCCCTTGCGTCAAGATACTGTTTCTGCCCTGCTTCGCTTACATAACCAAGGCTATCATTTGGTCATGTTGACAGGAGATAACCCCACTACAGCGAATGCTATCGCTAAAGAAGCAGGCATTGACCACGTTATTGCGGGTGTTTTACCTGATGGCAAAGCAGCAGCCATTCAATCACTTCAATCAGAAGGCAGGAAAGTGGCGATGATCGGTGATGGCATTAATGATGCACCTGCATTGGCACAAGCGGATGTTGGCATCGCAATGGGAAGTGGCAGTGATATTGCCATAGAAACCGCAACCATTACCCTTATGCGCCATAGCCTGCACGGAGTTGCTGATGCAGTTGAATTATCCCGAGGCACATTGCGTAATATGAAACAAAACCTATTTGGTGCATTTGTCTACAATACCTTGGGCATCCCAATTGCAGCCGGTATTTTGTACCCTCTTACCGGGACTTTATTAAACCCTGTAGTTGCCGGTGCAGCCATGGCATTGTCTTCAATTACTGTCGTGAGTAACGCCAATCGCTTATTGCGTTTCAAACCTAAATCCTGACATAACATTCAGGCAGTTATATCGCATCCATGAAAAGCTAAATATATTCCGTTTAGCTTTTCATCCCGCACTTTTCCCTCTTTCTTGTTAACCATTAACAGGTTAGCATACCGCTCAATGCCAACTATTGGAGTATGCAGCATGGGAAAATTAATGACATATTTCAGTAAGATATTGGGACTCAATTCCCAAAGGCATTATCCCTATCCTGCTTTCGACATCACTTTAAATAAAAACAAACAATTGCATATTGTTGGCAGTATTCATATGGGTACAAAAAACATGTACCCACTTTCTGAAATATTGTTGGAACAACTGGAGCAAGTGGACGCTCTTATTGTCGAGGCAGATATCACTCAAGTTGATTCTCCCTTCAAAGAAACGTTTCCGGAGCAGATTGAGCTATCACAACGTTTATCTCCCGAGCATTTTGACTGTTTACAGCGTTATTGCCGAGAAATCCAACATCCTGTCACACTGCTGGACCCATTACCCTCATGGCAAGTTGCATTGATATTACAGGCTGCCCAAGCCCAGTATTTGGGATTGCGTCCTCAATATGGTATCGATTGCCAATTACTGAACAGTGCAAAAACTATCAATAAAACCATCATTGAGTTGGAAGGAACCGATGCGCAAGTCGACCTTCTCATCAATCTGCCAAATGGAGGGTTTTCTTTGTTGGAAGATACTATCACCCATTGGCACACCAATGCGCGTGCGTTACAGACTATGATTAGTTGGTGGATGAATTACAGACCTGAGAAACAAAATCAGGTACTACCGATGACATTCTGCGAAGAAATTTACCAAACCTTAATGACTGAAAGAAACCGCCAATGGAGTGAGCAATTACATAACTTACCAGCAGGGAAATATTTGGTTGCTGTAGGAGCATTGCATCTTCATGGAGAAAACAATTTAGGGCAAATGCTGGTAAGGCCTCAGGAATAACAACATATTCATCTGCTTCATTTTGAAAAAATCATTACCGATAAATAGTTACAAATAGACAGCTATAGGTACAAATATGACTCCCGCTATTGTTTTGCTGGAAAAACAAAAAATAAATTTCAAACTCCACCCTTATGAACATGATGTGAATGAACATAATTTCGGTGATGAAGTGATTAAAAAACTCGGTTTAGATGCCAAACAAGTTTTTAAGACGCTATTGGTTTCATTGAATAGCGATCCTAAAAACCTTGTTGTCGCCGTTACACCTGTTTCCGGACAACTCGATTTGAAAAAAGTAGCCAAAGTTTTTAAGGCAAAAAAAGCAGATATGGCCGAACCTCAGCAGGCACAAAAGGTAACGGGTTATTTAGTGGGGGGCATTAGCCCGTTAGGACAGAAAAAACGTCTGCCTACCATTATTGATAGTCAGGCTCAAAATTTGCTAACTTTATTTATTTCTGGAGGCAAACGTGGATTAGATATTGAATTGTCCCCCACAGATTTATGCCAACTACTTAACTGTTCGTTTGCTGACATTGCTAAAATTTGAAACTAAATCGCAACTCTCACTAATTTTTTCGAGCTGGCTCCGTTTTTTAAAGCAGAGCCTTGTAATAAATAATACCGATATACTTTTATCACAGCGATAAAATTATTAATTACCATTTCAATTAACTTATTTAATAATTAAATTATGTTTCCGTTTCAACCATCCCGATTTAGGTTATGTATAATCATCCTTACAGATAGTTAAGTAAAAGACCATCTGATTTTCAGATGGTCTTTTTATACGGGTAACTAACAACAATCTATTAACTAGTTGTTATTGCTTATGTGAAATTTCACCTTTCGGCTCATAATCAGAGGTTTTCAATGGAGAATGTTTCTCAATATACCCTTTCAGTACCTCAGCATCGATGAAACCTGTATCAACGTAACCAGGCAAATTATCAATCCGTGGATAACCATCTCCTCCGATCGCATTGAAATTCAAAGTTGCCATACGATAAGTTTTATTTGGATCTAATGGGTTACCGCCAATTTTTACATCACGGATATTTTTACCATCCATTACAAAACTAACATTATAGAATTGTCCATAAGCACCAGAATCCTTTTCCATATTTGCAACAGCCTTCAAATATGGCAGAACTTCGCTACCTTTGAAATCCACATAAACCAGCTGGTTAGCAAATGGATGAACTTTCAGGACATCTTTGTAAGTAATATCACCCGGTTCAATTGAATCACGAATTCCGCCACCACTCATCACGGCAAAGTCAGCATTTGTTCGTTCCATTTGAGCAGCCAATACAAGATGTGCCATATTTGTTTGAACGAAACGTACTTTACTGCGATCACCTTCCAATTTGTTATCTACAAAACCCACTTTCACATTAAGTTTTCGGCTGCCCTTATCTTGATAAGGCGTCAGCAATTTAAGCATCTCAGGGCTTTGCTGAATTTCATGCGTATAGTAAACACGTTCCGTGCTGCCATCTTCTTTTGTCACTTTTTTCTTTAGGTTGATGGGGATCAACTGGTAATGAACCAGCTTGAATTCACCATTACGGAATTGAAAATCAGCACGGCCCACGTATTTCCCCCATTCATGGGCTTGAACAATCCAAGTACCATTTTGGCGATCTGGAGAACAAGGTGTGCCCGGAACATAATCCACTTGTTTATAGTTTTTATTTTCTGCCGACATACATACCGGATCTTGTGAGTGACCACCCACAATCATATCCAAATAACCCGCAGGCAAACTGCGCGCCATTTCAACATCTCCTGGTGCATTAGTACCATGATAACCATCGTTATAGTGCCCCATATGGGTTGCCGCAATAATCACATCTGGTTTTTCATTCTTTTTCAGCTCTTCAATAACTTTTTTGGCTTCTTCAGCAGGAACGCGGAATTCAACATCTGGAAAATTAGCTGGATTGCCTATTTTCACTGTATCATCAGTTGTCAGGCCAAGAACTGCAATTTTCACACCTTGCTTATCAAACATGACATATGGCTTAAATAAACGCTTGCCTGTGCTGGTTTGATAAATATTGGCAGATAAAAATGGGAAATTTACCCATTTTTGTTGCTGTTTCAAGATATTCAATGGCTTATCAAATTCGTGATTCCCCAATGCCATTGCGTCATACCCTACAAGATTCATGCCCTTAAAATCTGGCTCAGCATCTTGCATATCTGACTCCGGTACGCCTGTGTTAATGTCACCACCAGACAATAACAATACGCTGCCTCCTTTCTTCGCAACCTCCTGCCGAATGGAATCTACTACCGTTTTTTGGGCTGCCAAACCATACTCACCATGATCATTATGCCAAAAATGACCGTGATGATCGTTAGTATGCAAAATTGTAATGTCATAGGTTTTATCTTTTTCCCAAGCGTTTGCAATTAATGGTACTAATGACAGAGAAACAGCAAAGGCACATACTGATGCTTTAAACGATAGTTTCATGGGGTATCTCCATGTTATTTAAAATTCTATTGGTTATAGTCCCCAAATAGGGTGTGAAAAATGGCATACATACCACATTTTTCTGATCAGGATTACATAATTGTGTCATTAAATAATGCCTTCTTTCACCTTTTTGAGATAGCAGTCAAATTATACCGATATGATTAAAATTTTTGTTAGCTATCGAAGATTTATTATGGTGTAAAAAATTAAACAGAAATCAAACTAATTGATTAAATTTTACCCTATAAAAATATTGAGAAGCGAATAAATATGAGTGAAAAAAGTAAAATAGCTCCTTTGCCGACCTCATCAACAAAAACACATCGGACAGTTTTTTCAATTCTTGGCACCATCAGCTTATCCCATATGCTGAATGATATGATTCAATCGTTGATTCTGGCGATTTATCCACTTCTGCAATCTGAATTTACGCTCAGTTTCATTCAGATTGGTATGATAACTTTGACTTATCAGATAACAGCATCTCTATTGCAACCCCTCATCGGTTGGTATACAGATAAATACCCGCAGCCCTATTCATTGCCTATCGGTATGGGATTTACTTTATCTGGTTTACTTCTACTCGCTTATGCTGAAAGTTTTTCAATTATTTTAATAGCTGCCGCCCTAGTCGGTATAGGTTCATCTGTTTTTCATCCAGAATCATCACGAGTCGCACGCATGGCTTCAGGTGGGTGCCACGGACTGGCACAATCATTATTTCAAGTAGGAGGAAATTTAGGAAGTTCACTGGGACCATTACTGGCAGCTATTTTCATTGCTCCATACGGCAAGGGAAACGTCGGTTGGTTTTCTCTGGCAGCATTATTGGCTATCGTAATTCTTTTGCAAGTCAGCCAATGGTATAAGATGCAACATCAAGCCATAACTCCCTTGTCTTCTCGAGCTACTTCCCTACCAAACCTACCTAGAAAAACTGTCATAAATTCTTTTGCTATACTTTTATTATTGATTTTCTCCAAATACTTTTACCTAACCAGTATCAGTAGCTACTATACATTTTACTTAATACAGAAATTTGGCGTGTCAGTGCAAAACGCCCAAATCCACCTATTTGTCTTTTTATTTTCTGTAGCGGCAGGCACTCTGATTGGGGGGCCTGTTGGGGATAGGATAGGCAGGAAATATGTCATTTGGGGTTCAATTCTTGGCGTTGCGCCTTTCACCCTGATGTTACCTTATGCAACCTTATTTTGGACAAGCATACTAACGGTTATTATCGGCATAATATTGGCGTCCGCATTTTCTGCTATTTTAGTTTATGCTCAGGAACTCATTCCCGGTAAAACAGGCATGATCGCAGGTTTATTCTTTGGTCTGGCCTTTGGTATGGGAGGTCTTGGGGCTGCTGTACTTGGCTATGTCGCGGATAAGACCAGTATAGAATTGGTTTACAAAACCTGTGCTTTTTTACCACTTATTGGTATTTTTACTCTATTACTACCAAATATGGAAAATAAAAACAAAAAAAATAATAAAATCAATGTATAATAATTACAATTCTTACATCATACACCTTTTGTAAACAAGCGTAAATAATGATAATATCTACATAAAATTACATTAAAATACCATTTATATAGATCATTCTCATTTTCATCGATCAAGGTGCTTTTTAGCAGTCTTATCGCTAATTACTTATAAAGTATATTATTACTTCATGTAACTATACAATTTATTATATCCGCTACCCAGAAGGAGCCTTGATGGAGCATTCGACACCTCTTATCACGACCATTGTTGGCGGCTTTGTTCTCGCCTATCTACTTGGCATGCTTGCACAACGTCTGAAAATCTCACCTCTGGTAGGATACCTTGTAGCAGGTGTACTAGCGGGTCCCTTTACACCAGGTTTCATTGCCGATACGTCTTTGGCTCCAGAACTTTCAGAGATTGGCGTGATTTTATTGATGTTTGGTGTCGGTCTACATTTTTCACTTAAAGATTTGTTAGCCGTTAAATCCATTGCCATTCCTGGTGCGATCGCTCAAATTGCAGTCGCAACTTTATTGGGCGCAGGTTTATCGGCACTACTTGGCTGGGAATTATTGAGCGGCATTGTTTTTGGTCTTTGTCTGTCCACCGCCAGCACAGTGGTATTGCTCAGGTCATTAGAAGAACGACAACTCATTGATAGCCAAAGAGGACAAATTGCCATTGGTTGGTTAATTGTTGAAGATCTGGCAATGGTACTGGCGTTGGTGTTACTCCCAGCAGTAGCGGGTATTCTGGACAACCAGAATGCAAACTTTGGTCAATTACTATTAAAGCTATCTATCACAATTGGAAAAGTCATTGCTTTTATTTTATTGATGATTTTCGTCGGACGACGGGTCATACCTTGGTTACTGGCAAAAACGGCAGGAACAGGCTCCCGTGAATTATTCACACTGGCTGTACTTGCCATTGCATTAGGTGTTGCTTATGGTGCTGCGTCACTATTTGATGCTTCATTTGCTCTCGGGGCATTCTTCGCGGGTATGGTACTGAATGAATCAGAATTGAGCCACCGGGCAGCTCAAGACACTTTGCCCTTGCGAGACGCTTTCGCGGTTCTTTTCTTTGTTTCCGTTGGAATGCTATTTGATCCTATGGTTCTGCTCCAGCAGCCTCTGGCTATTTTAGGAACTCTTACCATTATTATTATTGGCAAATCTTTGGCTGCCATGATACTGGTCAAAATGTTTGGGCATTCACGCCGTACAGCTCTAACTATCTCTGTCAGTCTTGCCCAAATTGGTGAGTTTGCCTTCATTCTCGCGGGACTCGGTGTCACTCTAGGGTTCTTGAATGGAGAAGCCCGTAATCTTGTATTGGCTAGCGCCATCATTTCAATCATGTTGAATCCTCTTCTATTCAGTTTACTGGATCGCTATTTGGAAAAAACAGAAACCATCGAAGAACAATTACTCGAAGAAACACTGGAAGAAGAAACCCAAATCCCTGTCAATATTTGTGGTCATGCTATTGTAGTAGGCTATGGTCGAGTGGGTCGCCAACTTTGCCAACGTTTACAAGAAAGAAACTTCCCAGTTGTGGTCATTGAAGATACACGTGCCCGATTTGAAGAAATAGGCGAAATGGGTATCAGCGCAATAATAGGTAACGCTGCCAATAAAGAGATCATGGCTCTGGCACGGCTTGACTGCGCTTGTACGTTATTTCTGACAATCCCCAATGGTTACGAAGCGGGTGAAATTGTCGCGAATGCCAGAGAAATCAGGCCAGATATCAATATAATTGTTCGAGCCCATTATGATGATAAAGTCACCTACATTAAAGAGCGTGGCACTAGCCATATCATCATTGGTGAACATGAGATAGCACGAGCAATGGCTGATGCACTGCCTGAATATGAGGAAAGTTGCCCGATAAAACCGTCATCATTACCTTCACCAACGGCTCCAGCATAAATGCAACTTGCAACTAAGGAATATCCCCAAATTATGGGGATATTCCAGTAAATCCAATAAAAACAGTTAAGGCAATATTTCAGATTACCATAATTTCAGGTTACCAGAATCAACGCTCCCAGTAAGACTCTTCCAGACTATCCTCTTTCTCCGGCAACCCTCGGGTCAGGCGAGGAGAATGCTGACTTAATACCTGATAACTCACTCTGTTAGCGTACTTGCATACCTGAGCCAAAGAAGAATAGGTTAAGTAAGAACGCATATGCTTACTGGAGTTCGGCACATTCATTCGATGATAACTATTAGCAGTAATATCATGCAGTAATGCAGATAATGCACCATCTCCAGCACCATTGGTATTCATGATTTTTTCAGGTCCTCCCATATAAGGTTCAATATGGGAATAGACGCGCATTGGATTCTGACAATCCATTTTACGCATCGCACGACTGAATTCATAACGGTTAAATTCCGCAATCGCACCAGGCAACAATGGATGTGTCGTTTGGCGATGGTACTCCTCCTCAGTGTAACCCGCCATATACAATCCAGCAGGTCCAGCGGTACACAAGACCAAATCCACCCAATCTAGCGCCTTGTCAGCCGCTAACAGAGGATCACTGAAACCTGTCAGTTCATGAGCTTCATCTTCATTCATTGCAACAACAGAAATATTTTCAGCCAGAAAATCACGCCACCATTGTGGATCATCAGCAATGACGTATTTTGTTCCTAACGTCAATACAACAGGTACGTTATATTTCTTTGCATACTCAATAGCTTTCATCGTCGCTTCCGGCATTGGCTCACCCGGTTTACAGCGCACTAGATAAGCGGTGATGACCAAAGCTGATGCTTCCGCAATAATGTGTTCAGGAATACTTTCTGGATGAAGCTGATTCATTAAACCAGGGCTGATAGCAAACGTTCTTTCACCATTTTCCGTCACTAAGGTAAAACAGCGACCGATTGAACCATCAACACCCTGAAGGTGATTTAAATCCATACGGCTGGATGTATTACAAAGATAGCAATACGCATAACTTCCTATTTGGATGTTATGACACATGGTGCCAAGCAATACAGATTTATCGTCAGCCAGAACAGAATAATTGTGCAAGGTGTTACCGATCGTTCCCCCTGCAAATTCATGGCTGATTAGATTCTTGTCTGTCAGTTCTTTGTAGAGTGCCTCGGCCACATCATCTTCAATGACTAAAGAGTGTCCCTGGCTCAGGTTATAACGTTGGATAAAATCTTCATCAACTTTGGCTTCGATATCAACCAGTGTCTGATCAATGCCAACAATATAGGCTCGATTATTTTCAGTATCCATCATCTCTTTGATAGGTTGGAGCAGAGGATCTCTTAAACTGACAGGAAAATAGTGTTTAGATTTACGTTTACCAGGGAATTTCATAATTAATTGCTGATATAGAGCCAAAACATGCGGCATATTAGCACAATACCATCTGTTACAATACCGGAGCAAAACAAAAACACGGCGACAAAAATAAAGACAGCCAATGCTATTACAGCATTGACTGTCGAAACATCAGCTATCAGAACACGATCTATAACGAAGAATAGATATTGAGCTTTAAATAATATTAAGCCTCTTGTTTCTGACGACTACGTACCATGTGGCGCATCAGAATATACATGATGGATAAAATAAATCCAATGAAACCTGCTCCAATCAAAATCAGCAAACGCTTAGGTGAGTCTTTTGAAGTTGGTTCGTAAGGTTCCTGCATATACTTGAATGGTACGAAATCAACCTTATCAATATTCACTTTTTCCAGGCTTTTGATATATAACTGGCGGTTACGCATATCTGCATCAATTTTAGCTGGATCAGTGATTTCTTCAGTAATCTGTAACTTACGTTGCAATGCATCAGAACCCAATGCGATCGAATAATCCGGATCATCCTTGATCATAGCTCCACCATTCGATACAGGTTTTTTGACGCCGGCAGAATTAGCAATAGAAATCGCATACTTCAATCGCTCAATATCCACATTACGCAAATTGTCGGCACGAAACAAATCGAGAGCATAAAGCTTTTTCGAGTACGCCAATTTCTGATAAACCATATCATTCAGCTCATCTTTCACTTGATCACGAACCACTGAAGAGACAAATTTGATATAGCCATTTAATAGATTGTAAGCATCTTTTGCATTATCAGCACTGGAAGAGAGAATCGCTTCATCAATATCGTTATCTTTATCTTTTTTAGGTAAAGATATGGAAATGTTTTTATTGACTATTTGCTCGATCAATTTTCTTTGCTCTAGGCCGGATCCCTCATGATTCTTAGCTGGTAAGGCCTTAAAGTAATCTGTACTAACCAAATATTCTTCACGCAATACACGTGAGTTATAGTTTTCGATAAATCGTTTATATAACGACTCTTCGGTCAATTTTGGCTCAAGATTCAGAACCTGCAAATCTGTTAACACATTTTTTAATGGCTGAAATTCTTCCAGCCCTGGTTGCACCACGGCAGCTGTACTGGTCCATTTTTGGGGTAAAAATGATGCAATACCGAAACCAATAATTGCAAAAACGAAAGAGATCGCAATGATCAAATATTTTGATTGGAAGAGCACAGAGAATAGTTCAAACAAATCAATTTCATCTTCCTTTGCTGGATGATAATAATTTGAATGCTCTTCGTAAAAATCGGGGTGCTTAATAGGTTTATTACTCATTATCTATGTGTCCAATCCAAATAATTTTGATTTTCATTGATACGCAAGCCCTTTCTCCCGCTTACCGTACTCATTGGTTTAAAAACCGTACCCTTAAAAACCACATCCTTAAAAATCATATAACTATCAATGCCTGCCATTCACTATGTGTGATAATGTCCATAACAAGCAGTTGCAAGTTATTTCATAACATTAGTTACCAATTGTGCAAGCAACGAAATGTGGGCTTCATTATCATTAAGTGCGGAGATATATTCAAACTTTTTCCCACCAGCACCCAAAAAGATAATTTTATTCTGTTGCTCAATCTCTTCCAATGTTTCCAAGCAATCTGACGCAAACCCCGGGCACACTACTTGAACATGTTCCACACCCTGACTTGGCAATAATGCCATTGTTTTATCTGTATAAGGAGATAACCACGGTAAGCGACCAAAACGCGACTGATATGTCATCATAATTTTATCTGTTGGATAATCCAGTGCCTGTCTCAACAGTTCGGTCGTAGCCTGACAATCTTGTGGATAAATATCCCCCATCTCTGCCAAACGTTCAGGAATACCATGATAGGAAATAATTAAGCGATCAGGCTGACCATGTTTTTCAAAGCTCTGCTCAATGGTTTCCTTTAATGCTGCAATATAGGCAGGATGTGTGGCATAACTACGGACAAAATATAAGGTAGGAATTGTCCGGTATCCCCGCAATATTTTACTGATACTGTCAAAAACCGCTGCCGAAGTTGTACTGGAGTATTGAGGATAAAGTGGCAATATAATGAGATCATCAATGCCTTGTTGCAGTAAACTATCTACTGCCTGAGGCAAAGAGGGGGAGCCGTAAGTCATTCCCAAAACAACAGGGATATCCACCAACTTTTCGTTCAACAGCTTTTCCCCCAGCAATTTCTGCTGACGGTGGCTATAAACTAATAAAGGAGAACCTTCTTCCATCCAAATTTCTTGATAAAGCTTAGCAACACGAGAAGAACGAAAAGGAAGAATAAAACCATTCAATATAGGTTTCCAAATAAATGGAGGGAGATCAACGACTCTTCTGTCACTCAGAAACTTTGCCAGATAGCATCTTATTGCTGCTGGTGTTGGCGCATCAGGTGTACCAAGGTTCACCAATAGAACACCATACTTCTTGCTACTCATTCCTCATAGCCCCATTAAAATGACTGACAATCCAGTATAAAACATGAATGATAGTCACATGTAACATTTCATGGAGTGAATTTCTCATACAGATGTGCAAACTACAAAAAGCCAGACGGTAGCAAACTACCTGTTTCTAACAATTCGAGATGTATCCCCTTCATATTTCAGCTCTTTGCCTGAAATATGAAGGGGATAATCATTCAAGGATACACTAAATCATTCGCCCAGAATGTTAGCTAGTTCTGCGCTAACTTCCGCTACTTGACGAGTACCATCAAGTTTGAAGTATTCTGTGTTACTAGTCTGTGCTTCTTTCTGGTAGTAAGAAACCAAAGGTGCAGTTTGTGTATGGTATTCGACCAGACGTTTACGAACCGTATCTTCCTGATCATCTTTACGGATAGTCAGTTCTTCGCCAGTAGCATCATCTTTGTTTTCCACTTTCGGTGGATTGAATTTGATGTGATAAACACGACCGGATGGCGCATGCACACGACGACCAATAATACGTTCAACGATGATTTCATCAGGAACATCAAATTCCAGAACATAATCGACTTTGATACCCGCTTCTTTCATGGCATCAGCCTGAGGAATGGTACGCGGGAACCCATCCAACAAGAAGCCATTGTGACAATCATCTTGTTTGATGCGCTCTTTAACCAAAGCAATGACCAACTCATCAGTCACCAGCAGGCCATTATCCATCAACTCTTTTGCTTGTAAACCCAATTCGCTGCCAGCTTTTACTGCGGCACGCAGCATGTCACCAGTCGAAATTTGGGGGATCCCATATTTCTCCATGATAAATTGTGCCTGAGTCCCCTTACCGGCGCCTGGTGCGCCCAGCAGAATAATACGCATTGCGTAAATCCCCTTGCTATTTGCTTTTCGTATTTTAAAAAAAACGTACCACCATACCATTTGAATAGGGGTGGCTCAAGAAAACAGGTAAACGTTTTCGCATTCACCAAAAAATAAACCACGCTCTATTTTCGTTGAAGCGTGGTTTTTTATCATTATTTCAATAAGCTTAAGCTTTTTCAGCTAATAATAATTGATTCATTCGACGAATAAATTGGTTTGGATCATCCAATGTGCCACGTTCAGCAAACAATGCTTGATCCAGCAACAATTCTACCCAATCAGCAAATTGAACATCATCATCAACACCAGCTGCTTTCTTAACCAGAACGTGTTCAGGATTCAACTCAAAGTTATAGCTTACTTCTGGTGCAGACTGACCTGCAGCCGCAAACAATTTCGCCATTTGAGTACTCATTGCATTGGCATCGGTTGTTACGATAGCCGGAGTATCTGTCAGACGATGAGTTAGCTTAACTTCTTTTACTCGCTCGCCCAATAGAGCCTTCACGCGCTCAACAAATGGCTCCAGTTTTTTGTCTTCTTCTTCCTGCTCAGCTTTGTTTTCATCCGCTAGTTTGTCGAGGGACTCATCAGCTTTGCTGACAGATTGGAGTGATTTGCCATCAAATTCTGTTAAGTAGCTCATCATCCACTCATCAATACGGTCGGACAGCAACAGAACCTCAATGCCTTTCTTGCGGAACAGCTCCAAGTGTGGGCTATTCTTCGCCGCAGCATAACTATCCGCAGTAATGAAATAAATCTTCTCCTGCCCTTCTGCCATGCGGCTAACGTAATCTTCCAGAGAAACTGTTTGAGCGGAGTCATCATTGTGAGTCGTAGCAAAGCGCAGTAATTTAGCAATGGCTTCTTTATTTGCGCTATCTTCGGCAGGCCCTTCTTTCATCACCAAGCCGAACTGCTGCCAGAAGGTCTGATATTTTTCTGCGTCGTCTTTTGCCAGTTTATCCAACATTTGCAATACACGTTTAGTCAGCGCACTGCGCAGATTACGTGTGATTGTACTATCTTGCAAAATTTCACGGGAAACGTTCAATGGCAGGTCGTTCGAATCAATCAGACCACGGACAAAACGCAGGTAATTTGGCATGAACTGCTCAGCTTCATCCATGATGAACACACGCTGTACATATAGTTTCAGACCATGCTTATGTTCACGGTTCCACATGTCCCACGGTGCTTGGGAAGGAATATATAGCAGGCTGGTGTATTCTTGCTTACCTTCAACACGGTTATGACTCCAAATCAGAGAATCTGTAAAGTCATGGGAGATATGTTTATAAAACTCTTGATACTCTTCATCACTGATTTCAGCTTTACTACGAGTCCACAAGGCTTGGGCCTTGTTGATTTTTTCCCATGTGACGGTAACCGAGTCGTCTTCTTCGTTTTTAGTTTGGGTTTCAATTTCAACCGGCAAAGCAATGTGATCAGAATATTTACCAATGATAGAACGCAGACGCCAGTCATTGAGGAATTCGCTTTCTTCATCACGTAGATGTAGAGTGATTTCTGTACCACGCTCTGATTTTTCGATATCAGCAATGGTGTAATCACCTTCTCCTGTTGATTCCCAGAACACACCTTGTTCAACTGGTGTTCCTGCTGCACGAGTACGTACAGTAACTTTGTCTGCAACGATAAATGCAGAGTAGAAACCAACACCGAATTGACCAATCAATTGGCTGTCTTTTGCCTGATCAGAACCAATGGATTCAAGAAATGCTTTAGTACCAGATTTTGCAATCGTTCCCAGATTATCAATCACTTCATCACGGGACATGCCGATACCATTATCGCTGATGGTGATGGTTTTCTGTTCATTATCAACAGCCAAACGAACACGCAACTCACCATCATTTTCATACAGTTCAGACGCGGACAATGCACGGAAACGCAATTTGTCAGCAGCATCAGATGCGTTTGAAATCAGTTCACGAAGAAAAATTTCTTTGTTGGAATAGAGAGAATGGATCATCAACTGCAACAGTTGCTTGACTTCAGACTGAAATCCACGGGTTTCCTGACCTTTCATGCTCATTTATTACCTCAATCTAAATCCAGTTCAGATATGTAAAATCGGACGATGGTAATCAAATGGGGATAGATACGGAGAGTTTCAAGTTAAGACAACAAGAAGAATGTAAAATTAGTTTGATGAGCGAGTAAATCAACTATGGATGGCGGTATAATCAGCACCATCCATTGGTGTCACTTATCTTAATTTGGGAGATAAATCACAAATCAGTGATTTTTTGACGACCAGCCAGCGAATGAGATAGCGTTGTTCCATCCACCATTTCAAGCTCCCCCCCCACAGGGACACCATGAGCAATTCGACTGGCTGTTACACCATATTGAAAGCATATTTCTGCAATATAGTTTGCCGTTACCTCTCCTTCGACAGTTGGGTTGGTTGCCAGAATGATTTCTGACAAGGTTTCAGAAGATAGGCGTTCTTCTAAACGATCCAAACCAATATCCATTGGCCCAATGCCATCCAACGGCGATAAATGCCCCATTAGGACAAAATAACGCCCCGCAAACTGACCAGTTTGTTCGATGGCATGAATATCCGCTGGGCTTTCTACTACACAGATCTGACCATTCTGCTGACGACGGGGGTTAGCGCAAATAGTGCATTGTTCCTGCTCCGTGAATGTCCGGCAATCCCGACAGTGACCAATTTCAGACATGGCTCGCGTTAGTGCCTGCGCCAATCGCATTCCACCACTACGATCTCTCTGCAATAGATGGAATGCCATCCGCTGCGCAGATTTGGGGCCTACGCCGGGCAAACAGCGCAGGGATTCCATCAGAGATTCAAGAAGAGGACTGGTTTGCATTAGAATGGCATCTTAAATCCAGGCGGTAATTGCATTCCGCTGGAAACACTAGCCATTTTTTCTTTCTGGGTTTCTTCAATGCGGCGAGCTGCATCATTGAATGCCGCAGCGATCAGATCTTCCAACATATCTTTGTCGTCATCCATCAAACTTGGATCGATTTCAACACGACGGCAGTTATGTGCGCCATTAATAGTGATTTTTACCAGTCCTGCACCAGATTCACCTGTAACTTCCAGACTTGCAATTTCTTCCTGCATTTTCTGCATTTTGTCTTGCATCTGCTGGGCCTGTTTCATCAAATTACCCAAACCACCTTTACCAAACATAATTCTCTCTCTTCGCTATAGCCATAGCATAAAAATACACTATGGTAGTTAAACAGGCCGGATACTTTCTTCATCCAATTCTGCATCAAATAGTTGCTGAAGTGTTTGAATCGTTCTATCCGAAATAATGGATTGACGCGCTTGTGCCAATTTTTCTTCATAAATGGCTTGTCGCCACTCCAGCGGCGTTTTTACCGCAGGATTATCATCTTCAATAATATTGAGTTCAATAGGTTTTCCATACAACTCACTTAATGCTTCGGTCAATGCTTTCTGAGCCGATGCTGAATTAAGATGGCGTTGCTTTGAACGTAAATGCAGACAAAGACGATTTTCATCAATCTGTTCTTTAAACGCATTCAGTGCTACCTGCTGAATCAATTTAGGAATATGCAGTTTATCGATTTCCGCAGCCCATGAATCCCTTTGTTTCGATTCAATGGTCAGCTTTTCTACCAATTCTGTTGTCTTCTCATCCTCCAGCGCCGCTTTGATCGCTTTTGGTGTCGCAGTTGAGCGCGGCTTTTCTACCTCAACATTAGTTGCCCGCCAGCGATAAGCGTCTTTCTTTACTGGCTTAGTTTCCAGTGTCTTAGGGATATAAGATTGAGGCCGTTGCTCTGCCACCGCCGCCAGTCGCTCTAGCGCCGAACTTACCGGCTTAGCCTTCGCAGACTCTGCCGGCTCAGGCTTTTTTGGTAGTGTATTTCCTTGGCGAGTCAGCGAATTTCTCGCTTGCAATAGTTTCGCTGTTGGGCTGTTTGCAGAGGACTCATTGCCCAGTGGCTGAGACATTTTTTGCTCAGGACGTTCGTTTCCTACATTATTTGAGGACAGATGACCTGAGGAAAGCTGAGCCAAAGGTTGTGCTATAGACGCGACTTCAATTGGCGATACGAGATTTTCCACAGTAGGTGGTGGCGTTTCCTCAATGACAGTTTTTGGATGAAAGGCTAAGGCTCGCAATAATGCCATTTCCACTCCCATCCGCCGTTCTGGTGCATAAGGAAGCTCTTTGCGCCCTACCAGCAACGCTTGATAATAAAGCTGCAAATCAGTCGGAGAGATTGATCTTGCCAACAAACGCAACCGCCCTTCCGTTGAAGAAGGCTCGCTTTCAGGTTGCTGAGGCAATAACTGGAGCATGGCAATGCGATGCAACAGCGATAATGTTTCAACCAGCAGATTTTCCCAATCCACACCGCGAGAGGCCACTTGTTCCACCAGAGCCATCATTTGTTGACCATCTGCACGCACCAACGATTCAATCACCGCCAATGGTTGATCATCATCCAGCGTTCCCAACATCTGGCTAACAATATCCGATGTTAGCTTTCCTCCACCAAGAGCAATGGCTTGATCCGTTAAACTCAAGGCATCACGCATGCTGCCATCCGCAGCACGGGCAAGAAGTTGACGAGCGCGGGCATCGCTCTCTATTTGCTCTGCATTAAGGATATACTCCAATTGACTACTGATTTGATTCACATCAAGTATTTTCAAGTGAAATTGCAAACAGCGTGAAAGAATAGTCACTGGCAGTTTCTGTGGATCTGTCGTTGCCAAAAGGAATTTCACATGCTCTGGAGGCTCTTCCAATGTTTTCAATAATGCATTGAAACTATGGCGAGAAAGCATATGAACTTCATCAATAAGGTAAACTTTGAAACGCCCTCGAGCGGGCGCATACTGGACATTGTCCAATAACTCGCGGGTATCTTCTACTTTTGTGCGGGAAGCCGCATCGATTTCAATCAGATCAACAAACCGGCCCTGTTCAATTTCAAGACAGTTCGCACACTGACCACACGGAGTCTTTGTTATACCTATTTCGCAATTAAGTCCTTTTGCCAACAGACGTGCAATAGTAGTTTTCCCAACACCACGAGTGCCGGAGAAAAGATAAGCGTGATGGAGGCGTTGGTGTGCAAGACCATTAGCCAACGCAGTCAGCACATGTTGCTGACCAATCACATCAGAAAATATTTGTGGGCGCCACTTACGGGCGAGTACCTGATAGCTCATGAATACCGAAGAAATTGAACATGACTGCCTATCATGCTAGCACAGCCTCACCATTAACGGCGAGGCTGATGTATCATTAATGCAAAAAAACAAAATAATCAGTGGCCGGGAAATTCAACGAGCGTGTAGCAATCAACGCCTTGTTTTTTCAAGCGCTCAGTACCACCTAAATCCGGTAACCCAATGATAAATGCAGCTTCGGAAACTTGACCACTCAAACGACGAATCAAGCGCACGGTCGCGTCAATGGTGCCACCAGTTGCAAGCAGATCATCAATAACCAGAACTTTGTCCCCTTCATTGATGCTGCTTTTATGAATTTCCAGGGTATCTGTGCCATATTCCAGATCGTAAGTTTCGCTCAGTGTTTCACGCGGTAATTTACCTTTTTTACGAACAGGAACGAAACCAACCCCCAGACGCAATGCAACAGGAGCTCCGAATAAGAAACCACGTGCTTCAGTACCAACAATCTTCGTGATGCCCTTATCCTGATAATGAGTCACCAATAAATCTATTGTAGCTTGGTAGGCTGCTGGATTATCAAGCAATGTGGTAATGTCACGAAAAAGTATTCCCGCCTTTGGGTAATCAGGGATTGTTTCGATACTATCTTTAATTAATTGCAGTGTTTGTGCGTTAGCGGTCATAATTGATGCCAGCCAGGTTATAATAAAGAAAACGGTAAAATCTATTCAAACTACCGAAAAAAAGCAACTGCAAGACAAGTTGTCTGCTTATATTTTATTGAATTAAGTCAAGTTTCACACCTACCACATTCGGTGTCATTACAACCGAATATGCTAAGCCAATTAAAATGGGCTTTGACAAACAGATTATTAATGATAACGAGATGCTGATGGGTATACAAAATTTATTAAGTGCGCTTGAAAAACAAGTCAGTATTCTGGAAAAAGATCTCGCTTTACTGCCAGACATCCCTTTTTCCACCGCTCGTTTTGATCAAGCACTATTCCACCACAACAGCAATAAACTCGGTGGATATATGCAAGAAATCAGACAAAATATGGAACAATTAAAAGTCTGTGTAAGCGATTCCCGTATTGAGCAAGTGAAATTCCTTGCCGAGCGTTTAGTGACACAAATTGAGGCACTTAAACGCGAAATATCCACTCAATCGCTGCGAAAACAGGAAGATAAATTTGAGCGCCGCTCACAAGAACGGGATCTTTACCAACGTCTGGCAGAACATCAGGATTATGAGCGTCGATTAATTGCAATGATCGATGACAGAGAATTACAGTTAAGCAAACAAATGACACTTACCAACCAGCATAAACTGCAAAGAGAAACCGCAGCTTTAGCGGGCAGACTCGCCCGTTGTCGTCAGGCATTAATGCGGATCGAGAAATCGATAGAAAAGCAAGAAAATTCAGATTAATCACAAAGGAATAACCAATTATGACTCTGGAACAAGCGCCGCCGGAAGTGCAACTCGCCGTAGATCTTATTTATCTGTTTGAATGTAACGAAGTTTGTCCTGCTATCGCATTGGCAGCATTAGATATCGTCAAACATGATCTTCAAGAAAAATTGGAAAAACAGGCCCTGCAGTCTGAGGAATAAGCAGGATTAACACTTATCCCTCAGATTACATATCTAACTACATATCTAACTACATATCTAAGCAAAAAACAGCTTAAACAAAAGACAGAATAGAAAATGGCTTAAGGCAAGAATGGCCTGTCACCAGAGGAAAGTTTTTCATCTGGATGATTGTTACCACCGTTCAATGGCTTCTGTATTTCTTGCAAAGAATCCCCCCTGCCCATTGTGCAAGTAAACTTCCAGCTGATTAAATGCTATCAAAGAAAGAAAGTGCTTTTTCCAAATCAGCTATTGCTACCTTTTCTCCAACCGTATGTTCCTTACGTCCTATCAGGATCTTAAGCTGATTTTGAATATTATTGCGGGTTGGAATATCGCTATTGAAGGCAGCATTTGCAGAAAATGGAATAGTTCACTAACCCCCAAGCGTCAGTACAAGTTTTACACAATTTAACGTCGACATCTTGTACCGTCAAAATTTCTAACATCTGTTTTAAATTATAGCTCTCTTTGGGTGTCTGCCCGGCCAAGCCAGCAACCACAGCATCAGACATTAAGAACAATCTCAGTTCACTGTGGGACTCCTGTTCTTTAAGAGCAATGGATAATCTCAACGCGTTAAAAAGGGACTCATTATCATATGCTGCTCCATTGGCAATAATCAGAATGGATTCCATGACATTTGCTTCTGTATTCAAGACTCGTTTTCTTTGTTGTTCCGCAAATGGTAGCTATATTTTAGTGTATCTATGAAACTATCCACCAAATGAGCAGACTGTTCTTGAATATTAAAACTGTCCGGTGAGAATGACCAATTATCCAGTAATCCCGTCATCAATGCTCTCAACATAATAGCAGAACGCCTAAGATCAAGGTCATAAGGCAGTTCTCCTGATTGAATGCAATCAGCCAACATTTTTTCAATCTTCTTGTAATCGGAAATACATATTTCCCTAATTTCCTCTACTAACGAAGACATTTCTCCGACGAATTCACATTTATGGAAAAAAATTTCCATTAATTGGCGGATTTGAGAATCGTCAATCACCATTCGTAACATAGAAATCAATAAAGATCTCAAAGCAATAAGTGGATTATCCGGATATTTTGATTGATACTCTTTCTCTAGCTCGTCTATTTTATGCTCTGGCATTCTGCAAACAATAGAAAGTAGATCCGTTTTATTTTTAAAATGCCAGTAAATTGCTCCGCGCGTTACACCTGCGGCAATTGCGATATCGGATAGTGAAGTAGCTGAAATACCTCTCTTAGAGAAAGTCTTTATCGCAGCTTCTATGATCTTCTGACGCGTTTGATTTGCTTGCTGTTTAGTTTTTCGTGCCATTTTAGTGCCATAAACTTTGTTTTTTACTGAGGCTGATTTACATACATTCATGTATGTTTGTACTATAGCACCCTTAATCAATGAAGTAATGATTTCACTTGTTAGATTAGAGAATCAATATTGAAAAATTGAGGTTTACTTATGCGAAAGAACAGGGGAGTTTTGCCTCTGGCCACATTACTGGTAATTTCAGGCAATTTCATTCTTTCAGGATGTAATGACAATAAAAATACACAGCAAGGGGTCGCTGGTCAGCATGTTCCTGAAGTTGGTATCGTAACGCTGAAGGCAGAACCTCTAACGGTTATCACAGAATTACCGGGCCGTACATCGGCTTATCGTGTGGCTGAGGTTCGTCCTCAAGTCGGCGGTATCATACTGAAACGTAACTATAAAGAAGGAAGTGATGTTGCTGCTGGGGAGTCGTTATACCAAATAGATTCAGCAACTTATCAAACAGAGTATAGTAAAGCCAAAGCAAGTCTGGCCAGATCACAAGCTAACGAGAACGTTTCCCGCTTAACTGTTGAACGTTATCAATCCTTGCTGGGCACACAATATGTGAGTAAGCAGGAATTTGATAAAGCAAATTCAGATTATGCTCAGGCAAAAGCAGATGTTGAGTCCTCTAAGGCAGTATTGGAGAGTTCCAGAATCAACCTGGCATACACCAAAGTGACATCTCCTATTTCTGGGCGGGCGGGTAAGTCCACCGTCACAGAAGGAGCACTGGTTTCTGCGGGTCAGCCAACAGCCCTAACGATTGTTCAGCAGTTAGACCCTATCTATGTTGACATCACTCAATCCAGTGACGACTACCTGCGATTCAAAAATGAAATTGCAAAAGGAACTGTTCAAAAGGAGAGTAAAAAAACCAAAATCCGCCTAATAACTGACTCAGGGCAAGAATACAGTCAAGAAGGTTACCTGGAGTTTTCTGACGTGACGGTTGACGAAACAACCGGCTCTATCACGATGCGAGCCGTGTTCCCAAACCCGAATGAAGAATTACTCCCGGGTATGTTTGTCCGCACTAAGTTGGAAGAAGGTGTGCGCAAAAATGCGATTTTGGTTCCTCAGCAAGCTATTACCAGAACACCTCGTGGTCAGGCAACCACAATGATTGTGGATAAAGATAACAAAGTAGAATTGCGCAATATCAATGCTACTCAGGCAATCGGTGACAAATGGCTGATAGCAGATGGCCTGAAAACTGGGGATAGAGTAATCGTCACAGGATTGCAGAAAATAGCGCCGGGAATAACGGTTAAGCCAACGGAAACAGATCTGAACGCCAAGCCTACGGCTAATCAAGATGAGTCTGCAAAAAAGCCTCAATAAGGAGTCGGTGATTCATGCCTAAGTTTTTTATCGAACGGCCAATTTTTGCATGGGTAATAGCGATCATCACCATGCTATCTGGCCTGCTGGCAATCATGAAATTACCCGTGGAGCAATACCCCGCAATTGCTCCACCCGCCATTTCTATTTCAGCAGTTTACCCTGGAGCTGACGCCACAACAGTACAAAATACTGTAACACAGATTATTGAACAGAATATGAACGGTATCGATAATCTAGTGTATATGTCTTCTAGTAGCGATTCTGCAGGATATATGAATATCACGCTGACCTTTGAAGCGAATACAAATCCAGATGTCGCGCAAGTTCAGGTTCAAAATAAACTGCAATTGGCGATGCCACTGTTGCCTCAAGAAGTTCAGCAACAAGGTGTCAGTGTTGATAAAACCACCAGCTCATTTTTGATGGTGGCCGGTTTCATCTCTCAAGACGGTTCCATGACTCAAGATGACATCGCCGATTATGTCGGGGCCAGTGTCAAAGATAACTTGAGCCGTGTTACTGGCGTAGGTGAAACAACACTCTTCGGCACACAGTATGCCATGCGTATTTGGCTCGATCCTGACAAATTGCTCAACTATAAAATATCTACTCAGGATATTATTAGTGCAATCAAGGCACAAAACAATCAGGTTGCAGCCGGGCAATTAGGAGGAACGCCACCTGTTCCAGGGCAGCGTTTAAATGCGTCGATAATCGCACAAACTCGTCTGAATTCAACAGAAGAATTCGGCAATATTTTGCTGCGTATGAATCCTGATGGTTCACAAATTCGCTTGCATGATGTTGCTACCATTGAATTGGGCGCAGAAAATTATAGTATCATTGGTCGCTTTAACGGCAACCCCTCAGCGGGAGTTGGTATCAAACTGGCAACTGGTGCCAATGCATTGAATACCTCCAAAGCAGTCAAAGAAGCACTGACTGAGATGGAACCTTTCTTCCCTCGAGGGTTGACGGTTGTTTATCCATATGACACCACGCCATTCGTCAAAATTTCTATTTTCGAAGTGGTAAAAACATTAGCAGAAGCCATCCTGTTGGTGTTTATCGTCATGTACCTGTTCCTGCAAAACTTCCGGGCCACCTTAATCCCAACTATTGCGGTTCCGGTTGTACTGCTTGGTACATTTGCCATCCTTGCTGCATTTGGCTATTCCATCAATACATTAACCATGTTTGCCATGGTACTTGCCATAGGTCTGCTCGTGGATGATGCCATTGTTGTGGTGGAAAACGTCGAACGAGTCATGCAGGAAGAGGGACTATCACCGAAAGAAGCCACCAAAAAATCTATGGGGCAGATACAAAGTGCTCTGGTCGGTATTGCGCTAGTACTTTCCGCTGTATTTGTACCAATGGCATTCTTCGGAGGTGCAACAGGAGCGATTTACCGCCAGTTCTCAATCACTATCGTTTCAGCAATGATACTGTCTGTTCTGGTGGCCTTAATCCTGACTCCTGCGCTGTGCGCGACGATGCTCAAACCTGTTGCCAAAGGCAGCCATGGAACTCATACAGGATTCTTTGGCTGGTTTAACCGCCTGTTTGAAAAGAGCACACATCACTACACTGATAGTATCGGTCGGATGTTACGTGGAACAGGGCGCTACTTGGTGATCTATGTCATATTGATCGCTGGCATGGGCTGGATATTTAAAAATCTGCCCTCCTCTTTCCTGCCAGAAGAAGATCAGGGTGTTTTATTAGCAATGGTTCAATTACCCTCTGGCTCAACTCAGGAACAAACACAAAAGGTATTGAATCAAATTAATGACTACTTCTATACCAAAGAAAAAGATGTTGTTAAATCTGTGTTTACAGTTAATGGCTTTGGTTTTGGTGGTCAAGGGCAAAATACTGGCCTGGCATTTATCAGCTTAAAAGATTGGGAGCAACGTAAAGATCAGAAAGACAAGGTGCCAGCCATTGTTGATCGAGCAAACGCTAATTTTGCTCAAATCAAGGAAGGTATCGTCTTTGCGTTTAATATTCCTTCAATTGTAGAGTTGGGTTCTGCCACCGGTTTTGATTTCCAATTGATTGATAAAGGAAATCTGGGACATGAAGCACTGACAGCAGCACGCAACCAATTGCTTGGTATGATTGCACAACATCCAGACATGCTGACGAGTGTTCGCCCCAATGGGCAAAATGATACACAGCAATATCGCATTAATATCGATAAGGAAAAAGCAGAAGCACTGGGTGTATCTATGACCAATATCAACTCAACTTTGAGTACGATGTTTGGTGGTGCTTACATCAATGACTTTATCGACCGAGGTCGTGTCAAAAAAGTCTATATTCAAGCGGATGCTCCTTTCCGTATGTTGCCAAGCGATATCAGTAAATTGTATGTCCGTAACTACCGTGGTCAAATGGTACCGTTTTCTGCGTTCATAGATGCATCAAAGGAACCGTGGGTTTATGGTTCGCCGCGTCTGGAACGTTATAATGGTCTCCCTTCTATGGAAATTGTGGGTGAAGCAGCTGATGGACAAAGTACTGGTGATGCAATGGCTCTTATGGAGCAACTAGCATCACAGTTACCTCCTGGAATTGGCTATGACTGGACTGGAATGTCTTATCAAGAACGTCTGTCCGGTAATCAGGCTCCAGCTCTGTATGCACTGTCATTGATCGTTGTATTCCTTTGTCTGGCAGCATTATATGAAAGCTGGTCTATTCCGTTCTCGGTCATGTTAGTCGTCCCTCTGGGGATTATCGGTGCATTACTGGCAACATCAATGCGTGGACTGGATAATGATGTTTACTTTAAGGTTGGTTTATTGACTACCATCGGGTTGTCAGCAAAAAATGCCATCCTTATCGTAGAGTTCGCCAAAGATTTGATAGAGAAAGAAGGAAAAGGATTAATAGAGGCAACTCTCGATGCTGCTAGAATGCGTTTGCGCCCAATCCTGATGACTTCTTTAGCCTTTATGCTTGGAGTTATGCCTCTGGTACTGAGCAATGGCGCAGGTTCAGGTGCACAAAATGCCGTGGGAACGGGAGTATTGGGTGGTATGATTGCTGCTACATCATTAGCAATTTATTTTGTCCCTGTATTTTTCGTTGTCATTAAGCGGCGGTTCTCAAAGAAAAATGAGGAGATTGAACATATCTCAACCCCTCGCTAAATTTAACTACAAAAGGCCACTCATGTGGCCTTTTAAAATGGATAAAAAACTCTCCAAACAACGAATTACAATATCTGCGTTAAAATTAATCCATAGTCTAATTAAAATAAATACTTATGAAAGACAGGTTATGTTTAAAAAAGTAACATCTTTATGTTTTTTATAATAAACAGAAGATAAGTTAGCAACTTTCCTTATTTTTCTCTTGATCACACTGTTAATGGTAAAAAATGTTCCATCTTGGTGGTCACATATGTAATAATGGCACTATATTGATTTTGAAAGTCGTAATATAATCGCCTATAATGACTCCTGTGCTATTGCTACAACATCTACTGTCTTAGTATAATTCTATATATCTTTAACAAAATATGTAGATATGGCTATCCTACGTAGTAGAATGCTAGCACTTGCCAGAAACTGAGCTTTGCCAGAACTAAGTGTTTTTGCCATAATTAAGTGTAAATTAGCTATTTTTAAAAACCCAGTTGGCAGGAACGTAAAACAGAGCTTTAATATTAATAAATAATAATCATGTTTTGATAGGCTCTATTCTAAAAGAATGACTATAATAATTAGCATGTATAAGCTCATTTATAAACCTTAGGTCAAATAAGCCATATGTCATTTACGGAGGTGATTATGGACGAATATCCACCAAGAAGACATGATGTTGCTGAATTAAAATACTTATGTGAAATTTAATTCATGAGGCGTTTTCTGTCCTGAGTCGCACTGATAATCATTGGATTCACGATTTGGCCTCTGAGAAAAGCTTAAAACTAAACAAGTTGATTGAACACATTGCAGCTTTTGTCTGGAGCTTTAAAATTAAATACTCAGACAACTACATTCTAAGTATCTTAATTGATGACTATCCAGATGAAACATATAATTTGTTTGAAAGTAATAATATAAGTTTTATTGAACTTATAAAATGGCAAAAAACAAATGAAATGAACAGTTAACTAAGATTCTGTTACATGATTTGAATGCTTCTTTAAGCAAAACCTAATAAATATATTTCTAACTATTTTTTATTCCCAAGAAGATAAAGCGACTATGACTAAAACTGACTATCTGATGCGTTTGAGAAAATGCACTTCTATTGAAACACTGGAACGTGTAATTGAAAAAAATAAATACGAGCTTTCGGATGATGAACTTGAGTTGTTCTACTCCGCGGCTGACCACCGTTTAGCTGAACTTACTATGAATAAACTTTATGATAAAATCCCATCATCTGTTTGGAAGTTTGTCCGCTAAGCTGTAGTGTTCAGATAGAAAGTGAATAAGCCGGTAGCTATTATCGGCTAATAACCTGATGATGAATTTGAAACTGGTGAGGGCTCTGCCAGCGACATCCCGGCACACACATCCCTTGCTATGGCTGCTTCTTTCCAGACCTGACCAAGTTAACAAGTTAGTGTTGCGGGAGAACCAACAGAGCCCCCATTGACATTAGCTTCAAATTTCGAAGCGGTGGTCATTATCTTTCAAACATTATGAAATAGCAAGGGAACAGCATTTGAATGCTGATTTATTAATCGTAACGTTGTAAAAACCATCAAAACCAAAATCTTGGCACTGAAAATTTCTACATCTACTACCTGATCTTTCTTCATTCTACTATTTAATGATTTTGCTTAGTGAAATACATTTAGCATTTTTTTACACCTGAAATTCTCTTCAACTTTTCCAAGTTAATAGCCCATAGTAGACGAGAGGGCATAACATACAGCAAACAAATGCAACAATAAATATATTTAATAATATTAATGAATTATTGTTTTATCATATAAATATCACATAATTTCAGTGCCATAACCAAGCCAAATATCCGCTTCCCTATTTTCTATTACTTAAAAGAAAAAATAACCATATAAATCAACACACAAACTGCCAAAACAATACATTCGCATTATTTGATAAGCATTGATAAAATTAACAGTAATAATTCACATCTAAAATAAAAACACAAGGATAATTTCATTTACAATGCCCCCATTTACTTTCGATTAAATAAAAAACTTATTATCCATAATCTTTCGTCTATACTTTTCAAACGCTTTTAAACACTAAAGGCATGTTATGAGCCAAGCATTACAATACTTAATTAACTTGATACACCTAGAAAAAATAGAAGAAGGAATTTACCGAGGACAAAGTGAAGACTTAGGATTTCCTCAGGTTTTCGGCGGACAAGTAATAGGTCAAGCTCTATATGCAGCAAAACAAACCGTCGCGAATGATAGAATGATTCACTCTTTCCATAGCTATTTTCTACGCCCAGGTGATAGCCATAAACCCATTGTATATGATGTTGAAATATTACGTGATGGAAAAAGTTTCAGTGCCCGCCGTGTCAGCGCAATACAAAATGGTCGTCCTATTTTTTATATGACGGCTTCCTTTCAAGGGCATGAAGTAAGTTTTAAACACCAAAATACCATGCCTCTGATCCCCCCTCCCGAAGAGTTAGAGTCCCAAGAGGAAATTGTGAAAAAAATGGCTAACTCACTCTCTACTCAATTAAAAAAAACTTTTTCCGTAGCACCGTTGGAAATGAGGCTTGTTCCCCTTCAAAAGCTACCCAATCATTCATCCCAAGTCCCCGTGCGTTATGTTTGGTTCCGTAGCAATGGAAAAATGCCAGAAGATCCATTCATTCATCATTGTTTGCTGGGCTATGCATCAGATTTCAATTTTCTACCCACAGCATTACAGCCTCATGGTGTAGAAGAGTTTATGGAAAAAAATATGCAAATAGCCACAATTGACCACTCAATGTGGTATCACCGCCCTTTTAGTATGGATGATTGGTTACTTTATTCAATCGAAAGTCCATCAGCATCAGGTGCCCGTGGTTTTGTTCGTGGGTATATCTATAACCGTTCAGGTGTGCTTATCGCTTCTGCTGTTCAGGAGGGAGTAATCCGAAAGCTATAATGAATTGAATCAATACCGTATGCCGTAATAACAGAAATCAGAACAACTCTCTTACTGTTATCCCATTACTGATTTTTTGTTACTAGAATTTTTATTACTGACCTTTCTGTTAATACGGCACGGCACGCCTATTTTCAAACAAGTAAAAATGCTTAGTTATAAGCGCTTTCACCATGTGAAGTAATATCAAGTCCTTCCCTTTCTGCTTCAATACTAATGCGTAACCCAACCAATTTATCCGCGATCTTAAATGAAATATAAGCCGCTATTGATGACCAAGCTATACAGACCAATATACTAATAACCTGAATGCCAAACTGTCTTAGCATTGTCATTCCTTCGGGAAAGCCTGTTCCACCTAAAGTGGATGAAGTAAAAATACTAGTCAACACACAACCAACGATGCCGCATACTCCGTGTATCCCGAAAACATCACAAACATCATCAACACGCAACCATTTCTTCAATATGACCACACCCCATAAGCCTGTAATGCCTGCAATCAGCCCCATTACCAATGCTCCACCAATTCCAACTGTTGCAGCAGCAGGCGTAATGACCACTAAACCAGAAATACATCCGGAACATGCCCCTAAAAGCGAAGGTTTCTGGCGAAACAACCACTCAGAGAAAACCCATGACAATACCGCTCCTGCCGTTGCTACCACCGTATTCACTAGAGCTAATGCTGAGACACCATTCACTGTTCCCGCAGATCCCACATTAAAGCCAAACCAACCAATGTAAAGGATCGCTGTTCCAATAAAAGTCATCGATAAGTCATGAGGTTTAAATGCTTCCCGCCCAAAGCCTGAACGCTTTCCAAGTAAGTAAGCACCAACTAGCCCTGCTACTGCCGCATTGATGTGAACAACAGTCCCACCAGCAAAATCCAAAGCTCCATCCTTAGCAAGCCAACCACCTCCCCACACCATATGGGCCATGGGAATATAGGATGCTGTCAACCACAATGCACTAAAAATCAGCAAGGCTGAAAAACGAACTCTTTCACATAAAGCCCCTACAACCAAAGCAACAGTAATACACGCAAATGCACCTTGGAAAACAACATGAATCAACTGATAAAAACCACCATTTAGATCATTTATAGATATATTTTTCAACATGACCTGATCAAAGCCACCCCAAAAAGAATTACCTATTCCAAAAGTCATGCTATACCCGTAAATAACCCAGAGCACACAAACCAATGAAAAGCTGACAATAACCTGTGACATCAGTGACAAAACATTTTTGCGGCGTAGTAAGCCCCCATAAAACAAGGCAATACCGGGTATAGTCATAAAAAGTACAAGTACCGTATTTATCAACATGAATACCGTATCTGCTTTATCGAGCTTGTTTTCCGTAGCAAAAGCAAATGAAGGAAAACTGGTCGCAATAAACGCCATAGATAAAAATTTTTTATTCATTTTTCATTCCTCCATTTATAGTGCTAAATCATTTATTTCGCCCGTCCTGATCCGGACAACATGCTGTAATTCAAAGAGAAATATTTTTCCATCCCCCATCTTCCCTGTGAAAGCAGTCTGTTGAACAATATGGATAATTTCTTCAACTCGCTCATCACTGGTAGCAATATCAATCTTAACTTTGGGCAAAAAATTAACGTTGTATTCAGCACCCCGATAAAGTTCGGAATGGCCTTTTTGACGTCCAAAGCCCTTTACTTCTGTTATAGTCATACCTTGTATACCTATATCAGCAAGAGCCTCCCGCACTTCTTCCAGCTTAAATGGCTTTATGATGATAGTGATTAACTTCATATATCCCCCGCTTGTTTGCCTCGTTGGCACAAGGGAATAATTGCAAGGGATATGCCAGAAGTTAAAAATGAAATGTAATCAATTTATTATCGAAAAATATTTCTAAAGAAGGGATAAAAAAGGAGCAGAAAACACATCTGCCCCCCATATACATACTAAAATGCACACTAAATGTGCACTGGTTCATTCAAAGTTTCGCCAACTTGCTGGAGTTGGTACATTTGATAATAGCGCCCACGCTTTTCCAGTAGCTGTTGATGCTGCCCTTGTTCAACAATTGCACCACGATGCAGCACTAATATGGAATCAGCCTCGATAACGGTTGAAAGACGATGGGCAATCACCACCAATGTTGTCTGTTTACGGATCATTCCCAGCGCTTTCTGTACTGATTGTTCTGTTCCTGAATCAATATTCGCAGTTGCCTCATCCAAAATAAGAATCTGTGGCGTTTGCACTAAAACTCTAGCCATTGCCAAAAGCTGTTTTTGACCCGCGGACAATGTATTTCCTTGTTCTCCTAAAACGGAATTCAAACCATCTGGTAAATTACGGACAAAGTCAGCTAATTGAACCAATTCCAGCACTTCCCATATTTTCTCATCACTGATATCCCGCCCTAGTGTGATATTGTTGAGGAATGAAGCAGCCAGCACAACAGGATCTTGCTGCACCATTGCCACCCCATTACGCAGGACTGTATGAGAAAGCGAAGACACTGGGCGTCCATCAAGATAAATCTCACCGTCTTGCCACGGATAGTATCCCATAATCAAATTGACCAGAGTGCTTTTCCCACTCCCTGTATGCCCAACCAAAGCCACAAACCCATGTGGAGGAACATGCAGGTTGATATCATTCAAGACAAGTTTGTCACTACGGTAGGCAAAATTTAAGTTTTCAATGTCAATTCTGCCACTCTCTAGCGCTCGCAAATCATCACCATATTGCTGCTGCGGGCTATCCATAAGTTCGAAAACTCGTTCCCCTGAAACCACTGCTTGCTGAAACACTGATTGCTGTGCGGTCAATTCAATCAGTGGTTCATTCAACCGCCCAAGATAGTTAATAAAGGCATACAGTACACCAACACCAATAATCCCAGTGCCTTTGATCCCAAATAATAAAAGTAAACCACACAATATTGCGGCGGAAAAAAAGCTTAATAATGGTCTCAACAAGATGCCATCTAACCTTAAAGCCTGCATGCGAGCCTGATAATGTGCTCGGTTGGTAGCCAACATTTTCTCACCAAAACGAGCTTGCTGACGAAACTGCTGAATCACAGTCATTCCATTAATGGCTTCATTAAAGCCATCATTAATGTCAGCCAGGTAGCCACGAACCCGCCTGACTATTGGGATGCTGAAACGCTGATAAATCACCATTACAAGTAAGACCGCAGGAAATATCATGATCGCAACACATGCCATGCGCCAATTCAAAACAAACATGGCTATCAGCATAGCTCCAATCAGTGCAACACAACGAAACACTGTCGGGATCACATTAACAAACAGATCCTTAATTACCTCAGTATCATTTGTTACACGGGATATCAGTTGTCCAACTGGCTGATTATCAAAAGCACTTAATGGCTGACGTAATGCTGAATTCATTACATCAGTACGAAGCTTCTGCACCACTCCCACAGATGCCTGATTAAAAAATAACGTTTGATAATAGTGTAAAGCAGCAGAAATAAACTGCAAAATCAAGAAGGTTGCGGCAAGCCCACCGACAACATCAAGCGGTAAGTTCCCTGTTGCTACCATATTATCGATAAAATAACTCACAAGCAGAGGTCCACTCACTTCTGCCAGTGCAGCAATCCATAACATCAATACAGCAATTAACATCGGCTTGCGGTAATTTTTACTGTAAGAGAGCAGGCGCTTTAATGATGGCCATAGCTTACGCATATGAATTTTAGTCATTGTCACCATCCAATGCAGCTTCTAGTTGTTGGTAATGATACATATCGGAATACCAACCAAACTGAGCGATAAGCTGCTTATGCTGACCCTGCTGTGCAATCGTACCATGCTGCATAACCAAAATATTATCTGCTTCCGTTAATGCCGACAGTCGGTGCGCACTGATAATAATGGTACGCTGTTGCCGCCATTGGCTGAGATTTTTCATAATCTGGTGTTCTGTGTGCCCATCAACGGCTGACAGAGCATCATCAAGGATTAAAATCTCCGTATCTAACAGCAAAGCCCTGGCAATGGATATACGCTGTTTTTGCCCACCAGAAAGCATCACTCCACGTTCTCCCACTTCCGTTTGATATCCCTGAGGCAGTCGCAAAATATCATCATGTACACTTGCTAGGCGAGCGACCTCTTCTATTTGCTCTTGAGTTGCATCAGGCCGTCCTAACGCAATATTACCTACAACCGTATCCGAAAACAGAAAAGGTGTTTGGTTGACAATAGCTAATCGAGCACGCCATTCTTCCATTCGGAGAGTAGAAATATTTTTTGACTGGAAAAGAATATCTCCATCGGTTACATCAAACTGCCGTTGCAACAAAGCCAATAAAGTACTTTTCCCTGTACCCGTAGGCCCACAAAGCCCCAATAACTGCCCTGGTTCCAACTGGAAGTGGATACCTTCCAAAATAGGCTTATCATTTCTGGGGTAGGTAAATCTGTTGATATTTGCCTGCAAGCTCCCCCGACCTGAAGATAAGGACAGCGCACCGTCTTCGGTTACCAGTGGTTCCTGCAACAAACTACGGATACGTGTATAAGCGGCGCTTCCTCTTTCAACAATGTTAAACATCCATGCCAATGCCAGCATTGGCCAGATCATCAATCCCAGATACATCACAAAACTGGTCAGTTCACCCAGAGTCATGGAACCATTCACCACCATCCAACTGCCTCCTCCTACAGCCAAGAGGTTTGCAACAGCGATAGTAACGAAAATGGTAGGATCAAAACGTGCATCTACACGTGCAACATGCATATTTTTACGCCCAGCATTAATGGCAACTTCTTCAAACTGATTGGATTGCAGCTTCTCCAGTCCAAACGCTTTTATCATACGGATACTAGTCAAACTTTCCTGTGCATGGTTATTCAGGACAGAAAATGCACCTTGCGCAGATTTAAAACGGTGATGAAGCTGATTACCATAATGTTTAATTGCTAAGGCCATAATCGGCATAGGCAACAGTGATAACAATGTTAATTGCCAACTGATCTGCACACTCATTACAATTAGGACAGCACACCCCATGACTAAAGCATCAACTAGAGTCAGTACTCCCTCACCAGCAGCAAAAACAACTCTGTCAACATCATTTGTTGCGCGAGCCATAAGATCGCCTGTTCTATGGCGCAAATAAAACTCAGGATTCTGACTACTCAGACGCAAATAGAAATCACTACGCAATTTAACAGCCAGCCGATAAGAAGCACCGAACAACCATACACGCCAAACATATCGCAGGCCATATATTGCCAAAGCAATAAGCAGCATTATCCCTAGCCACATTAATAGCTGACGGGATGTCATCGTTTTTGAGCTAATGCCATCAACAATAACTCCAACCAAACGGGGAGGAATGAGCTGCAGCACCGCAATCATGATGAGAAAAATAACAGCTCCCAAATAGCGCCGCCATTCACTAATAAAATACCAGCTTAATTGTGAAAATAATCTCACACGCCTATTCCCGAGGTAAAAAATGAAAGAGTTAGCGCCTACCGATCAAAAAGGATCTTTATATTACTGAGTCTGGTATTGGCAGCGCCGTTGTATATTTTATCTTTTCCATTGCAAAGTTAGAGGTGACATCAATCAAACCAGAAACCCCATTAACCATGCGTTTATAGAAACGATCATAACTTTTCATATCAATAACTTCTACATGCAATAGGTAATCATATTCACCAGCCATTCGATAAAATGTTAAGACTTCTGGCATCTCTTTTATAAAAGTGACAAACTGTTCATACCATTCACTGCTGTGTTGCTGAGTTTTAATCATTACTATCACTGTCAGCCCCAAGCCGAGTTTTACCCCATTTAACAATGCAACTTTTCCGACAATATAACCTTCATCCTCAAGTCGTCTGAGGCGTTTCCAGCAAGGTGTCGAAGTCAAATTAACAGCTTCAGCCAGTGCATTCAGTGATAGACTACAGTCCTGTTGAAGCAGTTCCAGTAGCTTACGGTCTATTTTGTCTAGCATATCTAAATCCTATAGAAATATTTCCCAAATATAACGGATAAACGCAGAAAAATAACAATCTATTTCTCTTAATGTAAGGGTAATCTATACGCCATTACGGTATTATTATTCAGGGTCAATTTATGTCATCTTTATGGGCTACAAATGCCATAAAAGCTATTCAAGCTGATTATCAACGCAGTGCTGATACACACCTAATTCGCCTTAATCTCCCAATGTTTCCGGGCATTCATCTCTACCTTAAAGATGAGAGCACTCATCCCACAGGCAGCCTCAAACATCGGCTTGCACGTTCCCTATTCCTTTACGCACTTACTAATGGTTGGATTAAGGAAGGAACCCCTATTATTGAAGCTTCATCCGGAAGTACTGCTGTTTCAGAGGCTTATTTTGCTCGCTTACTTGGTTTACCTTTTATTGCAGTAATGCCCTCCTGCACAGCTAAGCGCAAAATTCAAGAAATTGAGTTCTATGGCGGTAAATGCCATTTTGTAGAACATTCCGCCTTGATTTATCAAGAATCAGAACGTCTGGCAAAAGAGCTTAATGGTCATTATATGGATCAGTTTACCTATGCTGAACGAGCAACTGACTGGCGAGGAAACAATAATATTGCAGAAAGCATTTTCCGTCAGATGCAACTAGAACCCTTTCCTGAGCCAACTTATATTGTTATGAGTGCAGGAACCGGTGGTACATCTGCAACTCTTGGTCGCTATATTCGCTATCAGGGATATAACACCAAACTCATTGTTGTCGATCCTGAAAACTCCGTCTTCTACGATTGCTATCATCAGAACCGCCGTGATATTTGTGGAAGTACAGGCAGCAAAATAGAAGGCATTGGCCGTCCACGCGTAGAACCTTCTTTTATTCCTACAGTTATCAATGAAATGATCCAAGTTCCCGATTCTGCCACTATTGCTACCATTTATTGGCTTGAAAAATTAATTGGCAGAAAAACCGGAGCATCAACCGGAACTAACGTTTGGGGAGTGTTACAACTCGCCAAGCAAATGCACGATAACAACCAACAAGGGGCAATCGTGACATTACTCTGTGATAGTGGAGAGCGCTACCTTGATACTTATTACAACCCAGAGTGGGTTCGCAATAATATCGGTGATGTCACACAGTATCTAACACAACTACCCAAGTTAAACGGTTATGAGTAACATATCTCCTTCAATTTACAGAGGTAGGTATCATGAAACGAGCCGTTGTTGTATTCAGTGGTGGGCAGGATTCCACCACGTGTTTAATTCAGGCACTCCGTCAATATGACGAAGTTCACTGTGTCACCTTTGATTATGGACAGCGTCACCGTGCTGAAATTGATGTAGCTTGTCATATAAGCAAAGAATTGGGAGCCGCTGCCCACAAAGTACTTGATGTTACTTTATTGAATGAGCTCGCAATCAGCAGCTTGACAAGAGACAATATTCCCGTACCTGATTTCAGTGAAAGTGAAAAAAGTGGCCTCCCGAGTACATTTGTGCCTGGCCGTAATATTTTATTTTTAACTCTGGCGGCAATTTATGCCTATCAGGTTGAAGCTGAAGCCGTCATTACTGGCGTTTGTGAAACTGATTTTTCGGGATACCCTGATTGCCGTGATGAGTTTGTCAAAGCCCTCAACAAAGCAGTCAGCCTTGGTATTGCTCGCGATATTCGTTTCGAAACTCCTCTAATGTGGTTAAACAAAGCGGAAACTTGGGCATTGGCAGAGTATTACCAAAAATTGGATTTTGTCCGCAATCAAACCCTCACTTGCTATAATGGCATTCAGGGTGATGGATGTAGCGAATGTGCTGCCTGCCACCTCAGGGCTAAAGGATTAAATCATTATTTAAGCAATGCCCAGACCGTTATGTTAGAAATGAAATCCAAAACACATCTAAGTTAGTCACACCGTTTTATCTAATTCACATTATCTGTGAGAGGTTCGTCGAACCTCTCATTTCATCGCTATTATTTCATTTATTACTTACTTCACTGCTTGCTAACTAGATTTGTTCCTTTGCCATATTACACGACAACTTCAATACTATTTTGTTAAAAAACACCATTCTGTTAAAAAATGGCTTAAAGAATATCCAGTATGATTATTCTGTGTAGCTCTTAATAAGCTTCCATTCTTTTACGCAATTCACCTTCTAAAACCAGTGCCTTTTGAGTTTTCAAATCAATACAGACAAATGTAGTTAAAGCATCAGCAATCACTTGGTTATCGCTCCTACGTACAATTTCCTGAAAAAATGTGCCGCTTTTATTACGCAATTCCTGCATAGAAGATTTCACTTCTAGTTCATCTGTAATTACAGCAGGATGACGATAATTAATATTGATATTCACCACAACAAAACCAATATTTTTATGATTTAACCATTCCAGCGTGTCATCTTCAGTAAGTAAATCCCAGCGGGCAGCTTCCAGAAACTCTAAATAGCGGGCATTGTTCACATGCTGGAAAAGATCAATATGATAACCCCTAACTTTGATAATCGTACTCATTGCTATTTTTTCCTTTAAACTCATCCGACCAGACAAGGTGTAACAATAGCAAAACAATTTAATTACAATAGTGTTTGATGAATTATTCTTGACCAATGTCACAGCCCTCTTGATAAAATTCCTTTGAATACACAAGAGGGCCTAACACTTAATAAGTTAATTTATCTCGATTTTTTTCTATAAAAATAGGACCAATGCCTTGAACTTCTTGCAATTGTTCTATAGCTGTAAAAGGACCATATTTTTCACGATATTCAATAATCGCCTGCGCTTTTTTAGCGCCAATACCATTGAGCTCTTTAGCCAACTCTTCTGCATTTGCAGTATTGACATTAAGAACTCCTTTTCCCTGTATTTGCTGACTTGAAACTTGTTCTCCTCCCTCTTTCATCTCACTGCTCTCAATAGTGATTTTATGCTGACCAATAGGTTGTTTCACCATTTTATCAGTAGATTCATTTACTGTAGCGGCATGAGATAATGGCGTACTAATACACAATGCCATAATGAATGAATTGAATAATATCCTTAAATATTTCATGTAAATCCCTCTATATTTTGTTGGTGAGCGAAAGATTGCCACAACAATATTTCTGGACAACAGGCAGGTTTCAAATATGCGAAAGGCCACGAAAGTGGCCTTTTTCAATTACGATTTTGCACAAACAGATGCGAGTAACTTCGCAATTTTATTCAATTTGACCGAACTTAATATCCGCCTCACTACGTAAGTTCATTATTAGTGACTCCAGCATGCTTGCGCCAGTCTGATACTGATAACCCATCATATATTGTTTGAGCTGCTCATCTGTAATAGAACCCGGAACCACTTTATCCAATTGGATAAGCACAGCGTTACCAAGCTCGTCTTGAGCTAACCCATATACAGGCTTACCTTCTTTAGGATGCGGTAAAGTGAATGCCACATCGGTAGCTTGGTTGGTTTGTGACTGATTTTTTATCACAGTAGGTTGTGCGAACTGAATTCCTGCGGTTTTCAATGCTTGCTCGCCTTTACCTTCTTTCAGAGCAGCCAGTAGTTTTTCACTTTCAACCTGAAGTTGTTTTTCCGCTTTTTGGCGTTTCACCAATTCAGCTACCTCAGATTTAGCCTGTTCAAACGGCTGGACTGTTTCAGCTTTAAAATCGTCAACACGCACTATAAAGGCTCTGTCGCCTTCCACTGAAATGACATCAGAGTTAATTCCTGTCGCTCCTTTATCATCAATCAAATTGCCAGAGAAAATGGCCTGAACAACTTGGCTGAAATTAATGTCAGCGGGAACATTCTCACGATCAAACCAGTCAGTGGTCACGACCTGATAACCTGCCGCTTTTTCTGCTACTGCCAAAGATTCATTATCATTAGCGGCGGCATCACTCACTTTTCTCTGTAATGCATAGAACGCATCAACTGCTTTTTCCTGTTTGACAATTTTTTCTATTTCAGGACGTATATCCACCAATGGTTTAACTTCCTGAGGTTTAATATCATCCAAACGGAAGATTGCATATCCATTAGATAATTTGATCACATCCGAAAGCTGCCCTTTCTGTGTCAAATTTGCTGATTTAAGCTCATTAGGTAAGGAGTTTTCTTCCATCCAACCAAGATCACCACCTTTTTGCGCAGAAAATTTGTCTGTCGATTTTTCTGATGCCAATTGACTAAAATCAGCCCCTTTCTTTAACTCATCCAAAATCGATTTAGCAGCAGAATCTGAAGCCAGTTGAATAAAGCTATACTTCTTCTGTTCAAGCTTTGTGTATTGCGACAAATTGTCTTTATAGTACTTTTCAATATCAGTGTCAGATACAGTTACGTTCTTCAGCTCATTGGCAGCATCCATTTTGATGTAACTGACTTTAACTTTTTCTGGCACAGTGAAATGCTTACTATTTGCATCATAGTAATTTTTCAGCTCTTCATCCGTCACAGTTTGCTTTGCTTCAATTGATTTCAACTCAAGGGTAGCAAAATGTACTGTTCTTTCTTGAAAAAGTAGTGCTGCTTCCTGTTTTATTTCTGTCGGTAATGCAATTTCTGCACCGATAAGGACTTGCTCCAATTGACGATTAATCAGCTCCTGACGAATCTGTTCCGCAAAACTATCAGGGCTGATGTTTGAACGGGCAAGCAAGTTTAAATAATCCTGATATTTGTTGTTGTCAAATTTACCATCAATTTGGAGAAACGGTAGATTACGTATCTCCTGTGCAACCTGCTCATCACTTGCTGATAAACCCAGCTTATGGACATATTGCTCAATCAAAGTAGCATTAATGAGTTTCTCCAATGAATGGCGACGAAGCTGCTGTAGCCTCTGTTCATCGCTTAACAAAGTTGAGAACTTATCTCCCAGCTTCTCCTGCTGAGCATTTTTTTCTTGTAAAAATGCCTGCTCCAGCTGAGCACGACTAATGGTTTGGCCATTCACTTTGGCAGCATAACTACCACTTTCACTTGACAGGTAACCTGTTACACCAGTCAACAAAAAAGTCAGGATAATTAGAGCCAACACAATTTTGAGCACAGGACCGTTCGCCGCCGTGCGTAGGTTGTCCATCATAAAGACGTAAAACTCCGCTTTAGTGAAAAAGAAACTGTCATATTACGCTAATTCAAACGCTAAGAGAAAAAAAGCGCACCAATCAATTGATGCGCTTATATTCTAGACTATCAACACGGCCTAGTCAGTTGAAGTTTACCGCGATAACAAAAAACCAGAGCCTGTTTTCTGCTCATTAACTATTAACAGCATCTTTTAAACTCTTTCCAGATCGGAAAGAAGGTACTTTTGCTGCTGCAATCTCAATTTCCTTGCCTGTCTGAGGGTTGCGTCCTGTACGTGCAGCGCGTTCACGCACAGTAAATGTACCGAACCCCACTAAAGCGACATCATCACCGTCTTTCAATGCACCAGATACTGAAGAAATGAATGCATCTACTACACGTCCTGCTGCTGCTTTAGAAATGTTTACATCAGCAGCAATTTTATCGATCAGTTGTGATTTATTCACTCTTATCATCCCCATTTTAGTTTTACTATAGTAACGAAAACCGATTTATAACAGATAACACAGCTGTTATGCCGTCATATTAATCCTTTCCAGTATTAGCAAGAAATCATCGAACAGCAAAATATTTAATCAGATAATCAGATAATCAGATAATCAGATAATCAGATAATCAGACTAATCTAACTTAGTGACACAAAAAAAGGCTGGCAAGTCTGAATTTACTCACCAACCTATATTTTATATATAGTTCTTGAGTTAGCCCACTATTTTTGTACTACTTTAGTGATACTACTTCTGCACCAAATACTGATTCTTGCAAAGCGATAGATAAAACATCTTCTATACGCTTAACCGGATGGATCTCCAAATCTTGGATCACATTCTGTGGGATTTCTTCCAAATCTCGCTTATTATCATCTGGGATCACTACCGTTTTAATTCCCCCACGATGCGCCGCCAGTAGTTTCTCTTTTAGGCCACCGATTGGCAAAACTAAACCACGCAGAGTAATTTCCCCCGTCATGGCTACATCAGCACGAACTGGATTACCCGTCAGGCAAGAAACCAATGCCGTGCACATTCCAATCCCCGCACTTGGGCCATCTTTTGGTGTCGCACCTTCCGGTACATGGACATGAATATCACGTTTTTCATGGAAATCAGAACTGATCCCCAGCTTATCAGCACGAGCCCGAACAACAGTTAATGCCGCTTGGATAGATTCCTGCATCACTTCACCCAATGAACCGGTATAAGTTAACTTACCTTTACCCGGTACACTGGCTGTTTCAATCGTCAGCAAATCACCACCGACTTCTGTCCACGCCAGACCTGTTACTTGACCAACTCGATTTTCTGTATCAGCACGACCATAATCCACTCGCTGCACACCCAGATAATCTTTCAAATTTTCCGCGTTGATTTCGATGTGCTTAAGTTTCTTATCCATCAATAATGCTTTGACTGCTTTACGACACAATTTAGAGATTTCACGTTCCAAACTACGAACGCCAGCCTCACGAGTGTAGTAACGGATAATGCCAATAATTGCGCCATCATCTATAGTCAATTCGCCTTTTTTCAAAGCGTTACGCTCAATCTGTTTTGGTAACAAATGACGTTTGGCAATATTTAATTTCTCATCTTCGGTATAACCCGATAGACGAATGACTTCCATACGATCCAGCAATGGAGCCGGGATATTCATAGAGTTAGATGTTGCCACGAACATGACATCGGAGAGATCATAATCAACTTCAAGATAATGATCGTTAAATGCCACGTTTTGTTCAGGATCAAGTACTTCCAACAACGCTGAAGCTGGATCGCCACGCATGTCGGATGACATTTTGTCAATTTCATCCAATAAGAACAGTGGATTTTTAACCCCTATTTTGGACATTTTCTGGATTAATTTGCCCGGCATCGAGCCAATATAGGTGCGGCGATGCCCACGGATTTCCGCTTCATCACGTACTCCACCTAATGCCATACGCACATATTTACGCCCAGTTGCGCGTGCGATAGAGCGACCTAATGAGGTTTTACCTACTCCAGGAGGCCCTACCAGACAGAGTATTGGCCCCTTGATCTTGCTAACACGGCTCTGTACCGCGAGATATTCAAGAATACGCTCTTTGACGCGTTCCAAACCATAATGGTCTATATCCAGCACTTCCTGAGCTTTTACTAAATCTTTTTTTACCTTGCTACGTGAAACCCAAGGAACTTGCACCATCCAATCAATATAACTACGAACAACCGTTGCTTCAGCTGACATAGGAGACATCATTTTTAATTTCTGCAACTCAGCTTCGGCTTTTTCACGTGCCTCTTTCGGCATTTTCGCGTCTTCGATCTTGCGTCTTAGCGTCTCATGTTCATCAGGCGCATCATCCATCTCACCCAATTCTTTCTGGATCGCTTTCATTTGCTCATTCAGGTAATACTCGCGCTGGCTTTTTTCCATCTGTTTTTTAACGCGATTACGGATACGTTTTTCTACCTGTAGCAGATCGATTTCTGATTCCATCATTGCAATCAGATATTCAATGCGCTCAATAATATCAGACATTTCTAAAACTGCCTGCTTATCATTGATTTTCAAAGGCATATGTGCAGCGATGGTATCTGCCAACTTTGCCGCATCTTCAATACTGTGCAACGATGTCAATACTTCTGGTGGGATCTTTTTATTCAGTTTGACATAGCCTTCAAACTGATTAATAGCTGTTCTTACCAGAACTTCTTGCTCACGTTCATCAACTTCAGGGGATTCAAGATATTCAACTTGCGCATAAAAATATTCGCCATTATCCGTCAACGTGGTAATACGGGCACGCTGCAAACCTTCAACCAGAACTTTTACTGTACCATCCGGCAATTTTAGCATCTGTAAAACAGAAGCTACTGTACCTACGGAGAAAAGATCATTGACTCCCGGCTCATCAGTAGATGCTTCTTTTTGCGCGACCAACATGACTTGTTTGTCATGCTCCATTGCTGCTTCTAGGCAATGAATCGACTTCTCACGCCCAACAAACAGAGGGATCACCATATGTGGGTAAACCACTACATCGCGCAAAGGCAATACAGGGATTTCTATGCGTTCGGAACGCTCAGGATTCATAGAGCTCTCTCTTCGTTTAGCTTTCGCCAGTTTTTAGGAATCTCGTGAAACACGGTTTTCACGAGTTTCACTTCAAAGAATACAAAATATATGGGGACAGGAATCTGACATTCAATAGCCTATACCTGCAAAAAACAAAATGAGGGAGAATCCCTCATTTTGTTTTTTCAATGCATATTGATAATCAGCACTTCCTACCCTATTTTCCTCACTCACCAGAAACTTGGGCATCCGGCTTGCTATATATCAATAATGGTGCGGAACTATCTTCAACAACCGTTTTATCAACGACAACTTTCTCTACGTGTTCCATTGATGGCAGGTCGTACATTGTATCCAGCAGGACTCCTTCAACAATTGAACGAAGACCACGGGCACCAGTTTTACGCGCCATTGCTTTTTTCGCTATAGCAGTCAATGCTTCTTTTCTGAACTCAAGTTCAACACCCTCAAGATTAAACAGGGCCTGATACTGTTTGGTCAGCGCATTTTTCGGTTCCTGTAGAATTTGAATCAGTGCTTCTTCATTGAGTTCAGTCAGCGATGCCACGACTGGAAGACGACCAATAAATTCAGGAATTAACCCAAATTTGATCAAATCTTCCGGTTCAACCTGAGCCAGCAATTCACCTTCTGTTGCTTTCTCCGATTCGCCTTTAACTGTAGCACTAAAACCAATACCTGAACTGACATTCAAACGCTGGCTAACAACTTTGTCCAAACCTGCGAACGCTCCCCCACAAATAAACAGGATCTTGGAAGTATCAACTTGCAAAAATTCCTGTTGTGGATGTTTACGACCACCTTGAGGTGGAACTGCAGCCACAGTACCTTCAACCAGTTTCAACAGAGCCTGCTGAACACCTTCTCCCGATACATCACGAGTAATTGAAGGGTTATCAGACTTACGGGAAATTTTATCTATTTCATCAATATATACGATACCACGTTGTGCTTTCTGCACATCGTAATCACATTTTTGCAGAAGTTTCTGAATAATATTTTCTACGTCTTCCCCAACATAACCTGCTTCGGTCAATGTCGTGGCATCAGCCATAGTAAACGGAACATCTAAATAGCGAGCCAATGTCTCTGCTAACAACGTCTTACCGCTACCTGTCGGGCCAACCAACAGAATATTACTTTTACCAAGTTCCACACCGTTACTGGAGTCACCATTACGTAGTCTCTTGTAATGGTTATAGACAGCAACTGCTAACACCTTTTTCGCTGCTTCCTGACCAATGACGTAATCATCCAGATGCTGGCGAATTTCATGAGGAGTAGGCAATGCGCTACGCTCACGATGTGGTACTACCTCTTTAATTTCTTCGCGAATGATATCATTACAGTAACCGATACAATCATCGCAGATATACACTGACGGGCCGGCTATTAATTTCCGTACTTCATGTTGGCTTTTCCCGCAGAAAGAGCAATACAGCAGCTTTCCTGAACCGTCTTTGCGCTTATCTGTCATCAGTCAACCTCACTTTATGAGCTGTTATCCCGTTTATCCGGCATAACAGAAAAAACGCTGTTATTACTCCGTCTGGTTTTTGGCGTCAACGTCAAGAAACGCTAGTATCGGAGTAATAAAGTAATTATTAATAATTAGTTGCGCTGGGTGAATACACTATCAACCAGTCCGTATCCTACGGCCTCCTCGGCTGACAAGAAACGATCACGTTCTGTATCCTCAACAATCTTCTCAAGTGATTGCCCGGTATGCTTCGCCATCAATTCGTTCATACGAGCTTTAACTTTGAGTATTTCCTGCGCATGGATTTCAATGTCAGTCGCCTGCCCTTGGAAACCACCTAATGGCTGGTGAATCATAACTCTGGAATTTGGTAGACAGAAACGCTTACCTTTTGCTCCAGCGGTCAGCAGGAATGCCCCCATTGAACAAGCCTGCCCCATACAAATAGTACTCACATCTGGTTTGATAAACTGCATCGTGTCATAAATAGACATGCCCGCCGTAATAACCCCACCCGGTGAGTTGATATATAAATGAATATCTTTTTCTGGATTTTCTGCTTCCAAGAATAACATTTGGGCAACAATCAAGTTCGCCATATGATCTTCAACAGGCCCAGTCATAAAAATAATACGATCTTTTAATAAGCGGGAGTAGATATCAAATGCACGTTCTCCACGCGCCGTTTGTTCAACCACCATCGGCACCAAAGACATGTTAGGTGCATCTTTATCTTGCTTGCCACTGTATGACATTTCCGTCTCCTAATAGAACTCACGCTGGTGCCATTCATAACTGATTCTACTCGAGATAAGCAATGATGACTATGATCCAAAGTTAACTAACAAGGGGATTTTCCCCCTCTAAAAAGTAGTAAGCTCTTACATAATAGTAAGAAAGGATATGAGGTTAAATCTGTTTTTTTCAAGGACAATAAAAAACCCGCAAGCATAGCCTGCGGGTTTACTTTATTGAGAGCGAGATTTTATCATCTCAGGCAATCAATAAATGAAACTTATGCCATTTGATTTTGGTTCATAAGATCATTGAAGCCAGTTTCTTTTTCAGAAACTTTCGCTTTGCTCAAAACAAGTTCCACAGCCTGCTCTTCTAAAGCAATGTTGCGAATATTGTTCATCATTTCTTTGTTTTTGCTGTAGTAATCAACAACTTCTTTTGGATCTTCGTAAGCAGCTGCCATCTCTTCGATCAACGCGATAACGCGCTCTTCTTCGACTTTCAGCTCATTGCTGCTGATAACTTCGCCTAACAACAAACCAACAACAACGCGGCGTTTAGCCTGCTCTTCAAACAGTTCACGTGGCAGTTCCAGAGCTTGTTGTTCGTTGCCACCAAAACGCTGAGCAGCCTGACGACGCAGTACATCGATTTCACCATCAACAACTGTCGCAGGAACTTCAACTTCGTTAGCCTTAACCAAACCATCAAGAACCTGAGTTTTGATGTTATTACGAACAGTATTTTTCAGTTCACGTTCCATATTCTTGCGAACTTCAGCACGCAGACCTTCAACAGTACCGTCAGCAATACCAAAACGCTTGATGAACTCTTCAGTTAACTCTGGCAGTTCACGCTGTTCAATTTTTTTCAGATTGATCACGAACTTCGCAGCTTTACCTTTCAGATTTTCTGCATGGTAATCTTCAGGGAATGTCACATCAATGGTAAACTCTTCACCAGCTTTGTGGCCAACGACACCGTCTTCAAAACCTGGGATCATACGACCCTGACCCATTGCCAGAACGAAATCAGTTGATTTACCGCCTTCGAACTCTTCACCATCAATAGAACCAATGAAATCAACAGTTACGCGATCTTCAGCAGTGGCTGCTTCATCAGTTTCTTTCCAATTTGCCTGCTGCTTACGCAAAGTGTCCAGCATGTTGTCAACGTCTGCATCTTTAACTTCAACAACAGGTTTTTCAACTTCGATTTCTTCCAGACCTTTCAGTTCAATTTCTGGATAAACTTCAAATTCAACTGCATAAGTGAAGTCTTCACCTTCTTTAAACTGTTCAGGTTTGTAGCTTGGTGCGCCTGCTGGATTGATTTTCTGCTCAATGATCGCATTGATGAAATTGCGCTGCATCAAATCACCCAGAACATCCTGAAGAACAGAAGCGCCATAACGCTGCTGAACGATCTTCATTGGCACTTTTCCCTTACGGAAGCCGTCGATACGGGCTTTCTTTGCTACATTAACCAGTTCACTGTTAACTGCTTTTTCGATATCGGCAGCAGGAACGGTGATTGACACACGACGCCCAAGGCCTTGAGTGGTTTCAACAGAAACTTGCATCTTGTTACCTCAAAAAAATCATAGTGCTCGGTCAACTTCAGAATGGCTGCAATGCTTAAAAACAAGCTAATTGCAGCACTCTTTAAGAACCGGGGCGGTCGCATTTAAAAACCGAGAATCCCTGTGATCAGAAGCGTCCCGAAACCATTCTAAAAATTTAGACGGAACATTATAGCGACGCAGACAGTATGAGTCGAGAATTGCAGACAAAAGCATGCATGATTCGTCGACATATGCAATAAACGTTGCTCAATGATTACATCACTTTATTGTTTATGCACTTGCTACATAAACAAAAATACAGCCCGAAGGCTGTTTTCAAAATTAAAGCTAGATTAATAAAATAAAGACAAACAATCTATTAGATTATCCCGAAAAATCATAAGATTGACGTCGTTGCACTCCCACCGCGACACTCCGGAGAAGCCAGAACGGTATCTCCCAGTTCTGCCCATTCCTTTTCCGTATAAGTATGAAGCGCCAATGCATGCACTCCTTCCTCTAGTTCTTTAGCCAAGGCACTATATATTGAGCGGTGGCGATTAAGCATTCTTTGTTCAACAAAATCATTGCTTACCACAATGATTTTAAAATGGCTTTCAGAACCCGCTGGCACATTGTGACGATAACTTTCATCGATCACTTCCAGATGAGAAGGCTTAAATGCCGCCTGTAATTTTGCTTCTATTTCTTGACGAACCATCTCATTCTCCTAAATCACCAAAGATTACTTATCAACCAAGTAATTGATTCTATTTTATTTCCCATGATTTATAACATCGGGATAACCAAATCCCTTTAATCAAATTTACGTAAAGCATTTCTCTCTGTGTTTCAATCATCAGGGATATGCCGCTACCAATGGCGATGCTATGATTACGGCGGTTTATACTATCAGTACTTATATATCCAAGTATTAATATATCGAATATCCGAATCTTGAATTGAGAAAACCTAAATGCTAAAGAAAATATTTATTCCATTGATTACGCTTTTCTTTTTAGCTGGATTATCTGGTTGTGCAGACTCAGGCAATACTTTAGCCATTCAGCCAAAAATTACTCTGCCCCCAACAGATCCAACCATGAAAGCGATTACAATTAGTATTAGTGGGGCCGATCATCGTCAATCTCAAGCCCTAGCCCAAATTAACCGTGATGCGCGATTAGTCACATTAGTTCCTTCCCGCGATTTACGTTTTTTATTGCAAGAAGCGCTGGAAAAGCAAATGGTAGCTCGCGGCTATATGATTGGTTCTCCCGCCAATGCCAATTTGCAAGTCATTGTGAATCAACTCTATGCCAACGTGAAAGAAGGTAGCCTTCGTCACGATATTTCAGCAAAAGCTGAAATATCCATCATTGCTTATGCACAAGACGGTAGTAAACAAATTAAAAATTATCGTACCAGCTACAATGTTCAAGGGCCATTAGCAGCGACAAACGCAAAAATTTCTGATGCAGTTAACACAGTCTTATCTGACGTGATCGCAGATATGGCTCAAGATGCCTCTATCAGTACCTTCATCAAACAAAACGTCCACTAACAGGATAATAAATAAACTTTCTGCCTGATTCTGACAAAGCTAGATGACATGCAGAAAGTTTTGGGAGGCCCATGATTAACCATCATTATTTCAACCTATCTGCATTACGCAACTATCGTACCCTTCTATTGCTGGGCTTTGCCTCAGGTCTACCTCTTGCGCTCACAGCTGGAACGTTACAAGCATGGATGACTGTCGAAAATGTCGATATCCGAACTATCGGTTTTTTCACTTTAGTTGGTCAAGCCTATGTTTTTAAGTTTCTCTGGGCACCCACAATGGATCGATATACCCCCTCCTTTTTAGGGCGTCGACGGGGGTGGATGCTTGTTACTCAACTTTTACTGATCGTCAGTATTGCGGCCATGGGGTTCCTTCAACCTTCCCAACATTTATGGTGGCTCGCTGCACTGGCTGTTTCTGTGGCATTTTTCTCAGCTTCCCAAGATATTATTTTTGACGCCTATAAAACCGACTTGCTGTCACAGGAAGAACGAGGATCAGGTGCCGCTATTTCCGTACTGGGCTATCGGCTGGCCATGCTAGTCTCTGGTGGATTAGCCTTATTGCTGGCCACCTATATTGGCTGGCAAAGTATGTATTGGGTTATGGCTGGCCTGATGCTGATTGGCGTTTATGCCACACTGACAGCCAAAGAACCGGAGCTTAATACAGCACCGCCAAAAACATTGAGTCAAGCGGTGTTCGAGCCATTATCTGATTTTTTCAACCGAAACAATGCCTGGCTTATCCTGCTGCTGATTATACTGTACAAACTGGCTGATGCTTTTGCTATCTCACTCAGCACTCCTTTCCTTATTCGTGGTATTGGTTTCAATCCAGCCGAAGTCGGTATGATCAATAAAACCCTCGGACTCGCTGCAACCATTGTTGGGGCATTGTACGGCGGTTATTTGATGCATAAGATGAGCCTGTTCCGCGCCCTGATGATCTTTGGCATTCTTCAAACCGTATCAAACTTCGGTTATTGGATACTTGCTATCACCCCTAAAGACATCTACTCAATGGGAGCCGTGGTTTTTCTGGAAAATATCTGTGGTGGCATGGGAACAGCAGCTTTTGTCGCCCTTCTGATGACCTTATGTAATAAATCATTTTCGGCAACACAGTTTGCTTTGCTTTCTGCATTATCAGCAGTTGGTCGAGTGTATGTTGGCCCGGTAGCAGGATGGTTTGCAGAAGCATATGGTTGGCCACTGTTTTATTTATTTTCTATTGTTATTGGATTACCGGGACTTGTATTATTGTTAGCCTGCCGTAAGACACTGGCTTATACTCAAAAAAATGATAGCTTTATCCCCCGAACATTATTCAAGAACGCTTATAAATCTGCCTTCATTATCATGATATTGGCCGCTCTGATGTTCATGGTTTGGTTAGTTATCAGCAGCATAGTGTTTGTCATAATTCATTTAGTTTCCCTGATATACGCCATATCTCCAGAATATATTCTATATCTCCATAAAGTCAGTGACTGGGTATCCCCACTATTATCCTTAAGTATAATCATTGGAATCCTAGGCCTTCTTTTAGGAGGAATGTTGGATTATTTGGCTTTGAAGAAAAGTAAATTCACTTAACCTATTTTTCCATTCAATCCCTTTTTCACTTCTGCATTACAACAAAAGACTGACAAAGTTCAGTCTTTTGTTGTAATTTTATGGTGATGAATATCACAAAAAGAATAAAAACCACAATTATGTGACTTGAAAGACATCTTTTTCAAGACGGTATTATTTATATTCACACTAACAAATATTATTATTTGAACCTATTTTATTTCGAACTATTCGAAATATCGTTAATCACTTTAAAACCATATAAAGGGAATTTATGAAAAGACATATTTTGACACTCACCGCCGTTGCCGCAGCCTTAGTTTCTGCTTCAGCTAACGCGGAATACCAGTGGGGGTTTGGCAATGTCAGCATGAACTACCTTGACTGGAATAAACATACCACTCATAAAACCGGACAAACTTCCCATAAGGACGATTTTGCTTACTTAGAACTGGAAGGGGGAGCAGGATTTAGCTGGGGTGAATTATATGGTTTCGCTGATTTAGAGAATACTTTTAACAGTAAAACAGCTCAACCTGGTGATAACCAACGTTACACTTTCAAGACAACAGGCCGTTTCTATCTGGGTGATACTGGTTTCAACCTTTATGGTCATGTTTACGGAACCTATTCATTACCAGGCAAAGCAAACGGTGGAAACTTCCATGAAGTTAATACACTCTATGGATTAGGTTACAATGCCAATATTGCTGGCCTGTGGTTTAAACCTTTCGTCGCACTGCATTATGTTGACCAAACTTTCTATTCAGGAAACAACGGTTATGTCGTAGGCTGGGTTGCAGGATACGATTTCAACCTTTGGGAACAAAAATTCAGTGTCACAAACTGGAATGAAATTGAATTAAATCGCAATAAACGTTACGGCAACGGCGGACGCGAAGGCATTAATGGAGCCATCGGATTATGGTGGACACCGCATACTTCATTTACAACTGGTGTTCAATACCGCTATGCAGATAACAAACTGGGAGAAGATTTCTTGCAGGATGGTATTGTTTACAGTATAAAATATAATTTCTAACAACTAGTTTAGTGAGTGGGCAGCCTAAGGCTGCTCACTAGGACCAATAAATAATAGTTACCCCACTGATAACAAAGCGTATTTCAGAGTTTTTTCTTTTATTTTAATCAAAGTTTTTCTTTTTAAAATAGAGGGTTATTTGAAATCAATTGTCTATTTTGATTTTTTGGTTAAGATAACTATCCGAAATTAACGTTTTGTTAAATTTAGAATCACATGTGATCCCTCTAGCATAAAAAGCCTACAAGCCAACCTGCTTCTATTACAATTGTTTACACTCCGGTAACCATACCGTAGAATGCCCCCACTGATGAAACGACAATAAAGCTTTTGTTATCTGGGGTCGCTCAATGAGACTTATGAAATACAAAAAAACTATTGGGTTATCATCACTATTCGCAGCCACTTTAATGCTAAGTGGTTGCGATATGGTATTGATGAATCCCAAAGGGGCGATCGGCGTTGAACAAAAAACGCTGATACTAACGGCGTTTGGCTTGATGCTGATCGTTGTTATTCCGGCTATTGTAATGGCAATCATTTTTGCCTTACGTTACCGGGAAGCCAATAAATCTGCAACTTATCGTCCAAACTGGGCACACTCAAATAAAATTGAGCTTGTCGTTTGGACAGTGCCTATCCTGATTATCATCACTTTGGCAACTATTACATGGAAAACGACGCATCAGCTCGATCCATATAAGCCATTGGACAGTGATGTAAAACCGGTGACGATTGAAGTTATTTCCCTTGACTGGAAATGGCTGTTCATCTACCCGGAACAGGGCATCGCAACTATAAATGAAATTGTATTCCCTAAAGATGTTCCAATTAACTTTAAAATCACCTCAGACTCTGTGATGAACTCTTTCTTCATCCCACAGTTGGGTGGTCAGATTTATGCAATGGCAGGTATGCAGACAAAACTGCACCTGATTGCTAACTCAGCAGGTAAATACGATGGATTCTCAGCAAGTTACAGTGGTCATGGCTTCTCAGGCATGAAATTCACTGCAACAGCAACTGATGATCGCACAGGTTTTGAAGAGTGGGTGCAGAAAGTTAAAGCATCACCTAAAACCCTGGATACTGTACAAGCATTCAATAAATTGGCTGAACAAAGCCAAAACAACCCTGTTGAATACTTCTCAAGCGTGAAACCAAAACTGTTCCAAGAAACTATCACCAAATTCATGGGTGACATGGGCCATGCCGGTATGTTTGGTATGTCTGGTCACGGCAAAACAGAACATGGTAAAGCTGCGGATCATAATATGAATATGAGTCAGCCGGCTCATTCAGGTGTTGAGGAATAAAGGCATGTGGGGAAAATTAACACTGGATGCGATCCCATTACATGAACCCATTATTGTGGTGACATTGTTGGGGATCCTGCTCGGGGGACTGGTAGTTGTTGGTTCCTTGACTTATTTCCGTAAATGGAAATGGCTCTGGACTGAATGGTTAACCAGCGTTGACCATAAAAAAATTGGTGTCATGTACATCGTTGTTGCCATGGTAATGATGCTCCGTGGTTTTGCTGACGCCATCATGATGCGTGGACAGCAAGCCCTGGCCTCCGCTGGCGAAGCTGGCTTCCTGCCCCCGCACCATTATGATCAGATCTTCACCGCTCACGGCGTTATCATGATCTTCTTTATGGCGATGCCTTTCGTTGTCGGCCTGATGAACATTGTTGTTCCTCTGCAAATCGGCGCACGCGACGTTGCATTTCCATTCCTGAACTCTTTGAGCTTCTGGTTATTTGTTGTCGGTGTTGCGCTGATTAACATCTCTCTGGGAATTGGTGAGTTTGCTCAAACTGGTTGGTTGGCATACCCGCCTCTATCTGGTCTGGAGTACAACCCGGGAGTCGGTGTCGATTACTGGATATGGAGTCTCCAGCTCTCCGGTGTAGGTACATTGCTGACCGGTGTTAACTTCTTCGTGACTATCCTGCGCATGCGTGCACCAGGCATGTCCATGATGAAACTCCCTGTATTTACATGGGCTTCACTGTGTACCAACGTTCTGATCATTGCCGCGTTCCCAATCCTGACAGTTACTATTGCGTTGTTAACTCTGGATCGTTATCTGGGCACCCATTTCTTTACCAACGATATGGGCGGCAACATGATGATGTACATCAACCTGATCTGGGCTTGGGGCCATCCTGAAGTTTACATTCTGGTTCTGCCTGTCTTTGGTATCTTCTCTGAAGTTACCGCAACCTTCTCGAAAAAACGCCTGTTTGGTTATACCTCTCTGGTGTGGGCGACAATCGTTATTACCATCCTGTCGTTCATCGTATGGTTGCACCACTTCTTTACCATGGGCTCTGGCGCGAACGTCAACGCCTTCTTTGGTATCGCCACGATGATTATCTCTATCCCAACTGGGGTTAAGATCTTCAACTGGCTGTTCACCATGTACCATGGTCGTATTGAATTCAAAACCCCAATGCTGTGGACTGTAGGCTTCTTGGTCACCTTCTCCATTGGTGGTATGACTGGTGTTCTGTTAGCAGTACCTGGCGCAAACTTCGTTCTGCACAACAGTCTGTTCCTGATTGCCCACTTCCATAACGTCATCATTGGCGGTGTGGTATTTGGCTGCTTCGCAGGTACAACTTACTGGTTCCCGAAAGCATTCGGTTTCACTCTGAATGAAAAATGGGGTGTTCGTGCATTCTGGTTCTGGATCACTGGTTTCTTTGTTGCCTTTATGCCGCTGTACGCACTGGGCTTCATGGGTATGACCCGTCGTCTGAGCCAAGATATCAATCCAGAATTCCACCCATTGCTGGTTGTTGCAACTGGCGGCGTTGTCTTAATTGCCTTGGGTATTCTGTGTCAGGTTATCCAGTTCTACGTCAGTATCCGTGACCGTGACCAAAACCGCGATTTGACTGGTGACCCGTGGGGTGGCCGTACTCTGGAATGGGCAACTTCATCCCCACCTCCATTCTATAACTTCGCTGAAGTTCCACACATCCAGACTCGTGATGCGTGGTGGGATATGAAAGAAAAAGGTACTGAATATAAGCGCCCAGCAAAATATGAAGAAATTCATATGCCTAAAAATACCAGTGCAGGTGTGATTATCAGTGCTTTCTGTCTGACCTTAGGCTTTGCTCTGATATGGCATATCTGGTGGATGGCTATTGCAAGCTTCGCTGGCATCATCATCAGTTGCATCGTGAAAAGCTTTGACGAAGACGTTGATTATTACGTTCCTGTAGCTGAAGTCGAGAAAGTTGAAAATCAGCGTTACGAAGAACTGAGAAAGGCAGGTGTGAAATAATGTCGACTCAAACCCTTAATAACACAGCCGCCCATGACGCTCATGGGCACCACGATACAGGAGCCAACAAGGTATTTGGCTTCTGGGTCTACCTGATGAGTGACTTGATCCTGTTTGCAAGTCTGTTCGCTACCTATGCAGTGCTGGTCAATGGCACTGACAAGGGCCCGACAGGTAAAGAAATTTTCGAACTGCCATTTGTATTGGTAGAAACCTTCCTGCTGCTGTTTAGTAGTATCACCTACGGTTTCGCTATGTTGGGCATGAACAAGGGTAAAGTTGCACAGGTTAACCTGTGGCTGTTCATTACCTTCCTGCTCGGCCTTGGCTTCGTTTCGATGGAAGTTTATGAATTCCATAAACTGATTGTAGAAGGTGCCGGTCCTCAAACGAGTGCATTCCTGTCTGCCTTCTTTGCACTGGTTGCTACTCACGGTCTGCACGTAACCTTCGGTTTAATTTGGATCATCATCCTGATGATTCAAGTTTCACGCCGTGGCATAACTGATGTGAACCGTATGCGTCTGAACTGCCTGAGCCTGTTCTGGCACTTCCTTGACGTTGTATGGATCTGTGTATTTACTGTCGTTTATCTGATGGGAGCGATGTAATGAGTCATCCAAATACTTCTCATTCCGGCGCCAGCCACGGTAGTTTCAAAACCTATATGATTGGTTTTGTTCTGTCAGTCATACTGACCGTGATCCCATTCTGGATGGTGATGGAAGGTACTGCTTCACACAGTACAATCCTAATAACAGTAGTCGTTATGGCTGTTATTCAGATCTTTGTTCATTTCATCTGCTTCCTGCATATGAATACATCATCTGAAGAGCGTTGGAACCTAGTTGCCTTAATATTCACATTACTGGTCATCGCTATCGTTGTTGTTGGCTCCCTGTGGATTATGTACAACCTGAACATCAATATGATGGTTGATTAAGGGTTGATTTGAATGATTAAGCAATACCTGCAAGTGACCAAACCAGGAATTATTTTCGGAAATCTAATTTCTGTGATTGGTGGTTTTCTACTCGCTTCCAAGGGCGTAATAGATTACCCCTTGTTCTTTGCAACGATGGTTGGGGTATCGCTGGTAGTCGCATCAGGTTGTGTATTCAACAACTATATCGACCGCGATATCGACCGTATCATGGAAAGAACGAAAGAAAGGGTCCTTGTAAAAGGGCTTATCAATCCGAAAATCAGCCTGATTTACGCCTCAGTGTTAGGTATTGCCGGCATAGTGCTGCTCTATGTAGCAGCCAATGCCTTAGCAATGCAGTTAGCTCTCATCGGGTTTATCATTTATGTTGGGGTTTATAGCCTCTACATGAAAAGAAAATCTGTTTATGGCACGCTGGTTGGTAGCTTGTCAGGTGCAGCACCTCCCGTGATTGGTTACTGTGCAGTAACGGGACATTTTGATACAGGCGCGTTGATCTTGTTGTTGATCTTCAGCTTGTGGCAAATGCCCCACTCTTACGCCATTGCTATTTTTCGGTTCAAAGATTATCAAGCGGCTAACATCCCAGTATTACCAGTGATTAAAGGTATTTCCGTCGCGAAAAACCACATCACTCTATATATTCTGGCCTTTATGGTTGCCACTTTGATGCTGACCATCAGTGGTTATGCGGGTTATAAATACCTCATCGTAGCTACTGCAGTGAGTATCTGGTGGCTAGGTATGGCATTATCAGGTTATAAAACCTCTAATGACCGTATCTGGGCCCGTAGGTTATTTCTGTTTTCTATCGTCGCTATCATGTCATTAAGCGTCATGATGTCTGTAGATTCATCAGCATCTCCAGAAAACCTACTGACTTACGTCTGGTAATATTTAGATGACAGGGTCAACCCTGTCATCTTTTTCCTTTCTTTTATCTCTTTATTCAATGACAACTTATTCGGTTACAAACACTGCTTGTTCGTTTGTTTTCACCTAAGTGAAATGTCATATCAGATTTTTTGAGGTATCCATGAACGATAATAAAATGACTCCGCTTGAACTTCGAGCGACATGGGGCTTAGGTTCAGTTTTCTCTCTGCGCATGTTAGGCATGTTCATGGTCTTACCTGTTCTGACAACCTATGGCTTAGAATTACGTGATGCCACTGAAGCTCTTATCGGAATTGCCATTGGCATCTACGGTTTGACCCAGGCAATATTCCAGATCCCATTTGGGCTTCTTTCAGACAAAATTGGCAGAAAACCTTTAATCATTGGTGGACTTTTCATTTTTGTCTTAGGCAGCATTATTGCTGCCTTAAGCGACTCTATTTGGGGGATTATTATCGGTCGGGCCTTACAAGGTACAGGAGCCATATCCGCCGCTATCATGGCATTGCTTTCAGACTTGACTCGTGAGCAGAATCGAACAAAAGCAATGGCATTTATTGGCATTAGCTTCGGCATTACATTCGCCTTTGCAATTGTTATCGGTCCTATTATCACCCACCAAATCGGTTTAAATGGACTATTTTGGGCAATTGCAATCCTTGCTGGCTGCGGGATATTTATCACACTGTTGGCTGTACCAAACACACACAAGCATTCGCTAAACCGCGAATCTGGAATCGCACGTGACAGCTTCAAACGTGTACTCTCAGATCCCCAACTACTAAAACTCAATTTTGGTATTCTCTGCTTGCATACCTTATTGATGTCGAGCTTTGTTGCCCTTCCCCTTATTATGGAGAAAGTGGGCTTTCCTCCACAGCAACACTGGAGAGTGTATTTAATTACCACACTCATCTCTTTTGTCGCCGTTCTGCCTTTCATTATCTATGCAGAAACAAAACGTCGCATGAAGCAGGTGTTTTTACTGTGTATAGGCATGCTGTTCATTGCTGAAGCCGTTTTATGGTCTCAGGGATCGCATCTTTGGGGGATCTTTGCAGGCATTCAAATTTTCTTCCTTGCGTTTAACATCATGGAAGCCATTTTGCCTTCACTCATCAGCAAAGAAGCACCTGCGGGTTACAAAGGCACTGCCATGGGCGTTTACTCTACCAGCCAATTCCTTGGCGTTGCTTTGGGAGGCGGTCTTGGGGGAATGCTTTACGAGTTACAAGGTGCATCACTCGTCTTTATGGGAGGCATCGCACTGACCGCACTCTGGTTTATTATCAGCCTAACATTACGGCAGCCTCCATACGTCAGCAGCATCAGGCTCATTTTGCCAGAGCAACTAAGTAACCCTGAGGTTTTGGAGAAAAAAATATTGGCGCAAGCCGGCGTAAAAGATGTCGTCATCGCACCAGAAGAGTTCAGTGCATATATTAAAGTTGATACCAAACTGACCAATCGCGAACAATTAGAACAAATTGTATTATCCCATGAATAACATGCTGTATTTGTAACAATGCGAAACTTATAACAGCAAAGTACGGTGTATGATAAGCATGACCAAACACCGTACTATTTTCGTATCAAAGTACTATTTTTTTATCAAAGTGCTATTTACTTAAGCATCAAAGCACTATATTAAGATTAGATTTCAATGGCGGATTCGAATAATATTTGTTATTAACAGGTATACCTAATTTTTTTAAAATTAGAATTATATTATGAAACTCGTTCTGTAAAATAAAACCATACATTATGCCCAACATAAATAATGAAGTTCATTTTATGGTGATAATTAAGGGAAGCACTAGTCATTATTGAAATCACTCAGCTTCCCTTTTATAATTTAATTAGTTCAAAATAACATATTTATTTTATTCAAGACGTAAATTAATCACGGAAATTAGTAAACTGGAAAGGCTGCCCCAATTCTGCACCGCGAACCAATGCAATGACACTTTGCAGATCATCACGCGCCTTGCCTGTTACCCGCACTTGCTCACCCTGAATCTGAGCCTGTACTTTCAGTTTATTGTCCTTAATCAGCTTCACAATCTTTTTCGCCAACGGCGTATCAATACCTTGCAAAAAAGTTGCTTCTACACTGTATGTTTTACCGCTATGAACCATATTTTCAGGAACGTTGAGTACGGAACCATCAATTCCGCGTTTAGCAAATTTTTCACGCAGAATATCGACTAATTGATTCACCTGAAAATCAGATTCACTGGCAATTTTGACCGATTCATTCTTTTCGTTTAATTCAAAGCTCGCGTTGACGTTGCGGAAATCCCAACGATTGGTTAATTCCCTTTGTGCGTTTTCTACTGCATTACGCACTTCTTGCATATCAACTTCTGAAACAATATCAAATGATGGCATGACCCGTCACCTCCTGCTAATCAATAAGTCGGCATGATAACCGCTTTCCATTATTGGCAAAAGCTCTATACTCGGGAAGCTCAATGATCTTTTTGAAATTATCCTATTTTAAGACCAAGTAGCGTTAAATAACGAGCCGAGGTTCCCCATGAAAGCGTCCCTCAAGGAAGAAATATGAAAATCACCGTTCTTGGCTGTGGCGCTATAGGTAAACTGTGGTTTGCTGCTTTATCCCAACAAAATCATAATGTTCAAGGATGGCTAAGAGTTCCACAGCCAGTTATTTCCGTCCAGATCGAAAACTTTAATGGTCAGATCTTTAATCAGCAATTTCCTGCCAATGACGAGAAACACCTCGCTGAAAGCGAGTTACTCCTTGTTTGTTTAAAAGCATGGCAAGTTTCTGACGCGATTAACCACCTTGCCGACAAACTGTCCCCTCACTGCCCAATTCTGTTATTACATAATGGAATGGGAACCCAAGAAGAATTCGCTCCTTTACCCAACCCCATTTTACTTGGCGTGACCACTCATGGAGCCTATCGAAAAAATGGCATTGTTTACCACAAGTCACAAGGTATAACCCACATTGGTGCCATAACAACCAGTGCTGCCAAACTCAGTGAGCTGGCAGATATTTTACACCTCGCCCTGCCCGATGTGGCATGGCACAATGAAATACATGCTATCAGTTGGATGAAACTTGCCGTCAATTGTGTCATTAATCCACTTACTGTCATCTATGACTGCAAAAATGGTGATTTACTGCATCACCATGCACAAATACAAATATTATGTGATGAAATTTATGAGGTTATGGAACATGATGGCATCCATACAACCAAACAAACCCTGATTGATTACGTCATGAATGTGATTGAGCAAACCTCTGAAAATTACTCGTCCATGCTGCAAGATATATGGGCACAGCGACATACAGAGATAGACTACATTACCGGTTTTTTAATGCGTCGAGCCCGTATCCACGGTTTACCAATCACAGAAAATACCGCTATTTATCATTATATTAAACGTAAGGAGGAAGAATATGAACGCCTCAGCCCTTATTTGCCTGGCTCACGGCAGTGAAGAAATCGAGGCTGTCACTACTATTGATTTACTTGTCCGGGCAGGAGTGGATGTTACTGTAGCCAGTACGGAAGCTGATGGCTCGCTAACATTGACCTGCTCACGCGGTGTCAAAATCGTTGCAGATGTTCCTTTGGTTGATGTCGTTGACGAAGATTTTGATGCCATTATTCTGCCGGGAGGGATAAAAGGTGCAGAGTGTTTTCGTGACAGTTTATTGGTCGTAGAAAAAATTCGAATCGCACAAAGTCAGGGGAAAATCATTGCGGCAATCTGTGCATCTCCTGCAATCGTATTGGAATACCATCAACTTTTCCCCGTCGGAAATATGACTGGCTACCCCAGCATGCAGGATAAAATTTCGCCCGAAAAATGGATTGATAAACGTGTTTATTTTGACGAAAGAGTTAACTTACTGACCAGCCAAGGGCCTGCCACTACTTTTGACTTCGCCTTGAAACTGATTGAATTGTTAAAGGGAAAAGAAAAAACAGCCGAAATTGCCGCTCAACTTGTTTTACCGCCCGGTATTAATAATTACCAAAATTTCCAGTAATTATCTCACTGCACAATATACCTAATAGCTTTATATCTAATAGCTTTCAAGTTACAGCCAATAAAAGGAGCAACTTGAAAGCTAAAGGCGGAATACATAGGCTGCCTATCAGGCCAATTTCCATAAGCAGCCCTGTTTCCTGTTTACAAATTAATTGACTGCAAATTAAGGTCGATACACCTTCACATTATCAAAGCCTTGTTCACGCAGATAAAGTGCCTGTAAACGACTCATCACGCCACGCTCACAATACAGCAGATAAGTTTTTTCTTTCGGCAGATCACCAAACTGAGTGCCCAGTTTATAGAAAGGCAATGAGTGAATTTCAATGCCATCCATATTTAACGGACGATTATCCTGTTCATCTGGGGAACGGATATCCAATAGCACATCATTAGAGGAAAGTGCTGATACCATTTCCACTTCCACCACTTGCTCACTGGTCTGTTCTGCAATTTGGCGGATATCCAGATTCTGGGCTTCACTAATTACTCGTTCCAAAATCTCGAAGTCAAAATTATTTTCTTCTTCTTCAATTTTGGCTTTAACGGCTTTTACTGTTGGACTTTTTGATATAACACCACAAAATTCTGGCATAGTGCGGGCAAAATCTTCAGTGCCAATCTCACGAGCCAGCTTGATAATGTGCTCTTTATCATGAGAAATCAGGGGACGGAGGATCAACGTATCTGATGCATTGTCGATCAACCTTAAGTTAGTCAACGTCTGGCTGGATACCTGACCCAAGGCCTCACCAGTTACGATCGCCTGCACACCGTAGCGTTCTGCAATCTTGGAAGATGCCCTGACCATCATTCTTTTCAGTACAACCCCCATCTGGCCGTCATCAACTTTTTCCAGAATTTCAGCCACGACAGGTTCAAAATCGACAGCAACAAAGCGGACTTTATGCGAACTACCAAAACGATTCCATAAATAATGGGCAACCTGCTTCACGCCAATTTCATGGGCAGAGCCACCAAGATTAAAGAAACAGTAGTGCACACGACAGCCACGACGCATCAACATATAACTGGAAACACCGGAATCAAATCCACCAGAAATCAGTGACAGCACATCTTCCTGCGTACCGATAGGGAAACCGCCAATTCCTTCATGACGAGCTTTAACCAGAATCAACTTATCCTGATCAACTTCCAGATTCACAGTTACATCAGGCTGAGTCAGTTTCACTTTAGCTGATTCAATATGCTGGTTGAGTCCGCCACCAACATAGCGTTCGACTTCATTGGAAGTAAAATTATGTTTACCGCGGCGCTTTACACGGACACAAAATGTTTTCCCATGCAGTAAATGGCCATATGTTTCGTAGGTTTGTTCAAAGATATGATGCAGATCACAAAAATCTCGCTCTTCTACTTGCAGGATATGGTGAATACCCGGAATACGTGTCAGTGCGTCACAAATTTCTGTGCTGAGGTTATCATTCTTAACCCGAACTTCGATATTATCCCAATGGCGAACAACAGCAATGCCCTCTCCGAATTTTTTCAGCACATTGCGGATATTGCTGGCAAGGATTTTAATAAAACGTAACCGGACTGTCTGGCTCTTGATCGTAATTTCTGGGAATAATTTAATGATAAACTTCATAGTAAGATATAGTAGTCATTCAATGTTGAACTATCACAAACAATATCAATGATTGTTCTTAAGTGTTCAGTTGGATAGGGTGCAGAGTATAACACCATCTGGCTATATCACCTGTAAAAAAACAGTGGTAATACATGATTTATTTTTCTTGGTGTAGTAGGGTACTCTGCAATTCTGTAACGAACTTTTTTTACTATAATTCGTTAAATAACCATACGTTAAGCCATTATGTCTAAAGCAAATCACACATCAGAAACCGAACAAATGCCAGCTTTCGAGACATCTCTCAAAGAGCTAGAGCAAATTGTTATTCGTCTGGAATCCGGGGACCTCCCACTAGAAGATGCGTTGAATGAATTTGAACGCGGTATTCAACTTGCAAGACAGGGCCAGAAAACTCTTCAGCAGGCAGAGCAACGAGTGCAAATTCTATTGAATCATGATGCACAATCGCCACTTGATGAATTTCCGCCCAATGCTGAGTAAATTTATGTCTGAACAACATGATGCTCCTTTTGAAGAGCAGTCTTTTGAAAAAAAACTGCGTGCTTGTCAGCAATATGTGAATGACAAGCTGATGGCAACATTTGCTTCATTGCCTTTTTTAAACAGCCCATTAGGCACAGCAATGCAGCATGGTGCAGTGCTGGGGGGAAAACGGCTGCGCCCATTTTTAGTTTACAGCGTGGGAGAAATGTTTGGTCTCCCCAAAAAGAGTCTCGATGCCGCCGCCCTCGCATTAGAGTGCATCCATGCTTATTCCTTGATCCATGATGATTTGCCCGCAATGGATAACGATGATTTACGTCGTGGGCAACCCACCTGTCACATCAAATTTGGTGAAAGTCAGGCTATTTTAGCCGGTGATGCATTACAATCACTGGCTTTTGAAGTTCTGGCAAAATACGACATGCCAAATGTTGCCTTATCCGATCGCCTTGCCATGATCGCGGAATTGGCAAGTGCCAGTGGTTTTGCCGGTATGTGTGGTGGGCAGTCACTGGATTTGGAGGCAGAAGGTAAACAAATCGATCTTGCCTTGCTGGAACAAATTCATCGCCATAAAACAGGCGCATTAATACGAGCAGCCGTCCGATTGGGAGCTTACAGCGCAGGACAGCGTGGCCGAGAAGCGCTCCCTTTACTGGAACAATATGCCCAAGCTATCGGTCTGGCGTTTCAGGTACACGATGATATTTTGGATGTTATTGGTAATACTGAAGTTATCGGCAAGCGTCAGGGCAATGATCAGCAAATTGGAAAAAGCACTTATCCGGCATTATTAGGTTTGGAACAAGCTAAGAAAAAAGCCCAGACTCTGTATGAAGAAGCGCTCACAGCCCTCACTGAACTGGAAAAACTGTCTTATAACATCACAACCTTAAAAAAACTGGCTGGTTTTATCATTGAGAGAAACAGCTAAAACATAGGCCATATTAATCACCTATTAATATGGTCATTAATTATATAAGAACCCAATAATCAATAAAAAACGCCTCATGGGGTGAACCCGAAAATTACATACGGATAATCACAGGGTTCTTAATATTCAACTTCTAACGGGTATAGCATTTTATACAGGCATAGCATGAGCATTGATATAGCGAAATATCCAACATTGGCATTGGCTGAAACTCCAGAAGAGCTTCGCCTGCTACCCAAAGACACTTTGCCAAAGTTATGCGATGAACTGCGCCAATTTTTACTGAACAGTGTCAGCCGCTCCAGTGGTCACTTCGCTTCCGGCCTTGGCACTATCGAATTAACCGTCGCACTCCACTATGTTTATAAAACCCCTTTTGACAATTTAGTCTGGGATGTTGGTCATCAGGCCTACCCACACAAAATTTTGACTGGACGTCGTGATCGCATCGATACCATTCGCCAAAAAAATGGTCTTCATCCATTCCCGTGGCGAGAGGAAAGTGAATATGACACCTTGTGTGTTGGTCACTCATCCACTTCAATCAGCGCAGGATTGGGGATGGCAATTGCGGCCAAACACGAAAACAAAGGTCGCAAAACAGTCTGTGTCATCGGAGATGGAGCCATCACTGCGGGTATGGCTTTCGAAGCCATGAACCATGCCGGGGATATCGATCCCGATATGTTGGTTATTCTCAATGACAATGAAATGTCTATCTCTGAAAACGTAGGGGCGTTGAATAACCATCTGGCACAATTACTGTCAGGCAAACTGTATACAACCTTGCGTGAAGGGGGCAAAAAAGTTTTTTCCAATCTGCCTCCTATCAAAGAATTATTGAAAAAGACAGAAGAACACCTCAAAGGCATGGTTGTTCCCGGAACGCTGTTCGAAGAGCTTGGGTTCAACTACATCGGGCCTATTGATGGTCATGACATACTGGCTCTGACCCAAACCTTAAAAAATATGCGTGAGCTGAAAGGGCCACAATTCCTGCATATCATGACTAAAAAAGGTCGTGGTTATGCGCCAGCGGAAAAAGATCCCATTAGTTGGCACGCCGTTCCTAAATTTGATCCAACAACGGGTTCCTTGCCAAAAAACGCAGATACCCGCCCGACATTTTCCAAGATTTTCGGTGACTGGCTGTGTGAAGCAGCAGCCAGTGACAAAAAACTGATGGCAATCACCCCAGCCATGCGGGAAGGTTCAGGTATGGTGCGTTTCTCTCGCGAGTACCCTGAGCAATATTTTGATGTCGCGATTGCCGAGCAGCATTCCGTCACTTTTGCAGCAGGTCTGGCTATAGGTGGCTACAAGCCTATCATCGCTATTTACTCCACCTTCCTGCAACGCGCTTATGATCAGTTGATCCATGATGTTGCCATCCAAAAACTGCCAGTCCTGTTTGCTATCGATCGTGGCGGTATCGTTGGTGCAGATGGTCAGACCCATCAAGGAGCATTCGATCTTTCCTTCCTGCGTTGCATCCCAAATATGGTGATTATGGCCCCCAGTGATGAAAATGAATGCCGCCAGATGTTGCATACTGGGCATCACTATCAGGAAGGTCCTACTGCTGTCCGTTATCCTCGCGGTACAGGAACGGGGGCTGAACTCCAACCATTGGAAACATTGCCAATCGGCAAGGGTATAATCCGCCGCCAAGGTGAACACATTGCGATCCTTAACTTTGGTACGTTGTTATCCTATGCGCAAGAAGCGGCTGAAACCCTGAATGCAACCGTTGTGGATATGCGTTTTGTCAAACCATTGGACAAAGAACTCATACTGGAAATGGCTGCCAGCCATGAGTTACTGGTGACTTTGGAAGAAAACGCCATTATGGGCGGTGCAGGCAGTGGTGTTAACGAACTGCTGATGCAGGAAAAATTATCAGTTCCCGTATTGAATCTTGGTTTACCAGATTACTTTATACCGCAAGGAACCCAAAAAGAGCTTCATGCTGATTTAAGTCTCGATGCGGTTGGTATTCAAAATAGTATCGAGAAATATCTGGCCAAATAACCCATAATAAAACAATGGATAAATGTTTCTATTAAACATTTATCCATTTTCCCTCCAATTTCATTTCTTAAATTCCTCTAATGTTTTCCATAAAAATATATTATTTGTTATAGATCTAATTCTTATAATTTTAAAAAATAATTATAAATACCAATATTTAATATATTAAAAAAAATCAATAGTTAAATAAATATCATATCAGACACATTTATTTACGATAAAAAACAAAAGTAACAATAATGAATAATATCAATTTAGTGGGAAAAATTTTTACCCAATGCATCGAGCGGCATAATCTCAATCTGCATATTCATATTAAACGATTGGCAAGAAAAACAATTCGTTACTCACGTTCGATAGAAATTCACGAAAAACTGATTGGCACATATATTGAAAAACATCATTATAACGCTTTGGATTCATGACAAAATATTGCAATAAAGATACATGTTCCACATCAGAAATATATTCATACGCCTTCATATATTCTGGTATTTTATAATTTAAATAAAAATTTTCACCATAATATTTTTTGGCATATTTAAGCGTTTACAAATCCCCATTGTCATTACCTTTCCATTCCTTAATATAATCACCAACAAAGAAACAGAACCCCAACAAAAACCAATAATAGCAAGAGAAATAATACTATTTCGATGATTATTAGTCTCATTAATTATTACACAATTTTCATCATTAATTAATTCAACAGCCCCATAATTTTCTAATTATTCCTTATCTAATATTCCAATACCTTCCTCCAAAAGAGAATCGCAAACAGTTGACATTCGTTCTAATTTAACTTCGTTATTCTTAGCCATACAAAACAATACCATATAACAATTTAATATAAATGACAACAAAGCAACTATTTTCAATATAATTTCTTAAACTTTAAAATTAGCACCGAGATAATTATAATATTCTTCAGTGCTATTTTTTCTGGAAAAAAATATAACTCACTATATTAATATTTTTTCCAACGATTATTTAGGATCAGTAGCTCCTTTCGGTGGTCCAAACCTATCCAACTCAGCTAAAATAGCAGTAATCTGCGTTTCCCAATCTGCTGGTTTTGGATTTTTACACAAAGGAAATATTAATGGCCGACGTTCAAAATCCACTGAACTGATGGATTCTTTCCCTTGAATCAGATATTTTGCCATAAAAGCCAATAAATACTTTTTACTTATTATATCGTCTATTAAGTTAGGAATGCGGGGTTCAAAAGCATAAATTATCAGTTTGTTATTTTTGTCAAATCCATAAACTCTTAAATACAGAACATCATATAGATGAACAACATCGACTTGAGAGTAACGCGCAACATACATTCTTCCCTTACGCCATGTATAAAACAGTTGTTTTTCCCGATCAATAACAAGAGGGGATATTTTACGAATTAAAGACAATACCCATAAATGAATTAAAATCATGGTAATAGAAAATAGAAAAAAACCACCATCTAATAATAAATTTTTTCGCACTCTAGATTTTTCATAAAAACCATTATCCGCATAACGAATATGAAAATATTGAGTAAAAGAGATGCTCTTTGCATCAGAAATATATTTATATTTTTCAACATAATCAGGAAGGTTAGTATTTAAATAAAATTCCTCCCCATAATCTCTTTTAGCATAAGTAACGGCTCTTAAATAAAACCCCTCATTGACTTTCCATGTATTAACAAAGTCATTAATAAAAAAACAAAGTCCTAATAAAAAACCGGCTAAAGAAGCAAGTAAAATTTTTTCACGATAATTACTCCTGCCATATCGTATTCCACATTTTTTATCATCAATTAACTCAATAGAACCCTCTGTTTTTATTTGCTCTTTATCCAGAATTCCAATGTCTTCATCCAGAAAAGGATCACACACTATTGATAGCCGGTTAATTCTGGCATTATGATTTACTTTACCCTCAGACTTTTTAGTTAGCCACTTTTTTATTGAGTTTAGCATTTAACGTACCTTCTCATCAAAATATCCATAAATCGCATTTTCGACTGTTGGCTCTTCTCCCCATTGATAGCGCAAGGGTGAAATATCATCTTCTTTGGGCATATAATACCAAAAAATTGTTAGATAGTGAGCATATTCTTCTTCTATTTCTAATGTCAGAGTAAGTATGCCATTTTCATCAATGGAATTTTCATTTTTATAAATTATCTCGGAGAGGGTTTGTTCCATTAATTCATCAAATCTCCGCTTAGCTTTAGCGTAATGACGCTCATTTACATTAATGGTGTGATCACTTCTGGAAGTAACAGCAGATGATGGTAAAACATGATAAACTAACTCCGATCTTTCCCATTGAAAATTCGGCAACATAAAATGATAAGCCATCTTTCCTTTTTTATTACTTTCTTTTTTTAAGATAGGCCTAGTAAAAAAACTCAAGAATTCTTGATGTTCTACCCGAAATGCATTGGTGATTCTATCATTTATTTCATAAACTTCTTTGAACTGTTCTTTTATATTTTTAGGTCTATCATAATCCATTTCCAAAAATGAATATTTATCGCCATTTCCCCAAAAACAATTCATTAGTAAATATTCCAATTGACTCTTGCCAAAAAAAATCAAATAGGCAATGCTTGCTAGCATACCTAGAATTCCCACCCAAATCATACCGGTAAAGGATGCTCCTGCTGCTCCAGCACCTGTGCCCAAAAGTGATGGCCCCAAAAATCCAGCAGTTATCATTAACGTACCGGTACCAATAGCGACATGTGCATATGCTTCCTTATGACTGCCTAAAGCGCTAGCATGATAAGCATCATAATAAGAAAGCGCCCCGCTTAAAACCCCAGTTACCCCAATCGCCCCCTTTGCCAGCAGTTTTATATGGGCACTATTTAACATAAGCCTGCGTGATGCAGCACCTAACAGTGCTTCTGCCGCAGGATGATTCATTCTTATCGCCAGTGCTTCTGCTTTTGCAAGCCCTTTCCCGATAAACTCAGAAAAATTGCGCGCTGCAACTGCCATACCAAGTGTTGTATTCAGGTAGGTAAAAGCTAAATACACAATTTTTCGATTCGCTTTCAACGGGTCATTTCTATCAAAACCAGATTGTGCCAATAAGGTATAGAATGTATAACTTTTCATAGCCAGATCAAATCCAGTTAGACCGCAATCCAGTACAATACTAAGAGGCCTGTCATGATGTTGCATCCACTTAATATTAAATTTGGGGCTGTTAACTTTAATGGTAGGTATTTTTAGTTTCAAATCTCCCGTATAATTTTTAATCCGGCTTGACCAATTAAATACGGCCTTCCCTCTCTCTTTTTGAAAGTTGACTTTGACTTTTTTCCCCCATCTTTTCGACTTCCCGATAAGCCCTTGTTGTTTATATCTCTCCAGATCATTGATCAATTTTGTCACTTCTTTTTCTGTCAATAAAACAGACCCTTTATATTCTTCTACCCCCAAAGCACCAAAAACTTTATTGGTAAAAGTCTGGTTTACCTTTTCAATACTTTTTGCATATAAGCTGACAGAGCCTTGGGCTATTTTTTCCGTGCCCCATGCAAGAAACATCCCGATGACTTCACCTGTTGCACCAAGTACTTTATCTATTCCTTTTGTTACAGAGCTTGTTATCAATAGTTTGTTAGCACCATCATGTCCTAGCGTATTGACGATCCCATTGTTAATAACCAACCATGTACTACTCTCATCTAATGCAGGCTTACCGCCCATAATATGTTCTAATGTCGACGTTCCCTCTGCTGTTCTCTGTAATGGCTGCATTAATTCTGCAATAAGATCGCAATATATCTCAAATTCCTGACCATCTTCTTCTGTCAGGTCACCTTTTTTATCACTCAACGAAAAAAAATACTTGAAATAATGTGACAAGCCACCTAATTCACCCGCAATACTCGGACTTTCAAAAAATTCTTTGTATATTTCAAGAACTTTTTCTTGCCTTTTTTTTACATCTACAATGGGATCGGTAAGTTTAGGCCACCAGGTTTTCCAATTTTCCTGATGAATATGTTCTTTAAAATATTCTTTAATATTTTCATCCTTTGATGCAGCAATTACCTCAACAAATTGCCCTATTGTAAGAGGATAAATATTTGTTGCAGAATAACTGAGCTGCCAAAGATTAAGTAACTCATACGCCATTAAAATATCACGCTGATATCCCACAGGATCATGTAATACCACAATCTTCGCTTTATCTTTGTAATAAGGGCAGATAAGACTATCTATATAACGCATTTCCATATCTGCATCCATGAAAAAACTGCCTTCAGTCGTGATATCTCCCAAATCAGCAGAGTGTAAGAGTGGATCGGATAATTGATTTTTGTATGCCTGAAATTGTTTTTCAGGATCTTTGAAATCTTCCACTAATCCGTCGAAATGCTCTTGTCTGGCATCAATAGCACAATCTGATGCCTCACTCTCTAAATCCACAAATTGCATAGCACCCTTGCGGAAGTTTTTATCGTTGTCCATTTTATTCAGGACAGATTTAGCCAGCTCGATTTCACTGTAAACAATACTGATTTTGGTCACATCTTTATCAATCGCCAGAAAAGGATAGCCTAATCCCGCTGTACCGCTGGCAGGGTGGATTTCTTCCCACGATGAGTTTCCGGCTTTTTGCTCATATTTGGTGTATTTTGTGACCATTCCCCTTTTGCCCTCTAATGTGACAATCTCAGGGCTGAATTTGAAAATCAATAACTTGCCATCCTGTTGAGAGCCCCTGGTTTTAATCGGCCCTTCTTCTTTGACATAGATCCAGCCCGGTCTTGGCATTCGTATGCTATAACCCCCCAGAATGCTTGCATTTAATGAATTATCATCAGGATCAATAAAAGTGCTTATTGGCGGCGGTAATTGAGCATCAATCCATTTGTCACCAAAAAAATTCATATAAGCATATCTGACAGGATAAACAGGCCGGATATTGGTGTCACAGGGCCTGACAACAGTATCCATGTCCAACTCATGAGGTATGCGTGCCTTCGCCTCATCGACAATTTTTTCAAACGCTTTTTCCGCTTTTTTCGCGGCTGTCTCAAGCGCGTCATTTGCGCTCGTCAATATCGATTTTTCCATTTCTCTTATCTCCTTATGTTATTTTGAAACTCGATTCTTAAAACAATACTCATAACAAGTCAGCGCCCGCACCTCTTGCGCCTGTGCTTCGGCACAGGCATGCTGCCATGCCCGCTGCCAGAGCGCTTCGTTATCCCGCGCCAGACTTCTGCCCGCCACCAGATACAGAATGGAACGCTGATGAGCGAAACCCGCCAGACAAGCGAAATTAGCCTGTTGCACCACAAAGGCTGGCAGTTGTTCTTTCTGTTCTGGCGACAGTTCAGGTTGGGTCTCTGCAATAAATTTCACTATCTGAGCCACCGCCCGTTCTTGGGTCTGCCCCGCCAATAGGTTCATCAGATAGGGATTAATTGCCACGGGGGCCGTTTTCTCCTGATCCAGTACGTTTTCAGCCAGAGAAAGGGCGTAGTACTGTGCCGTCTGGCTGTCGAAATAACCGATGCGTGTTATCGGGCGCATAAAGTGCATCAGTTGTTCATCCGGCAGGCTTTTCAGTAGCGGGATCAAGCCTTGCGGTACATAGAAACGGTAAAACACCCATGATTGCTGTTGTTCATTTCTCAGATAGGTGAATTTACGCAGGTGATTACGGATCACAGGAAATGGCTGGTCACTGTCGATAAAAATTCCCGGTTCCGGGGTGATCGGCTGTGTGATCTTTTGCTGAAAAGCCGAGTGCACCATTGTGTCATCCGTTAACTCCACCAGATAAGGAGCACTGTCTTCGAGCGTGATTTGGGTTTCCCCCTGAAACAGGCTTTCCCATCGCAGGTTGGAGACCATCAGGTCAGGCACGATAAAGCTGCTCATGACCCGGCGGTAAACCGTGGCATCAATCACCATATAGCGGTATTGCCCGCTCTCCTTGGCGGGCAGGATTTCCGTTACAGTAAACTGCAATACGCCCCGCGCGGCAGGCAAGAGGGGGTTGATATTGTGTTCGTCCAGCGGGATCACCCGGGCATTCCGCTCCACCCCCTGCCGGAACTGCCGCAATAGCGGTAATTCGACATAAGTGCTGGCGGTAAGGTATTCAGGCAACGGCTGAATACTTTGGTATTGCCCCGGTAAATGTCCCGCCTGTAGGACATATTCCACCAGCGCCGACAGAGCCTGCAGCTTGCTCGTTGCATGGACAATCGCCCGGGCAGAGTAATGTTCGCCTTGTTGCGTGGCATAGGCATAATCCACCACCCAATGTTCAGCATAATCGGGTATCCAGGACATTATTCCGATGACTCCTGCTGTTTACGGGCTTTTTCCCGGCAATCCTCTGCCATGACCAACCCTTCATTGGCTGATCCGCTGAGTGACGGCACGGTGCCCGGGCTTCCCCCCGTTACCGAAACATCCCCTTGCAGGGTGATTTTGCCGGTGATCGTCACCCCTGAACTATCCAGCTTAATCGACCCCGCCTTGCCTTTGATCAGCACGGATTCGCTGGCCTGTAGGGTATGGACTTTCGTCAGGCTCTGGATGTTGTTGACCACATTCAGGGTATAGTTGTTGTTGATTCTGGCGGTTTTGTCCCGCCCCACTTCTTGCAGGTGATCCGCAAAGATATTTTCCTGCCAGTTGTTGTTGATGCGGGTTTTGCGATCTTTGGTGATGGTTTCAAACTGGTTCAGGTCAATCTGGATGTGCTGTTCATGCATGATCCGAATGAATTCATCGTTGCCGATTTCATGTTTGCGGTTGTTCAGGACATGGTGGCTTTCATCGTGACCAACACGTTGGGTTTTATCGTGATTTATCTGGATAAGCTGATCTTTCTGGGCGTGGATATAGATTTCTTCACTGCCTTTCGCATCTTCAAAGCGCAATTCGTTAAACCCTTCGCCTTTATGAGTATGCGTTTTAAATGTCGTGCGGGTTTTTTCTGCGGGCAGATCCAGGGGCGGGCGATTACGTCCGTTGTAGGTACAGCCCGTCACTATCGGGCGATCAATATCACCATTCAGGTAGGAAATAATCACTTCCTGACCTATGCGCGGAATGGCCATAAAACCATAGCCATCACCATTCCAGCCCTGCGCTACACGCACCCAGCAGGAAGCACGATCATCCGCTTCATCGTAACGGTTCCAATGGAAATGAACTTTGATAGCGCCATGTTTATCAACGTAGATCTCTTCACCTTCCGGCCCCACGACGGTTGCGACTTCATCTCCATCCGCCAGCGGCTTATATCGGAAAGGCGGACGCCAATCCTGCCTGCCCGGAATAAAGGTGACGTGATTAGTTAACGTTGTCCCTTCCCCCGCATCTCTGGAAGCCTGTGGCTGATGCCCATGATGCGTGACAGTAACAACCTGCCAACGATCATTCATCGTCGCAATCGGGTGGGATTGCAGAACGAAGATCCGCCCCGGTCGTAATTTGATACAGTTGGTACTCGCTTTACCGACTTTGCTCTGGTTCTGCAACTGCTCCAAACGCAATTGGGTGAAAGGGCGACCTTCTGCATCCCTCTGAAAACGTCCATAACTTTCAAATACAGAATGGTTCCCGCCCTCATCTGACGCAGCCAGATGTTGCAGAGGATAGGAAGGCCGAAGGAAATTATTATCTTTATGGATCGTTTCATCCGGGCACAGATATTCGCCGTAATTCCACTGCCATGCCGTCGAATCACTGTTATCTGTGTTTGCCTGTACGTTGTAGGTCAACGTCAATGCCGCCAACATGCCGAGGTGGGAATTGCTGTAAAACAGTTTGTCCTCTTCGAACCAGAACATAATGCCTTCTTCCGCAGCCAGCCGACACCAAAATTCATAGGCCGATTCGCGTTTCTGGGTGGTATATTCCCGTATCGAATGCTGCTGGTGATCTTTGTAAAACTTATTGTCTGCCTTGATGCGATGTTCTTTCAGCAATTGACCAAGAATATCCGGCACGGATTGATGATGGAAAATCCGGCTGTCCTGATTGAGTGTCATTAACCACATTGCCGGGCGGATAATAAAAGTGTAATAGGTTTGTCGCCCATCAGTATTACCCTGCTCTGCCCCGGCCACAACACCATTGACGGTTCGCTCAATGACACCATCCCGAATCACCGTCAGAGAAGCACTGGAACCCAATTGTTCATTGAGTGCCACGTTATTCAAAGAGCTGACGACTGTCATAGAAAGGTGAAACAGTTGTGACAGCCCTTCCTGTAAGCTGAAATCCACTACCTGAAACGTGGTCTGCGGCAGTGCACCTATCTGGCAAGTGAAAACTAATCCATCCATTGCAGAAACTCCTTACATAATTGAGCGATAACCTTGAATCATTGAAGGTGACAGATACCATTCCGTCCCTGAAGGTTGGCTGAGCACGCTCATTCGCAGCCATGTCCCCTGGGCAAGGCAGAACGGGAAGAATTGGTAGAGTGAATTGGCGAATCGATACATTTCGCCGGCATCGGTATAAGCGGTTTCATCCAGCATCAGGGTAACCCGCAGACAGCGAACGGGCCTGTCCCGGATCATTCTGTCACCCCATTTTGCCTCTATATTGACGATCCCCCCGATCATGCGCCGGATATTTCGGCTGGCTGAGCGATCGATATCTGCATATAGATCAAAATCCTGTAGTAGCTGTTTGACTGACGCGCTCATCTCCAATAAATGGCTGCCGACAGAATAATGCGACAACAAATCCCAATGACGATGGCTATCAACAATCGGAGGATAAGTTTGTGAAGTGGGAGTGATATTTTTTAATTGAAAAACGTCGGGAACATTTTCTCCCGCCTGGCAGATCTCGCCCAATGCAAAAGGTGCCTGAGATTGTTCAAAGCCATAAAAATGGCAAATGAATTCACGTTCAGGTGGTTTTCGCATCAACTCCGCTTTGCTGTCATAGAAAATCAGCTCGTACTGTATTCTGCCCAGCGCATCTTTACTGACTTCAAGCGCATAGAACCACGCCTTGTCGTACTCCGGGTGATAACGTTCCATACCTGTCAGGAGGCTGACCGGATAAAACAGGTATTCATCCCCGCGTCTTTCCTCTTCTGTGTTTGGCTCATTTTTCAGTTCAATACCGGCAATATGCAAAACACTCTGAGCCGGTATGAGGGGTAAGCGATAGCGCGCTGTTTCTGGCGCAAAAGGCAGTGTCACCTGACTGTTACGCGCCATATTAACCACAGGCGCACAATGAAGCTGGAATGCAGACTTTATTTGAGCGGCTGACAACGGCAATACTGTATTCAACGTCAGAACGACACTGAATTCACGCTGTTTTGTCAGTTTTAATCGCTTTGCCATTGTTGGCAGAGGTAAATGCAGAAATTGGTTAACATGGGGCAGATAAAGAGACTCAACTAACAATTGTGGTGCCCAGTTATCCCCTGTCGCAGATGACAGAACCAATCGGGAAGCGCCTGAGCGCGGTTCAAACCGATCGCCGTGTGCTTTATACACCTGCCCATCATGATACAATTCAGCCCCATCATAATATTGAGTCAGCCCCAGCATCAGAGTATCAGCAACCTGCTCATCACTGCTCAGAAACACATTAATCGGCTGGGTCAGCCACGCTTCTTCCTTACCCATATAGCGAAATTTTAAGGTGACTTTCGTTGTCTGTACTTGATGAGTTATGTCACGTGACACTAATATCAAAGGCTCAATAGGACATTCCCGGCAAGTGACAAATGGCTGTCGATGATGAGTATAAACTTCTGTTCCTGCCGGGATGGAAAAAGCAAAATCCCCTTGTGCCCCACTATCGAACTGAACAATGCTGGTAGCAGGGATCCCTTTAATAGGTTGTGCCCGCAATTTTTGCAATAACGGTTGGGTCAATTCAGGAAATGCATCATCCACTTTCTGACTCAAACGTGCCATTAAAGCCGCAAAGCCTTCATTCAGCTTTTCTACATCAGGATCTTGCCCGCTGAGCGTATCTCTGAGATGCGAGTTCTCCTTACTCACGGCCTTTCCCAGTTGCCTTAAGTAATCAAGTTCCCACTGATAATAATATTCAAACGGATTCACCACTTACTCCTTTTCCCTTAAAGCAAAGCTATATACCCTTCGTCTTGCAAGTTGCCTCTTTGTTGGCTGCGCTCACTCACCCCGGTCACCGTTGTTATGAAACATAGAGTTATCTATGCTCCCGGAGATTCGCTCCCTTGCCGCCGCGACGCATCTTGAAATCCATTGGGTATACGCCGCGCGTAGTCTCGCCTTTTGCTCAGATACGATTAAATATGCAATAGAAAAATAGCCACCATCTTTACAAGATGGATAGAATGCTAATTTAAGATAAGGTCAATTTCAGATATGTTACATTTAAAATAAAACAGGATTTACATAAAATAAAAGAACCTATTATTAATTATAAAATTTAAATATTAAACATTCGCAAAAGCATGTCAAAACAAAAATCAGCAGATAGAACAAGAAGATCCCGACAATAATTTCATTATAATGTCCAAATGCTTACTCAATCGGAGTAATAAGCCAAAATTTAAATGTCATTTAAAATATTGACATATAAAATCAAGATAAATTAACTTAATTCAATGAATTTACAACAAGTCACAAAAAAGAGAGTTCTTGATCACATTACGTTAAATTCCACTCCATAAAAATCAGAATAGACAAACATAATCACCACCAATAAAAACCTAAATGCATCATTAATAAACTCGAATTAATAACGCATGTAAATTTATAATACAGAAAATAATTTACCATGCAAAAATATATTTTAATTCGCTAGAAAATGAAGAAGATATCCAACGGATTTTAGATTATTACGAAAAATGTTAATCGATAGAAAATATACCCCAAAAACCCCAAGACTTTACTGGAACTACTTCAATTTAGGTAAATCCGTGGACTGTGAGTAGCGATCACTTTCATACATCCAACTATCTTTATTTACACACAATCAGACTGGTAGCTGCTATGACTCTGACGTTGCTTATTCCATAATAAGCAAGATCAAAAATCGTTACCTAAGTCACATTTTTACATCTCATGAAACCGATTACATGGATAGCAAACTCTTCTCACATTTCTTCTGAAATAAATTCGTTATTTTGCCTATAACAATACCTATAACAATAATAACAATACCTATAACAACCGGCTCGAAACTGGAGTTCACAATGTATGATGAAGACTTTTAAGCGAAGACCAACCATGCGGTTGAAATCATAGCAAAGGGAGCTAGTACAAAAGCACATAGATAATTATGTGGCTAGCGTGGGTGGAGCCAACAAAGCTGGGTTTGCAGATTAATGGATATATTATACTCAATATTTATTGAAGGTTATGTATGAGTAAAATCACTCCTCAGTTAACAAATATGTGGGATAAAAGTCATGATCCATGGTTTGTAAAAGATAAGGAACTCCGTTTTATATATGCAAATAAAGTGTTTATTAAGTTAAGTAATTTACCTGAAGACTTTGATGTTACAGGATATTCTGAGAAAGAATTACCGACACCTTTTAATCATCTTGTTCATATTTTTGAAGAAAATGACCGTAAGATCTTACAATCCATGCAAAGAATATCATCTATTGGTGCTTATTTTCAACGCAATCCTCAACAACTAAAGTCCTATTTTTGTGAAAAGTACCCATTAATGAGTGAAAATAATCAATGTATCGGAATAATTTGTCATGCTAAAGAAATAAATCATTTTTCAGTACATCATTACATTAAAAATGATGCTTCCATATCTATTAATCTTAACCCTCCCAACAGTATTCTTACGGAGAAAGAATGGTCGGTTATTTTTTTATTCTGTCGTGGCATCAGCAATAAAAACATTTCTAATGAGCTAAAACTATCATGCCGTACCTTAGAAAGGTATTTTCAAATCATCTATGAGAAGCTATCAATAAACTCAATCATTGAATTAAAATCTCTTTGTGAAAAAAATAATTATGACCAATATATTCCACCAAAATATTTGAAATTTACAGACCATGCTTTGCTATATTAAAGATAGTATTGGCTCTACACATACTCTGTCGTTTAATTAAAGAAAAATATGTTACTTAATTGAAAATACAAAAAATATTTTATGACTATCTGAATGAATTTATATATGATTCCATTTCACATTTATTTTGTATAAATAACTATCGGAGATAGTATGGCCACGATGAAAGATGTAGCACATCAAGCTGGAGTATCCGTAGCCACTGTTAGCCGTGTCATTAATAATACCGCTTACGTCGAACCTGGCACCCGTGAACGGGTAGAAAAAGCCATGCGTAAGTTCAACTACCACCGTAATCCTGCCGCACTTGCATTGGCAAAAAGATGCGGGAATATGTTGGGTTTACTGACGGGTAATTTGGCTGATCCCTTTTTTTCTCTTTTGGCTCGCGGCGTTGAAAAAATCGCCCGAAAAAAAGAAGCTAAACTCATGGTTTGTAGCGGCGGGCATCAAGCTGAACTGGAGAAATCTGCCTTAGATTTTTTAATCAACCAAGGGTGTGAAGCAATAGTAGCCCATGTCAGCAGAATGGGCGATGCAGATATATTACGTTATGCAGCTCATACTCCGGGATTAGTGATTATCAATCGATATTTTCCTGTCATCGCTAACCGATGCATCTGGTTAGATAATGTCAGTGCTTCTCAAACTGCTACCAATTATCTTCTCCAAAATGGTCATCGAAAAATTGCTTATGTAACGGCAGATCTACCGATCGATGATAGAAGTCTCCGCTTGGAGGGATATCATGCTGCAATGAGTAATGCAGGTATAACAGTACCTAGTGATTGGGTTATTAGTGTTCCATTTAACGAAAAAGGCGGGGAACAGGCAGCAGAAAAACTCTTAGACAGCGGCATCAACTTTACTGCTGCAATAACATTCAATGATGTTATGGCTGCTGGCATGATGCGATTCCTACATCAACGGAAAATCAACTTACCGGAACAACTGTCAATCGTTGGATTTGATGATATTGTCACAGCCCGATATCTCTATCCTCCCTTAACTACCGTACATAACCCAATCGAACAAATGGCTCAACGGGCCGCTAATCTGGCATTACAGCTCAGCGCCAAAAAAGAACTGGCTCCACAAATGAATATGTTTTCAGCGGAACTTGTCATCAGGGATTCCGTTTTTTTGATAGAGTAACTTTTTATTTCAATAAACTATCTGAAATTGGAATTTTCATATGGATGGCAAGAAAACACTTAATCTGAGACTGGCTATACTACCCATTGCAGCAATGCTCTTATTGCTAATTATTGGCTATGGTCAACTAAGTCTGCGCATCGAATCCTTATTGCTCGTATCAGCAGCAATAGCAGCAGCCTTGGCATATTGGCAAGGCTATCGCTGGAATGACATTATTGATGCCATTGTGGCAAAGCTAACCAAAGCAATGCCTGTGATCATGATACTGATTTGTGTCGGGGGCTTAATTGGCACCTGGATGTTCAGCGGAACCATACCTTACATGGTTTATTGGGGATTAAAGCTAATTAGCCCTCAATATATACTCATTGCCGCCTTCTTTATCACAAGCGCTATTTCAATTTGTACTGGTACATCATGGGGAGCAGCCGGAACAGTAGGGGTTGCCCTAATGGGAGTAGCCGCAGGACTTGACATATCTTTGGCTGCGGCAGCGGGCGCGGTTGTTTCAGGCGCCTATTTCGGTGATAAGATTTCACCGTTATCCGACTCAACGAATTTCGCTGCAATCGTTGCTGATACCGATCTTTACAGCCATATTCAACATTTGATGTATACCACTATCCCAAGCTTTGTTTTAGCCGCCATTGTTTATTTCATTGCAGGCCATACAAACTTAACAGGTAGTGTGGCTACACCCGAAAAAATTACAGAAATCGTACAATCTCTTGAAAACCTGTATCACTTCAATTTATTGCTGATTTTACCCCCGATACTGGTTTTATGGGGAGCCATGACAAAACGTCCGGTGATACCAGTCATGCTGGCTGCCTGTACATTGGCTATTGTTATCGGTATAGCTCTCCAGGGATTCACGCTTAAACAAGGTCTTAATGCGTTAATTGATGGTTTCAATCTCTCAATGCTCTCTGACCAAGGACACAACATCACTGGCGTTGTTAGCGATGTTCCCCGTTTGCTCAATCGCGGTGGCATGTTCTCAATGATGAGTACTATATTGCTTGTGTTTTGTGCATTTTCGTTTGCCGGCACGTTAACACTCACTGGTGCCCTGCCCATCATCATTAATCGGCTTCTGAAAGCTGTTCATACAACAGGACAACTCATCGCTGCAACCCTGGGTACAACCATTTTGGTAACTGGCATCACTTGTGATGGAAAGCTGGCCCTTCTCATCCCGGCAGAGCTGTTCAAAGGCACTTATCAGCGAATGGGGCTGGATAATAAAAACCTATCACGCACTATAGAAGATGGCTGTACTGTCATTGAGCCACTGCTCCCCTGGACTTCTGCTGGCATATATATGGCTACAACATTGGGAGTCAGTACCCTCAAATTATTACCTTGGGCAATCCAGTGCTATGCTGCTACCTTTATTGCTCTCATTTATGGCTTTACTGGTTTTGGTATTACAAGAGTCATGCCGGGAAACTCCCTGAATAACAAGGAAACCCACGTGAAATCGCCTAATTTAAATCATTGCCAAGATTAGAATGGTCATGAACTGGATGTGTTTAATTCATTATCCATAACTGCGGCTACAGCAACCTATCAATATGGGGATATGTGGTTTAATAAATTACATCCTATTCAGATTGTTTTTTATATTATTATAAAACTTTCCCTAGAGCTGACGTTGGTGCAAAGTATTGAGAATATCTGTACAAAAATTTTATTCTTTACCAATAACAGTCAAAATACTCAAATAAATTCTTTTATGACTTGACAAGATAATTAGCAAGTTTAGTTATTTTTTGTAAACGTTGGAAGCGTATAAAATACTTTAATTATAGAACAAAAAACAACCAATCCGAATTTATCTATGCCAATCCTGCTTTTTACCAACTACTTGACCTCCCTAAGAATTTCGATATTACAAGACTTAATATAGTTTAATTACTCTCACCCATTTCAGAATATAAAGGAATATGACAAAGCAAATTCGGCAGCGCTGGAATTCACTCCTCCTGACAATATTCTGACAAAAATTGAGTGGGAGATTTTTTTCTGATTTTGTGCTCATTGAATGAAAAAAATATCGGAAAGGAATTAATGATAAGCACAGAAGATGTTGTTAATTATATACAATCAATTTATCAAAAATTTAATATTTCAAGGAATACAGATCTGAGATATTTTTGCAAAGAACAAAAATTTGATAGTTATATCCCAGAACGGTTTGTCACTGTTGGTAGTAGAGAGCTAAATTGATTATATTATTCAAAAAATAATAAAGGAATAAGGACATGAGCAACAAGAAGAGTATCATTTCACCTCAAATAATCAATACATTAGCAGCAAGCAATGATCCTTGGGGAATAAAGGATAAAAATTCATGTTTTATTTATGGTAACAAGGCATTAAATACCATTAAAGGATTTTCTGATTCATTTGATTTTGAAGGGCTTTATGATGACGAGCTTCCTTGGGATGGTGCAGAGTTTGCAAAAGAATATATTCATCATGACCAGAAAGTAATGAAAGAAGAAAAGTCATATGTTTCACTTGAAACACATATTTGGGGAGAAGCTAAAACATTATCATCCTACTTTTGTGAAAAATCACCTCTTTATCATGAAAATGGTGATTGCATAGGGATTATATATCATTTGTGGAAAGCTCAAGATTATTCATTAACCCGCCTATATCATGGAAAACTCCCTGCTTCTATTATGTTCCAACCACCTACTCATTTATTTACCCAACGAGAATGGGATGTCATTTTTCTCTCTCTACACAAATATACCAGTAAACAAATTGGTAGAATATTAAATATTTCCTATCGTACCGTCGAAAATTATACAGCGCAAATATATAAAAAGACGGGTATTAGTTCTGCTCAACAATTAGAAGAATACTGTCGATTTAATAATTTTGATCTCTATGTACCAGAAAGATTTTTGCGTCCTGAAAGCCGTATTCTTATTTAAATCTGAAATTTTTACAATTTCTATAATAAGAAGTGGTCAACCTCAGTTATCGTTATACATCACAGTGAATTTTTTAAAAAACAAGTAACGCTAACGTTGATGACCACCTTTCCCTGTACTTGTTAAGATACCTTAAAAAAACAGAATATAATATTTAAATAACGCCGGAATCGCATTACTGTTCTTCAGATTTTTATCCCCTTTATTCTCCAAGTAGCTATCAAAACATTTTCGGCCAATAAACGCGTTTTCATTCAAGAAGTGATCTGCATTCCATTTTTACAATCCAATGCGCATTTTATTTGCCTATTTGTTAAGCACGTTCTATTTATTGTTCAACAATAAAAAACAATGAATTAACAATCATCATAACTTAAACCAACAATAAAACAACGCAAAGTTTATTCATGGGGAAGTAGAATATGCAGCAAACCATCAATTTTTGGCCTCTAATCGGGATCGCCGTCATTATCATCGGTTTTGTCATCAGATTTAATCCCGTTCTGGTCGTCACCATTGCCGGCCTTGTCACGGGATTGGCTGCCCACATGCCCATCGCCGATATTCTGGAAAAGCTAGGTTCTGGGTTTGTTAACACCCTAAATTTAACACTGACCATCCTATTTCCTTTAGTCATCATTGGACTACTGGAAAGGAATGGCTTAAAAGAACGGGCCCAGAAATCCATTGCTCATATCAAAACTGCTACCACCGGGCGTTTATTGATTGTCTATCTGTTTATACGAGAAACCTCTGCTGCGTTGGGTTTAACCAGTTTAGGTGGACATCCACAAATGGTTCGTCCCCTGCTGGCTCCTATGGCAGAAGGTGCGACTGAAAACCAATATGGTGAGTTACCGGATTCCGTTCGTCATCGTATTCGCGCCATGTCGGCAGCAACGGATAATACCGGTCTGTTCTTCGGAGAAGATATTTTTGTCGCTTTTGGGGCAATTATCTTTATGCACAATTTCATGTTGGAATCAGGGGGTATTCAAACCGAACCACTACATATTGCTCTTTGGGGGATCCCTACCGCCATTTGCGCTTTTTTTATCCATTCGGTTCGGTTATATCGCCTTGATTACCATCTTGCTAATGAACTGAGTGCCTTGAATCACACCAGACTGCATAGCAAGGGGAAGAAATAATGTTTCAGTTACAATATCTCTATATGCTGGCCGGCCTGCTCTTGATCGCTGTCGCTATTATGTCATGGCGTGATAAAGCTAACCCTCACCGTTTAACTACAGGCTTATTTTGGGCGCTTTACGGTTTGATCTTCCTGATGGGGAAATGGAGTCATCATCTGGTGAATATCTGGATCAGCGATGAAGTCTATGCCCAACGGATTGCCCATATTAGTATCGGTGTGCTGGTCGTTCTTATGGCAATATTGGCAGGATTCGGTGGGGTTAGACTGGGAAATTATCATCAACGTACCCCAGAACAACGGCAAGAGAGTGCTGATCGTCTTGGCAATCGGTTATTTCTTCCCGCCTTGCTGATCCCCGTTGTCACAATGATTAGTGTGTTGATGTTTAATCACATTCCCGGCTTGCAAAAAGCCGTCTTCGGAGAGGGAAATCATTCAACATTAGTGACACTCTTTTCAGTGACTCTCGGCTGCTTGATAGGGTTAATTATCGCATTAAGCATGAGTCGTGATGCCATGACACAGCCAATACAGGAGACTCGCCGTCTGCTCGACTCTATTGGTTGTGTATTTATCCTGCCACAACTTCTGGCTACGCTCGGATTGCTGTTTACCATCGCCGGTATAGGTACTGTGATTGCCCACTTAACTGAAAATTATGTCGCCGTCGATAATCGCTTTATCGCCGTAGTATCGTACGTATTTGGGATGGCGCTGCTGACCATGATTATGGGAAATGCTTTCGCAGCCTTCCCTATTGTTACCGCTGGTATTGGTATCCCTATTTTGGTCTTACAGCATGGTGGCAATCCAGCCGTCATGGCAGCCATTGGTATGTTTTCTGGCTATTGCGGTACATTGATGACTCCCATGGCGGCAAATTTCAATATCGTTCCTGCCGCTCTGTTAGAATTGCCTGACCGCAATGCCGTCATCAAGGCACAGATCCCTACGGGATGTGTTTTGCTGATTACCAATGTCTTTCTACTCTATTTCCTCATGTTCTTATAAAACAATAATTTCTTATAAATCAATAATAAGGGATCGTCATGAAAAATGTTTTAGTCACTGGTTTTGAACCTTTCGGTGGTGAGGTGATAAATCCATCATGGGAAGCTGTTCGTCCATTGCAGGGATGCCAAATCGCAGGTGCTAATATTGAAGTTTGCCTGCTCCCTTGTGTTTTCGATACTTCTCTGAAACATCTCTATGCCGCAATTGAACGCTTTAAACCAGAATTGGTCATTTCAGTAGGGGAAGCTGGAGGCAGATCAAATATCAGCGTAGAACGCGTCGCAATCAATATTAACGATGCCCGTATTCCTGATAATGCAGGTAAACAGCCCATTGATATCCCTGTTATTACAGATAGCCCTATGGCTTATTTTTCTACTCTGCCCATCAAAAAAATCGTTAATGAATTAAATCATGCAAAAATACCTGCAACCGTATCTCAAACTGCGGGAACCTTTGTTTGCAACCATGTTATGTATGGTTTGCTACATTATTTGAGCCAGCATTTTCCCGCTGTACGTGGCGGCTTCATCCATGTTCCTTATTTACCAGAACAGACTACAATTCATTCAAATATGCCAAGTATGGCAGTAGAGACGATAATGGCAGCCTTGAAAATAGTTATCGAATCAGCATTGATGAATGGAAAAGACATTGCCGTTGCAGGAGGAGCAACAAACTGAAAAAATAGCCACTGAAATTCAGTGGCTATTAGCTTTAAAAAGGTAACACTTGGTAGAAATTCAGTAACCAGATGACTACTACCGCAAAGATTGCTGCAATAATGTCATCCAACATGATGCCAATTCCACCTTTTACATAACGGTCGAACCAGCGAATCGGCCACGGTTTCCACATATCGAAAATGCGGAATACCACAAAACCAACCAAAACCCATTGCCAGTTGAGCACAGGGATCGCCATCAGTGTGATCCACATACCAATGAATTCATCCCAGACCACACAGCCTGGATCTTCCACGTTCATGGCATCAGCAGCTTTCTGGCAAATCACACAACCAATGATGGTTCCCAACACAATAGCCAACCAAATTCCCCATGTCGGTAACTGCACCAACAGTAACCAGAAGGGAATCGCCGCAACTGAACCCATCGTGCCCGGCATAATCGGCGATAAACCACTACCGAATCCCGTAGCCAGTAAATGCCACGGATTACTCATTTTTAAGTGGCGTTTTGCATTATCCATGAGTTCCCTCCGTTTGGTCGTTTTCTTCCTGATGTGCGGCCAGACAAGAAGCCACGGGTTTCTTATCCGCTTTAAAGTGATCAAAGCCACTCAGATCCAGCTCAATTTCTTCGTTATTGTTAAAATAGCGGATGCCTTCTGATTCTGGCCTGATTTGCCCAATACAGCAGAAACTCGCCCCCGTATGGGCCAAAGCCATATTTAACGCGCCACGGTTAAGCTCAGGTACGGTGAAGCACAACTCATAATCTTCCCCACCACTCAGCGCCCATTTCAACGCCTGTTCAGATGAGACATATTGCTGCATAGCTTCCGAATAAGGTAACGCGTCCAGATTAATACGCGCACCACATTGGCTGGCTGTCAGAATATGGTTGAGGTCAGAAATCAATCCATCGGATAGATCAATTGCGGAAGAAGCCAGATCACGCAGTGCCTGTCCTTGTAAAACGCGTGGTTGTGGGCGGAGATGACGTTTAGCCAGCCAATTGTGGATCGCTGTATCTTCCACCGTCAGACGCTCTTGCAACAAAGCAAGCCCTGCGGCACTATCACCCAATGTTCCGGTGACATAAATCCAGTCACCGTTCTTCGCTCCGGCACGACGCAACGCCCTGCCAGCCGGTACTAATCCATGTACGGTTAGCGTTAAGCTCATGGGGCCTTTTGTAGTATCCCCACCAATCAACTGCATACCGTAATAGTTCAATTGTTCAAACAGGCTATCACTGAACCGTTTTAACCAATCCTCATTGACGTCGGACAACGTTAACGCCAGAGATGCCCACGCTGGATCTGCCCCAACGGCAGCCAGATCACTGATATTGACAGCCAGTGCCTTATAAGCCAAATCTTCCGGTGAGATATCAGGAAGAAAATGGACACCAGCAACCAACGTATCCGTTGTTACTGCTAATTCTTGCTTATCTGCAACGGTCATCAGTGCACAATCATCGCCGATCCCTAAGTTTACATCACGTCGGCGGGTGAGACGGCGATTGAAGTAACGTGCAATGAGGTCAAATTCACCACATGCCATAATAGAATTCCAAAAAGTGACTAACGATGAGCACATGAGGCCGGATTTCCGGCCTCATGTGTAAAATCATCGAGTTATAATGGGGAATCCTGGCAAGCAATCACTTTTTCTTACGTGCTGCTGGGCCAGCTTTATCCAGCACCCCATTCACGAATTTATGGCTATCTTCAGCGCCAAACACTTTTGCCAGTTCGATGCCTTCATTAATAACCACTTTGTAGGGAACATCATCACGAAAGCTTAGTTCAAACATCGCAACGCGCAAGATGGCTTTTTCTACCTGACCTAACTCTTCAAGCTGGCGGGAAAGATAAGGCGCCATCAAGGCATCCAATTTTGTAGCATTGACCGCTACCCCGGACAGCAATTCACGGAAATAGGTGATATCAACACCGGTTACGTCCTGCTCTGACAAAAACTGCAATTCAACATCAGCAATGCTGTTTTTAGATAATTGCCACGAATAAATTGCCTGAACAGCACACTCACGAGCACGACGACGAGCAGCAGGTTTCACAAAATTCCCCTTAATTAAAACTAAAAAATTCAGCCTTTAATGGCTTTGATTACATTAATCATTTCCAATGCGGTCAAGGCAGCTTCCGCACCTTTATTGCCCGCTTTAGTACCAGCGCGTTCAATCGCCTGTTCGATATTTTCAGTTGTCAAAACACCAAATGTAACAGGAATGTTGCTGGACATTGCCACGCTGGACAAGCCAGAACTGCACTCACCGGCAACATATTCGAAGTGGGCAGTGCCGCCACGGATAACTGTCCCCAAAGCGATAACCGAATCATATTTTTGGGATTCAGCCAGCGCCTTGACCGCCAATGGCAGTTCATAGGCACCCGGTACCCATACTACGGTGATATTGTCTGAAGAAACCTGACCGATGCGTTCCAACGCATCAATGGCTCCCTCCAGCAGGCTGTCATTAATGAAGTTGTTAAAGCGGGCAATTGCAATTGCAATGCGGGCTTCAGGAGCTGCAACAACACCTTTGATTACGTTCATAGCCTTCCTTTACCTTATTCATATCCGCAGGGGCGCGGATCTTATCACATTATTTTTCTCTGCGTCTTGGTTTATGTCCAAACTTAAATCAGGGTACTAGAGCGGTCGCAAGCGAAGGCGCACATCAGGCCCAATCTGTTTTACATCAAACAGAGAAAATTCAGGAGCATTCGATAATTTTTGCAATTCAGGAATATCTAACAACCCACGGGCATTGTTTCCCAACACCTTAGGCGCGATATAAAGGATTAATTCATCTACCAATCCCAATGATAATAAAGCCCCGGCTAAAGCAGGACCACATTCTGCCCAAACAGAATTTATCTGGCGCTTACCAAGCTGCATCATCAACAACACTAAATCAACACCATTACCATGTTTTGGTAATAAAATCTGTTCAACATTATCCGGCCATTTTTGATCAGCCCACTCTTGCTGATCCTGGTTAGTACGTGCTAACCAACATTCTCCTGTTTGCTGCACGATTTGATGCTGTGGAGTTACACGATTTTGACTATCCGTAATAATACGAATTGGCTGGCGGAACAGCTCTTGAGGATAAATTGCTTGTGTTTCAGCATCCAGTTCATTCCAACGGACAGTCAGAGAAGGATCATCCGCCAGGACCGTTGCGCTGGAACTCAAAATGGCACCGCACTGCGCCCGTAGTTTCTGCACATCCTGACGGGATTCTAATGAGGTAATCCACTTGCTTTCACCCGATGCCAACGCAGTCCGGCCATCCAAAGATGCTCCCAGTTTCAATTGCAGGTAAGGGAATCCTGTACGCATTCGTTTGAGAAAACCCTTATTCAAGGATTCTGCCTGTCCCATCATCAAATCATGTTCAACTGCAATACCTGCCTGCTGCAATTTATACAAACCACGCCCAGCAACTTGAGGATTAGGGTCTTGCATTGCAACCACAACACGGCTTAAGCCTGCGGCAATCAAAGAATCAGCACAAGGAGGAGTTTTACCGTGATGACTGCATGGTTCAAGGGTAACGTAAGCTGTAGCACCTTTAGCTTTTTCGCCTGCCATACGAAGGGCATAAACTTCTGCATGAGGTTCGCCAGCCCGTAAATGGAAACCTTCCCCTACTATCTGCTCATCCTTAACGATGACACAACCTACATTCGGATTTGGGGATGTTGTAAAACGTCCCTGATGCGCCAGCTCCAGCGCTCGGGACATATATATTTCATCAAGTGTCATAGTATTTAGTAATTATTAAGTATTTAGTGAGTATCTAGTGTTTAGTCTTGTAGTCTGGCAATCTCTTCACCGAATTCACGAATATCTTCAAAGCTGCGGTAAACAGATGCAAAACGGATATAAGCCACTTTATCAAGTTTTTTCAGTGCATCCATGACAAAGTTTCCGATCATTTTTGACGGAATTTCACGCTCTCCCGTTGCCCGTACCTGTGACTTAATGTGGCTGATTGCTGTTTCTACATCATCAGAGCTGACAGGACGCTTCTCCAGCGCCTTCTGCATTCCACGACGCAATTTCTCTTCGTCGAAAGACTCCCGAATATCATCACTTTTAATGACGCGCGGCATCACCAGTTCTGCAACTTCAAACGTAGTGAAACGTTCATGACATTCTAGGCACTGTCGGCGACGGCGCACTTGTGAGCCATCCCCAACCAGACGGGAATCAATAACTTTAGTATCAACGGCTGCGCAAAATGGGCAATGCATATCGTTTCCTGACAGTTAACCGAAGGGATCACAGTGTACCTTGAAGTGATGATGAAAAACACCCTGTCAGTAAGTACTCACAGGGTGTTTAAGTGATATCAACACTCGATCATGCAAAATAATCAAGGAAGGATGGAAGGTTGATCTGCCCCTTCTTTCTCAACTTTCTGCTGAATCATATGTTCACGCCTCATACCCAACTTCAACGCCAGTGCAGAAGCAACATAAATGGAAGATACTGTACCGATAGAAACACCGATTAACATTGCCAGTGAGAAGCCCTTCAGCATTTCACCACCAAAAATGTACAGCATCACTACAACCAACAAAGTCGTTGCAGAAGTCATGATCGTGCGGCTCAAAGTCTGAGTCAGAGAAACGTTGGTAATTTCATACGACGTACCACGGCGTATCTTGCGGAAGTTCTCACGGATACGATCTGACACAACGATACTATCGTTCAATGAATAGCCGATAACGGACATCAATGACGCAACGATAGTCAGGTCAATTTCGATATGGAACAACGACAGAATACCCAGTGTAATAACCACGTCATGTGCAAGCGCGATAACCGCCCCCAATGCCAGACGCCACTCAAAGCGGAAACCGACATAAATCAGGATACAGATCAGTGCAGCCAATAACGCCATCGCTCCGGTTTGTGCCAGTTCGCCTCCCACACTTGGGCCAACGAACTCCACACGTTTGACCTTGGCATCTTTATCGATGTTTTGGTTAATAACCGAAATAATCTTGTTGCCAAGCTCTTGCCCTGCATTACCTTCCACAGGTGGCATACGAACCATCACATCACGGCTGCTGCCAAAATTTTGCAAAAGTGGATCAGCAAAACCATTCTGGGCCAGGCTCTGACGCATCTTGTCCAGATCCGCTGGTTTACTCAGCTTCACCTCAATTACCGTACCACCGGTAAAATCAAGCCCCCAGTTAAACCCACGAGTTCCCATCATAATGATGGAAGCAATCAACAACAGGAACGAAATCCCAAAGGCAACGTTGTCCCAGCGCATAAAGTCGATAACTTTACGCCCGTAGTTTAATTGTTCAACAGTATAATCCTGTGCCACAACGTGCTCCTTAAATTGACAACTTATTGACGCGCTTGCCACCGTACAGCAAGTTCACGATTGCACGTGTTCCCACAATCGCAGTGAACATCGAAGTCGCCACACCAATGCTGGTAGTGATCGCAAAGCCCTTGATAGAGCCAGTACCCACTGCATACAAAATGATGGCAGTAATCAGCGTGGTCAGGTTTGCGTCGATGATACTGGAGAACGCCCCTTTATAACCTTCATGAATTGCCTGCTGTACCGTACGGCCATTGCGCAACTCTTCTTTGATACGTTCGTTTATCAATACGTTCGCATCCACAGCCACGGCAAGTGTCAAGACGATACCGGCAATTCCCGGCATGGTCAGCGTCGCTCCTGGCAACAAGGACATTATACCGACGATCAGCACTAAGTTAGCCAGCAACGCACTGCTCGCAATCAGACCAAACTTACGGTAGTAAATCACCATAAATATGATGGAAGCAATCAAGCCCCACAAGCAAGCATCAAGACCCTGCTTAATATTCTGCAAGCCCAGAGTTGGCCCAATGGTACGCTCTTCCACAATCTGGATTGGCGCAATCAACGCTCCCGCACGCAGTAACAGCGATAACTGGCGGGCTTCAGCCGGATTGTTAATGCCGGTAATACGGAAACTATTACCCAAGCGTGACTGAATAGTGGCTATGTTGATAACTTCTTCTTGCTTAACCAAAATCGCACGACCATTGGCATCTTTCTTACCGCTGTCTTTGTATTCCACAAACAGCGTTGCCATTGGTTTATGCAGATTATCTTTAGTGAAGTTAGACATCGCTGTGCCACCAGCATTATCCAGAGAAATATTTACCTGTGGATAACCATTCTCGTCAGTACTGGAAGTAGAATCGGTGATATGGTCGCCTGTCAGAATAACGCGCTTATACAACACAACGGGGGTGCCATCACGGGTATCTTTCACTTCTGAATCAGCCGGAATACGACCATATTGCACTACGTTTTGGTCAACATTGCTATTTACCAAACGGAATTCCAGTGTTGCAGTTGCTCCGAGGATTTCTTTCGCACGGGCAGTATCCTGAATACCGGGCAGTTCAACAACGATACGGTCTGAACCTTGACGTTGAACCAAAGGTTCCGCAACACCCAATTGGTTGACGCGGTTACGCAAGATAGTGATGTTCTGCTGTACTGCATAAGAACGGGCTTCACGCAAACGCTCATCACTCATAACAACTTTCAGCGTGCTGTTTGCGCCAGCGGAGAAGACTAAATCACGGTGGCGAGGTTCAAAATAGCTTTCTGCTTTAGAACGTGTATCGTTATCACGGAAACGAACTTCGACGCCATAATTATCAGTTTTGCGGATAGTAGAATAAGGAATGCTTTGAGTGCGCAGTTCTGATCGCAGGCTATCAATATTCTGCTCCTGCAATTTGCCCAGTGCAGTTTCCATATCCACCTCCATCAAGAAGTGAACACCACCACGCAGGTCAAGACCCAGTTTCATTGGTTCAGCACTGATTGCTCTCAACCAGATAGGTGTTGCCGGCGCGAGGTTCAATGCCACGACATACTGTTCACCCAGTGCAGAAACCAACGCTTCACGCGCACGGAGCTGCACATCAGTGTCACTGAAACGAGCAAGAATTGCCCCATTTTCCAATGCAATGGACTTGCTTTTGATTTGATCTTTTTCTAAAACATTACGGACTTGGTCCAGCGTTTTTTCACTGGCGGCGATGCCTCGCGCACCAGTGATTTGTACAGCCGGATCCTCACCATAAAGGTTGGGAAGTGCATAAAGCAAACCGATGAGGATCGCAGCGATCAGCATCAGATACTTCCACAAAGGATAACGGTTCAACACGGCAGTTCCCTTCGGGAAAATCGGAAAATTAAATAGCCTTCATTGTACCTTTCGGCAAAATGGCAGCGACGAAATCACGCTTGATAGTTATTTCTGTAGTGTCATTCAAAGCAACAACAACGTAGCCTGTATCTGACACTTTAGAGACACGACCAACCAAACCACCAGAAGTCAGCACTTCATCTCCTTTGGAGATGGAATCCATTAGTTTTTTATGTTCTTTGGTGCGTTTTTGTTGTGGACGCAGGATCATGAAATAGAAAATCAAACCGAAAACAACCAGCATGATAATCAGAGAATATGGGCTTCCTTGCGCTGGCGCGCCAGCAGTTGCCGCAGCTTCAGAAATAAAAAAACTCATCAAATTTCCCTCATTGTTATCGAATACATTGTTATCGAATACATTACTATCGAAAATATTGTTGTCGAAAATATTATTGTCGAAAATGCTACTGTCGAAAACATTGCTATTGAAAATCGACAGCGGCTCGATCAAAAACCAGCCCAATATGCTACACATATTGAGACTGATTAGTCACGATAAATTATATATTTAACGGCGGAACGGGTTTACCGATCTGCTGATAAAACTCCTCAACAAACTGTTCCAGTTTGCCTTCTTCAATGGCTTTGCGAATTCCGGCCATTAAACGCTGATAATACCTTAAATTATGTATTGTATTCAGCCTTGCACCAAGGATTTCGTTACAACGATCTAAGTGATGAAGATATGCACGGCTATAATTGCGACAAGTATAGCAATCACAATGCTCATCTAATGAAGAAGTATCTTCTTTATGTTTGGCATTGCGGATTTTGATAACCCCTTCAGTCACAAACAAATGACCATTGCGGGCATTACGTGTTGGCATCACACAGTCAAACATATCGATACCACGACGAACACCTTCAACCAAATCTTCTGGCTTGCCGACCCCCATTAAATAACGAGGCTTATCCTGTGGGATCTGCGGACAAACATGTTCCAGAATACGGTGCATATCTTCTTTAGGTTCACCGACAGCCAAACCACCTACAGCGTAGCCATCAAAGCCGATTTCCACCAGCCCTTTTATAGAAACATCACGCAAGTCTTCATAAACACTGCCCTGAATAATGCCAAACAAGGCATTTTTATTATCCAACTCATCAAAACGTTGGCGGCTACGGGCAGCCCAGCGCAATGACATTTCCATGGAACGTTTCGCATAATCCCAATCAGCAGGATATGGCGTACATTCATCAAAAATCATGACAATATCGGAGCCCAAATCATATTGGATTTCCATTGATTTTTCTGGGCTGAGGAATACTGGCGTTCCATTGATTGGGTTACGGAAGTGAACGCCTTCTTCCTTAATTTTACGCATAGCACCGAGGCTAAAAACCTGAAAACCACCAGAGTCAGTCAGAATCGGGCCTTGCCACTGCATAAAATCATGCAGGTCACCATGTAATTTCATGATGTCCTGTCCCGGGCGCAACCAAAGATGGAAAGTATTTCCCAATAGAATCTGCGCTCCCGTTTCTTTCACTTCTTCGGGAGTCATGCCTTTTACCGTGCCGTAAGTACCCACAGGCATAAATGCCGGGGTTTCCACAACGCCACGATCAAAAATCAATCGACCACGACGGGCATTTCCATCCGTCTTTTGTAACTCAAATTTCACTTAACCTCCAGACAACAGAAAAACAGTCTGATGTTTGTTTATACACCATTCAAACCAGCGGAGCTGAAATGAAGAACGATTTTGATTTTAGAATCTTTTATTCCAAATTATTTATTTCGATACCGCTGCTTCCGATGCTGCTAATTCTTTTGAAGCCACCAATTCTTTTGAGGCCACAGTATTGCGATTGATAAACATCGCATCACCATAACTGAAAAAGCGATATTTTTCTGCTACCGCTTCTTTATAGGCATTCATGGTGTTTTTATAACCAGCAAACGCCGAAACCAGCATGATAAGTGTGGATTCTGGCAGATGGAAATTAGTAATCAGTGCATCTACAATCTGATATTCAAATCCAGGGTAGATAAAGATTTGGGTATCATCAAAAAATGGCGCGATAATCCCATCCTGACAAGCTCTCGCGGCACTTTCCAATGAACGGACGGATGTTGTTCCTACAGCAATAACTCTATTACCACGCGCTTTACATGCCAGTACCGCATCCACGACATTTTGTGGCACTTCAGCATATTCGGCATGCATCACATGATCTTCGATGGTTTCTACCCGCACAGGCTGAAAAGTACCCGCACCAACGTGCAAAGTGACAAAGGCCATTTCAATACCTTTTTCACGCAGGGCAGCCAGAAGAGGCTCATCAAAATGCAATCCGGCAGTCGGTGCAGCCACCGCGCCCGGGCGTTCACTATAGACTGTCTGGTACAACTCACGATCCGCATCTTCATCAGGACGAGCAATATAAGGAGGCAGAGGCATGTGACCAATCTGATCTAAAATGGTCAACACATCACGCTCATCATCAAAACGGATTTCAAACAAAGTATCGTGACGCGCCAGCATCGTTGCCTTAACGCTCAGGGTCTTACCGAGAGCATTTTCACCGAGCATATTTTCACCGAGGACGTCCTCACCGAGAACATCCTCACCGAGAATAAGTTCAGCGCCTTCTTTCGGTGCCTTGGAAGCCCGAACGTGAGCAAGTACTCGCTTATTATCCAGCATCCTTTCAACTAAAACTTCCAATTTCCCTCCCGTCGCTTTGCGGCCAAACAAGCGTGCAGGAATGACGCGGGTATTATTGAAAACCAACAGATCACCGGCTTCCAGCTTATCCAGCACATCAGTAAAAATACCGTGCGTCAGCTTTCCTGTTTCACCATCAAGGGAAAGCAGGCGACAAGCACTTCGCTGCGGCTGGGGATAGTGAGCAATTAGCTCTTCTGGCAGTTCAAATGTAAAATCAGCGACACGCATTTTATCTGTATCATTCAAAAAAACAGGCGGACTAGTCTAGTGCTGCAAACGCAAGGGTGCAACAAAGAAGCACCTAGTTTAACTATTTACGGTATACTCCCACTATGAATTTTCTCGCACACCTGCATTTAGCTGCATTATCAGAAAGTTCTTTATTGGGGAATTTGATGGCGGATTTCGTCCGAGGCTCTCCAGAAGGCGCATTCAGTCCTGACGTTGTAGCGGGTATCCGTATGCACCGTCGGGTAGATAGTCTGACGGACAAGCATCCGCTTGTCACGGAAGCACGCAAATTATTCCGCTACGAATATCGACGCGTTGCACCAATTACTCTTGATATCATCTGGGATCACTTTCTTTCCCGACATTGGGACGAATTTGAAAAAAATTACTCTCTACCTGAGTTTGTCAATTTTGCCCGCAGCAATATAGAACCTCATCTCGCTTCTACACCTGAAAAATTTCAAGAATTGAGTAATTATCTCTGGTCACAGAACTTGCTCATCCGTTATGCCGATATGTCATGCATCGCCAATGTCTTGCAGAGCATGGCACGCAGGCGCCCGAAATTATCCGCACTGGCGGGATCATATCAGGATATAGAAAATCATTATCTTGATTTTGAGGCACTATTTTGTCGATTCTATCCAGAAATGATGACACTGGCGTCAAATAAGCGTTTACTTGAGTAGGCGGTTTTTCCAGACCTCATATCTTGTATTTTTCACAACTTGCACTTTTCATAAATAGCTTTATCTTATATAGGCCAAAAGGAATTAAAAACAAATTATTGATAGGTAAAAGCTATTACATTGATTGGTATTTTATCCTTTATTGCTATACCCTAATTCTTTATGCTGTAACCCGTTTTTACATAACACCTTTTAAAATCACAGGAGTCAATTATGGTTTTAGTAACCCGCCAAGCCCCTGACTTTACAGCTGCTGCAGTTCTCGGTAACGGTGAAATCGTTAATAACTTCAATCTGAAAAAACACCTGAATGGCCGCCCTGCTGTTATTTTCTTCTGGCCAATGGATTTCACTTTTGTCTGCCCTTCTGAGCTGATCGCTTTCGATCATCGCTATGAAGAATTCCAGAAACGTGGCGTTGAAGTTATCGGTGTATCCTTCGACTCTGAGTTCGTTCACAACGCATGGCGTAAAACCCCAATCGACAACGGCGGTATTGGCGAAGTCAAATACCCAATGGTCGCTGACATCAAACGTGACATCATGAAAGCTTACGGCATTGAGCACCCAGAAGCTGGCGTTGCTCTGCGTGGTTCTTTCCTGGTTGACAAAAATGGTGTTGTTCGTCATCAAGTGGTTAACGATCTGCCGCTGGGCCGTAACATTGATGAAATGCTGCGTATGGTTGACGCTCTGCAATACCACGAAGAACACGGTGAAGTTTGTCCTGCACAATGGGAGAAAGGTCAAGAAGGTATGGGCGCTTCACCTGAAGGCGTAGCAAAATACCTGACCAAAAACGCTGACAAACTGTAATATCCGTCAAGCTTAAATAGTGCATAACATTTGAACTACCACAAACCAGCCGCTCAGTCGGCTGGTTTTTTATCCTTAATTCAACCTCTCCCTCTATTCTGCTCATCTAGCTGAAATTTCTTATTTTATTGACTTCCTCATAGAAAATCATCTTCCAAAAATCCTGAACTTTAGCTAAGGTAAATTACACATTTACAACATAAAAACCACAACCATTCAAACCTATTAACAGTAATCTTACCCTCAGGAGAACAATACATGTTCAAAACATGGAAAATTCCACTTATAGCTGTATCCCTGCTCATTTCCACCCCACTTTATTCTGCTACTGAACCTGCTGTTGAGGCCAAACAAGGTATGGTTGTCAGCTCACAACACCTTGCTTCACAAGCAGGCATCGATATTCTCAAAATGGGCGGAAACGCCATTGATGCCGCTGTTGCCGTTGGATATGCCCAAGCAGTGGTTAATCCCTGCTACGGCAATATTGGCGGTGGCGGCTTTATGACCATTCATCTTGCCAATGGCAAAGATACTTTCATTAATTTCCGTGAAACAGCCCCTGCCGCAGCCAGCGCTGACATGTATCTGGATAAAGACGGAAATATTATCAAAGGTGCCAGCCTGTATGGTTATAAAGCGATTGGTGTACCGGGCACAGTTATGGGACTCGAAGAGGCGCTGAAAAAGTACGGCACATTGACACGCGGACAAGTCATGGCACCGGCCATCAAACTGGCGCGCGAAGGCTACATTCTTACTCGTGGCGACACCGATGTTCTGGACACCACAGTTAAGCGTTTCGCTCAAGATCCGGAAGCTGCCCGTATTTTCCTGCGCAAAGATGGAACTCCATTCGAACCCGGTGACAAACTCATCCAAACAGATTTGGCCAACACGCTGGAAATGATTGCCAAACAAGGGCCTGATGCTTTTTATCACGGTAAAATCCCCCAATTAGTTGAAGAAGCATCAAAAAAATCAGGAGGAGTTATTACCGCCGCAGATTTTGCCAATTACCACATCACAGAAACAGTTCCCGTCACCTGTAGTTACCGTGGCTATAAATTCATCTCTTCTCCACCTCCCAGCTCCGGTGGTGTTACGCTATGCGAGATATTGAACATAGTTGAAGGTTATGATCTTAAATCCATGGGATTCAACTCTGCTGTCTATATTCATACATTGACCGAGTCCATGCGCCACGCCTATATGGATAGAAATATCTATCTGGGCGATCCAGCATTTATCAACAATCCTCTTGATCGACTGTTGAGTAAAAGCTATGCAGAATCGATCAGAAAAGAAATCCAGCCCAACAAAGCCACTCCATCAGTGAATATTCAGCCGGGCATCGGCCCTCATGAAAAACCAGAAACCACACATTATTCCGTAGTGGATAAAGAAGGAAACGCGGTATCAACAACCTATACCATTAATGGGCGCTTTGGTGCTGTCGTGATTGCACCAGGGACAGGCTTTTTCCTAAACGATGAAATGGACGACTTTACAACGAAAGTTGGCGAGAAAAACCTGTATGGGTTAGTACAAGGTGCAACCAATTCAATCGCCCCTGGTAAGCGTCCACTATCATCCATGAGTCCAACACTCGTGACCAAAGATAATAAAATCTTTCTGGTCTTAGGTTCACCGGGAGGCTCACGCATTATCTCCATCACGCTACAAAGTGCCCTGAATATCATCGATTTCAACATGCCACCACAAGAAGCCGTCAATAGTCCACGAATCCACCATCAATGGCTACCTGATGAAGTTTATTATGAGCAACGTGGTCTGTCGAAAGACACCCTGAATTTACTGGAAAAAATGGGTTACAAGATGGTGGAGCAGACACCATGGGGAGCGACAGAATTAATCATGATCGGATTACCGGGCGCAGCCGGTGTGACTCCAGATTCATCAGGCAATGATTCAGCCGTATCCGGCATTGTCCGTGAAGGTTATATCTACGGTTCCAATGACGTACGGCGACCTGCCGGTGCCGCCATTGGTTATTAATTCAGCATAAATAAACAAAGGTGAGTTGTTTTCAGCAACTCACCGTTATCATCTATATAACCACTTATGTCATGAACAGAACCTTGTATCATGAGCGGGCTTATGAAGTTAGCAGATAACCGCTTGTAATGAGCAAACCTTACTTCTTACTTTTCGTCATGCTGCATTTCATACTTTGGGAGTTTCACTCCTCCTATAATGCGGTCATAAATAGCACACACAGCAATAGTCAGCACAGTAGGCAGTAACCAAGCCAGACCTTGCTCTGCCAGCGGCAGATGCTTCGCCCACTCAGGCAATAAATGAGACAGATACTCAGAAGATTTTACTGCATCCAAAAGCCCGAACAGCAAGCTGATAGACATTGCAGGAGCCAGAATGCGTGTGGAGTTATGCCACCAGCGAATTGTAAAACTCAGCAATATCAGCACGATACATGGTGGATAAATTGCCGTCAGTACTGGAATTGAGAACTTAATCAAATGGCTTAAACCCAGATTAGAAACCAGCATCGAGAACGTACCCAAAATCAGCACTAGAGTACGATAGGACAACGGCAAATAACGGCTGAAAAATTCAGAGCAAGCGCAAGTCAAACCAACAGCGGTAACCATACAGGCAATGAAAATCAGCACTGCGAGGAAGAAACTACCGTAGTTACCAAAAACATTTTGGACATAGGCATGCAAAATTACCGCACCATTTTCTGCTGTAGGTACTAATGTACCGCTGCTTTCCCCTAGTTTGAATAAGGAGAGATACACCAGCGCCAAACCAAGACCTGCAATCAGACCAGCCCACATGGCATAACGAGTCAATAGGGAAGAAGCCTCAACTCCTCTGGAACGTGCTGCATTGACAATCACAATACCGAATACCATTGCGCCCAGCGTATCCATTGTCAAATAGCCATTGACAAAACCATTTGAGAACGGAATTTCCTGATAGGTTTCAGTGGCAGGAATAGGCCCCCCAGCAGGCCACAGTACAGCCGCAATACCCAAAATTGCCAATGCCAGAATTTTGATTGGAGCCAATATATGACCGACGCTATCCAGCAGCTTGCCCGGATACAATGAAATCAGCATCACTAGCGCAAAATAGATCACACTATAGATGAATAGAGGAAGCTCACCCGTTCCGATAAGAGGTGCAATACCCACTTCAAAAGAAACCGTTGCGGTTCTTGGGGTAGCAAACAGAGGGCCAACAGCCATATAGCAGACAGTTGCCAGAATCAAACCTGCAACTTTTCCAATGGGTGAACTGAGAGCCTCAATTCCTCCACCCACTTTTGCCAAAGCGATTACAGTAATGACTGGCAAGCCAACAGCAGTTAGCAAAAAGCCTACTGCAGAGATCCAAACATTCTCTCCTGCCTGCAAACCAACCATAGGAGGAAAAATAATATTTCCCGCGCCAACAAACAAGGCAAAGGTCATAAAACCTAATGCCCAAATATCCTTAGATGATAAACGGTGTGTCATAATGATTGTTAATGTATTTTTGCCAAAAGAAATGCATGTGCGATAGTCATATCGCAAACACTTGAATTTTCACTGGCGAGACTGAATTCTGATTTAACAGTCAGTGGTAAACATAATATTCACTGATAGACGCAAGATACAGAATGATAGTGGTGATACAGCTAGAATCGCCAACAACAGCTCACAAGTAAAACTTTTATAGCGTCAAAAGGCAAGGGGCAAACCAAAAACCAGAACAATATTCCAAACTAATTTTTAAAATTAGTGATTATTGTTATCTATCATTGAATACACACTATATGATTTGCATACTTCTTACTCATATTGATTAATAAATCATTTTTTGTCCGTATTGTTATCATTTAGTTATATTAATCTTGTGATTTTCTTATGAAACTTTTTTAGCAGAAACAATAAGCCAAGACGCCAATAGAAAACTAAAAACAGATCCTTTCCCTAAGGCACTCGAAATATCAAGATGAGTATTGTAGTGATGCAGTGCATGTTTCACTATCGCCAAACCTAACCCACTACCCCCAGTTTGACGCGAACGGGAACGATCTACACGATAAAAACGTTCTGTCAGGCGCGGTAAGTGTTCAGCGCTAATTCCATCGCCATTATCTTTCACTTTGAACAGGGCACCCTGAGAAACATTGTGCCAACTAACCTCAATTCTTGTTCCCGGAGAAGTATGTTTAATGGCGTTGTAGACAAGGTTGGACATTGCACTGCGCAACTGTTCTTCATTACCGAAAACTTTCAGCTTTTCATCAATGCTAAACACAATATCGTACTGCTCATTACCCAAGGCCAAAGCCTCCTGCTGCAATATTTTCAATATATCAGGGACATCAACAACTTCATTCATATCCACTTGTGGCCCTACTTCAATTTTGGAAAGATGCAACAGTTGCTGAACCAGGCTATCCATTCTCCGTATTTGTTCCTGCATCGTACCAACGGCTTTTTGATTTAACTTATTGCCAATCGTTTGATCTTCCATTATCTCCAAATAACCTTGCAGTACAGTAAGCGGTGTTTTCAGTTCATGACTCACATTGGCAAAAAAATCCCGTCTGGCATTTTCCAACTGTCGTTTTTGGGTAATATCGCGTGCGACCATCAATAATTGCGTCTCGGAATAAGGCATAATGCGGAATTCCATCATATTTCCATTATTCAATTCGATGGATAGCGGGCGGGAAAAATCATTCGCCGTGATATAACGGCTGAAATCGGGGTAACGAAGTAGATTGAAGATATGCTGACCATTATCCTCAGGCCAGCGAAACCCAAGTAAATGTTGTGCCAGACGATTACACCAAAAAATATTGCCTTCCGTGGTCATCATCACAATAGCATCCGGCAGTGATTCAGCCCCACTGCGAAATCGCTTGATTAATGATGCCAGTTCACGACGCCGTTTGCGATTGCGTTGCTGCATCTGGTAAATACCATAGAAGATAGGTTCCCAGCCGCCATGACCGACTGGCGGTAACGTACTGCGATCCAGCCATAACCAATCGGATAACTTCAGCAAATTATAGCCATGCCACACCAGCGCTAAAAATAGCGCGATAACCAACAACCATGCCAAATGACCAATAAAAAGAGACAAAATGACAGCAGGTAAGCAAAAAAGCACAAGACCCAATACTAACTTTTTCCAAGATAAACGCTCAAGCACGTTACTTTACTCCGGAATAAAAACACTAAGACTGAATTATTATCCAATACCCCAATGCCAACATCATCACTCAACACTAATGGAACTCATCGCTCTCAACAGTGGACATCAATAACGGTCAATAACGGATAGAAAAGCGATATCCTGTACCACGCACAGTCTGTACCATCTTATCGTGATTTCCTACCTCCAACGCCTTACGTAAGCGTCGAATATGTACATCAACCGTGCGGTCTTCCACATAAACATTTGTTCCCCACACATAATTGAGTAACTGTTCGCGGCTATAAACACGCTCAGGGTGAGTCATAAAAAAGTGGAGAAGTTTGAATTCAGTTGGCCCCATTTCCAAATCCTGTCCCTGACTGGAAACACGGTGGGATGACGGATCCAGAATCAATCCATCCATATCGATAATGTCTTCCGCCTCCATAGGGGAAAGACGACGCAAAACAGCCTTGACGCGGGCAATCAATTCCTTGGGTGAAAAAGGTTTCGTTATATAGTCATCAGCACCCACATCTAAACCACGTACCCGATCTTCTTCTTCTGCCCGGGCAGTTACCATAATGACAGGGATCATCTTGGTATTATTATTCCGTTTCATTTGCCTGATAAGTTGTGTTCCCGATCCCCCCGGCAGCATCCAGTCCAATAATACCAAATCTGGGTAAGGCTCAGACAAACGTCTTATTGCCGTATCGTAATCTTCGGCTTCAATGGCCTGATAACCGTTTTGCTCCAGTATAAAACAAACCATTTCACGAATCGGTACTTCATCTTCCACTACCAAAATACGTTTCACCATGGTTAATCCTGCTAATATCATTAAGGTCAGCAACATTTACTTTGAAATATTATGGGTCAATTTTATGACAATTTTATGAAAACTATTATTTCTTAATCATCAAGAAACAAACCGACTCTCAAAAAAATCTTGCACCTTTGTCATATTTCATTATGGATGCGAACCAGCTCGAAAATTCAGTAAAAGAAGCTGAATTACACAGGACATCCCTCACACTACCATTATAATTAGCGCCTGTAACAGGTAAGAAAAACACACAGGCAACGGCGGGAAATCATGCGAATCATTCATACATCGGACTGGCATCTTGGCCAATATTTCTTTACCAAAAGCCGCGCCGCAGAGCATAAACACTTTTTGCAGTGGCTGATTGAAAAAATCGTGCAACATCAGGTTGATGCACTGATTATTGCCGGCGATATTTTTGATACAGGCTCTCCTCCCAGCTATGCACGCGAACTTTATAATCAATTCATTGTGGCACTATGGCCCACTGGCTGCCAGCTTGTCATCCTCGGAGGAAACCACGATTCCGTTGCCACCCTCAACGAATCAAAATCCCTCCTTTCTCACCTGAATACTACTGTGATTGCTAATACTGAATCCGGAGATACAGCGCAACAGATAAAGATTCTGAATAACAGAGATGGCAATGCAGGAGCGATTCTCTGCGCCATTCCCTATCTGCGTCCACGGGATATCATGAATAGTCAGGCGGGGCAATCTGGCGTACAAAAACAACAAGCATTACAAAATGCCATCACCGAACACTACCACAAGCTCTACCAACACGCTTGTGCATTACGGGAACAACTCGGTCAGCCATTACCGATCATTGCCACTGGTCACCTCACTACAGTGGGGGCTTCCACTACGGATTCCGTTCGCGATGTCTATATTGGTACATTAGATGCCTTCCCTGCACAGGCATTTCCACCCGCTGACTATATTGCACTGGGGCATATCCATCGCCCGCAAGTCATCGGTAAATCAGAACATATCCGCTACAGTGGTTCCCCTATTCCACTCAGTTTTGATGAAGCGGGACAAGAAAAAAGTGTCTGCTTAGTAGACTTTCAATCAGATAAGCTCAATAGCATCACACTCTTGCCGATACCCCATTCTCAACCGATGCAGCTTATTCGCGGGAATCTGAAACAAATCGAAGAGCAATTACAGGCTTTCAAGGAATATCAGGGAGAACGGCCTGTTTGGCTGGATATTGAAGTCGCAACTCAAGATTACCTGCCCGATATCCAAAAACGCATCCAGACCTTGAGTGAAGGTCTGCCGGTCGAGATCATCCTGCTACGCCGCAGCAAAAGCGCTCGTCAACTTTCACTATCTGAACAAAATAAAGAAACACTTACCGAACTGAGCGTAAATGAAGTCTTCGAGCGCCGTTTGGCGCTGGCAGAAATAGACGATCTTTCCCAGAAACAACGCCTGACCACCCTGTTTAAACAAACGCTGGATGATATTTCTCAGCAATAACATGAAGAGAACATGCCATGAAAATTCTTAGCTTACGGCTGAAAAATATCAACTCTCTGCAAGGTGAATGGAAAATTGACTTTACGGCAGAACCATTTTCCAGCAATGGATTATTTGCCATTACCGGCTCAACTGGCGCAGGAAAAACCTCCTTGCTGGATGCCATTTGCCTCGCCCTTTACCATGAAACCCCAAGACTTGGCACCATTTCTGCCTCTCAAAATGAATTAATGACCCGCCATGCCGCAGAATGCCTTGCTGAGGTGGAATTTGAAGTCAAGGGCGTCGCTTATCGAGCCTTTTGGAGCCAGCGCCGTGCCCGCAATCAGGCAAATGGTAAACTCCAACCACCAAAAGGAGAATTAGCCCTCAAAAAAGAGGGAAAAATCTTGGCTGATAAGCTCCCAGAAAAAAAAGAAAAAATTGCCGAAATAACCGGACTGGATTTTGGTCGTTTTACCAAATCCATGCTTTTATCACAGGGGGATTTTTCCGCATTTTTAAATGCGCAGGATAAAGATCGGGCAGATCTACTGGAAGAGCTAACTGGTACAGAAATTTACGGCATTCTGTCCCAAGAAATCTACCAACGCCATAAGGAGGCACAATCTGAACTGAATATTCAGCAGGCCAAAGCATCCTCCATTGAATTACTTACACCAGAACAACAACAAACATATCAAAATCAACAACGACAACTTATTGCAGAAGAAGCCCAACTCAGTCAACAAATGAAAGCGTTGCAAACTGCCGAGCAGTGGCTATTTCGACGGAATGAACTACAGCAATCACTGGTAAGCAATACTTCCCTTTTGCAACAAACCGAGCAAGCCATTCAAGAAGCTAAACCTCAATTACAACAACTTGCAGCCAGCGAACCAGCAGAGAAAATCCGCCCATTATGGGATGCGCAAAACCGGACTTTCCACGAGAAACAGAGGCTCACTGAACAACGTATAAAAATAGAGAATGAGCGCCGGCAACAATTGGAAATGCAGCAACCTGCGGAACAACAATTGATACAGTTGGAAAAAATTCGGGAAAAGCACCAACATCATCAAAATCAGCAAGAAAAGCTCATCTCAGAGCAAATTATGCCGCTCGATCATAAAATTGATATTCAATCCAAAGATCTGCTGAAATTTAAAAAAGAGATCGCAGGGCAAGACCGCGATCTCACTGACATATTATCCCAACACCAAATCGTACAAAATCAAACAACCACCTTGAATAACGAGCAAAAGGCGTTGGAATCCTATTACGAGCAGCACCCTTATTACCGCAATTTAGATAGTAAACTGCCTGAATGGAAACAGCTCTTCACTCGCCAGAAAGAGCGACAAGACAAAATAACCCAGCTCACTCAAAGTACCCAACGAATCGCTTCTGAGCTTACCCGCACAACCGAGCATTTAAATACATTGAATGCGGAATTGGCTAAACAACAAGAACTGCACCAAACACTGGACAACAGCGTTGCCTCTGCTGAAAAGCAACTCGCAGCTTTGCAGCACCAGCACCCATTGGAACAGTTACAGAAAAATTTAGAAGATTATCAGAAACAATTGTCATCACAGAACCAACTGGAGATCTTGCTTCCCCAGATCCAACAGTTACAAACTGCGATCACGACTGATCAGGATCAATTGATACAATCTCAAGCATTGATAAAAGCCTTACCGGATCAGATCGCAACCCTCAACCAACAATTAGCAGACAAACAGCAACATTATGATGATCTCACTAACCGAATTCGTTTAGAGCAGCGGATCGTCAGTTTGGAAAAAGAACGAGCACAATTAAAAGAAGGTGAATCCTGTCCACTTTGCGGCTCAACTCACCATCCTTTAATCAGCGAATACCAGAATATTGCGCTACCGCACTCAGAAGAGCGTTTGAAAGACCTGCGCCAACAGATTGATCAACTTCAAGAAAATCGCACAGCTCTACAACAAAAACAACAAATTCAGCAGCAGCGCTGCGAACAATTCCAACAAAATATTGCACAATGCAACACTAAATTGGCCGAATTGATTAAACAGTGGAATCACCATTGCCAGCAGCTACAAGCTATAGAATTACCTATGGATGAAAAACCGGTTAATCACTTTATCAGTCAACGGCAATCTACCTACCATCAGTATCAGGCTCAACAAGAAGCTCTTTTGCAGGCAGAAAAAAACCATCAAGTAGCCGAAAAAGCACTCGTCGCCAATCGGGAACAATACCAAGCATGTGAAAAGACCATCGAGCTGGAAAAGTACAAACTGGATTCAGCCCAGAAACAATTGACAGAAAAGGCGACAGAAACTCAACAAATAGAAGCCGATTATGCAGCTACATCACAACAGTTAACTACAGAGTTACAGCCAACACCTTTCACACTTCCCACCCATCAGGACACAGAAAACTGGCTGCAACAACGTGAGCAAGAATCAAAAAACTACCATGACTCACGTGAAAAATGGCAGCAACTACAAAACGAACAAGCAGCCTTGCAAAGTAAAGTGAGTGAATTGGACAAGCAAAAAAATAAGCTAACTACCCATATTCACACCTTAAATGAGCAACAGCAACAGCAAAAGTTGTTATTGGAGCAAACGTGTCAGAAACGTCAGCGTTTATTTGGTGAACAATCCATAATTACCGTTCGTCAGGCTTTGCAGCAAAAAACCAATGAACTGGAAGTGGCCTACAAACAGGCTGCTCTCCACCTGCAAAAACTGCAAAACAAAATGAGTCAATTAACCGGCGCTGCCAGTGAAATTGAAAAAAACCACACTGCTGCCGAAGCAAACTGCAAACTTACTGCCAGTCAATTCCAAACAGGCTTGGAGAAGCAAGGTTTTCCCGATCAATTATCTTTTGAACGGGCTTTATTGGAACCGGAACAACGGGAAAAATTACAACAATTACAGGAAAAACTTGAACAGCAACAATTGCAAGCCAAAACACGGTATCAGGAATCTCAAATAGCCTTACAGCGGCATACAGAAATGCAGCCACAATTACCCGAACAATATGCGCTTGAACAATACGCGCTTGAACAATACGCACTTGAACAATACGTACTTGAACAATATGAAGACCAGCAATTATCCGCCGTATTGGCCGGCGTTACGGCTAAGTTGAAATACAACAACCAGCAACAAGGTGAAGTCAGAACCCTATTGAACAGCGACTCAACTCGCCGTCAGCAACAGCAGGAGTTACTTGCACAAATCACTCTTTCACAACAAAACTATGATGACTGGAGTTATCTCAATAATCTCATTGGCTCTGCGGATGGTGCTAAATTCCGCCGTTTTGCTCAAGGTCTGACATTGGATCACCTTGTACATCTGGCAAATATCCGGTTGGAAAAATTACATGGACGTTACTACTTACAACGCAAAGATGATGGCAGTCTGGAATTACAAGTCGTTGATACTTGGCAAGCAGATGCCATTAGGGATACCAAAACGCTTTCCGGAGGAGAAAGTTTCCTTGTCAGTCTTGCCCTTGCTCTTGCCTTATCTGATCTAGTAAGTAACAAGACTCAGATAGAGTCCCTATTCCTTGATGAAGGCTTTGGCACACTTGATCCTGAAACCCTGGATATTGCTCTGGATGCATTGGATCACCTTAATGCCTCAGGAAAAACCATCGGAGTAATCAGTCATGTCGAAGCCTTAAAAGAACGGATTCCTGTTCAGATCAAAGTGGAAAAAAAGAATGGATTGGGATTTAGTCAGTTAGCACCTGAATTTAGGGTTTAAACACGGAGATTAACCATCAAATTTGCTGAAATAACAAATAACTTGAGCGAATCAAAGGGAGTCATCATCAATTCACTCATCCTAAATTTGCTGTCGTGATAACAGTGCCGCATCCGCGTAAAGATCTTAAACAAGGAACTCTCAACAAGATTCTAAAAGATGCAAAACTCAAATAATCCAGTTAATAAATAACGAATTGTCCCGACAAAACACACAAATAAAAATGGAATAAAATTATGTTATATCCAGCATTTATCGAAATAGATCAAGATGGTAGCGCCAGTGGTTGGTTCCCTGACGTTGCTGGGTGCATCTTTGCTGGTGACACACTTGAAGAAGCACATGCTGATGCACAATCTGCGATCAATGCACATTTCGAGTTAATGAAAGAGCAAAACCTAAAATTCCCATTTCCAAAAACCATGCAAAAACACCTCACAGAAAATGACAATGAGTACCAAAATGGTCAATGGCTTTTAATCCCTGTAGACATGAGCCAGTTCGAAGACAAAACAGAACGTATTAATATCACACTGCCATTGCGTTTGATTAATCGAATTGATGCCAAAGTTAAACAGCATCCTGAGTATGGCAGCCGCAGTGCATTCTTAGCTCTGGCTGCACGTAAGGCATTGCAATAAATCATGGAGAGCCTGCTAAAGCAGGCTCTTGATCTGATTCTAATGCTTAATGACATAAAGATCTTTCGTTGCTGTCATACCGATAAGACTAGAATAGTAACCTCCAATATAAGGCTTCACTAATTGAGCTGTCACATAATAATAAACGGGAGCGATAGGAGTATCTTTTGTCAGAATATCTATCGCCTGTTGAAAATCTTTTTGATTATTAGTTTCTCTGGCTTTATGAACCCAATTATCGAAATCCTTATTAGAATAGAACGAGACATTATTTGTTTGATATGTTGTAAAAATATTTAAAAAAGACATCGGGCTACTATAGTCGCTAATCCACCCAGCTCTAACGACATCAAACTTTCCCTGATGCTCGTTATCCAACAAAACTTTCCACTCTTTAGTTTGAATATTAGCAATGACTCCGAGATTCTTTTTCCACATTGAAGTTGCAGCAATGGCAATTTTCTTATGCATTTCTGATGAGTTATAAACCAAATTAAACTCAAGGGGATTATTTTTATTAAAGCCAGCCTCATTCAATAATTGTTTGGCTTTTTTAATACGTTGGGCTTGTGTCCATGTTTCATAATCAGGTTGTTTAAATTTAAAGCCACCGATCCCCGGAGGTAGAAAGGTATACGCAGGAATTTGTCCTTGGGCAACAATCTTTTTCGCAATAATATTTCTATCCAAAGCAAAACTCAGTGCTTGTCTAACTCTAATATCATTGAACGGTGGTTTTTTATTGTTAAACGCATAGTAATATGTGCTAAGTATTGGTGAAATATGAATTTGTGAACCTATGTTTTTCTTTAATGATGCAAAAGACCCCAATGGGATCGTAAATGTAATATCTATCTCTCCAGCAAGATAACGGTTTAAATCTGAAACATCTGATGAAAGTGGAAGATAAGTCACTTTATTAATAACAGTATTTTTATTATCCCAATAATAAGGATTTCTAACACCAATAATTTTTTCGTTCACTTTCCATTCTGATAATTTAAACGCGCCACTAGAAACAAAAAATCCAGGTTGAGTCCATTTATCACCATATTTTTCAACTACTTTTTCACTAATCGGAACCGTTATAGGGAAAGTCAGCATCTGTAAAAAATATCCAATGGGTTTTTCCAGTCTGACCTCCAATGTCGAATCATCTAAGGCCTTGACACCGAGCTCCTCCACTTTTTTCTTCCCGGCCAAAATCTCCTTGGCATTCACCACGGAAGCATCAACAAAATAGCTACCGTAAGGAGACATCGTTTTGGGGTTTGTCAGCCGTCGCCAACTAAAAACAACATCATGAGCAGTAATTGACGTTCCATCAGACCATTTGATCCCTTTCCTCAAATGGAAAATCCAGGTTTTATTATCTTTTGTATCCCAACTTGCAGCCAGTTTGGGTAAGATATTGCCCTTTTTATCGGTGCCAACTAATGTATCAAAAAAATCATTAATAATATTAAGTGCTATATTACCCTCAACTTTATTGACATCCAATGAAGCAGGCTCAGCACCATTATTACGAACAATCTCTTGTTTTTTCGCTAATTTCGTACCAGAAGGAATAACTGCAGCATAGGATAGCGTGATACTGGCCAATATAACACTGATAGAATAAGTTAATGTTTTAATTATTTTTGCATTTATTTTATTGAACATGTTGTTTTCCTCTATTATGGCTGTCTGTATTTAATGTGTAAACTCCATTTTATTTTTAATTCAAGTTTAAGGTTACAGTATGCAGCTATATTTATGACTCAATAAATAATTGAGTGCAACAAAAATAAACAACAAAAAATTAATTTTACTCATACAGTTGATGGGAAATTATATTTTTTAATTTTAAATCAATTTGATAATAAAAATACATTCACTAAATTACAAAAAATTAGTTCTACAAACACAGGCGATACTGTATTTATAACCATGATTTTAAAATCATGCTTTTATTATTTATCATCTTACTGTTATCAGAGTCTGTTTATACAGACTCTGATGATTTACTACTTAATGCTCAATAACATAAAGATCTTTTGTAAGATACTCCCCTCTCGTGTTAGCGTGAAATCCACCAACATAAGGCTTAACCATATTATGATTAACATAAAAATAAACAGGTATAGCTGGTAAGTCTTTTGTTAATATATCAGATGCCTGTTGATAATAATCTTTATCATTAACCGCACTGGCTTTTTCTAATAAATTATCAAACTCACTATTTTCATACAGAGATGTATTTTTGACCTGCTTCGAAGAAAATATAGATAAGAATGTCATCGGACTATTATAATCAGCAACCCATGCCCGCCGGATAACATCAAATTTTCCTTGATGCATATTATCCAACATAACTTTCCATTCTTGATTCTGCAAAACAACATTTACACTAAGGTTTTTTTTCCACATTGAAGCAACAGCAATGGCAATTTTTTTATGCCCTTCCTGAGTATTATAAAGAAGATTAAAAGTAAGTGGATTATTTTGATTAAAACCAGCTTCATTTAATAATTTTTTAGCTTTAGCAATACGCTGTTCCTGAGTCCACGAAGCATAATCAGGTTGTTTGAAATTAAATCCCCCTATATCTGGGGTAAGCATAGTATAAGCGGGTAATTGTCCCTGTCCTAAAATTTTATCAACAATAATATCTCGATCTACAGCTAAACTCAGCGCCTGCCTGACCCTGATATCATTAAATGGTGGTTTTTTATTATTAAATTCATAGAAATAGACTGTGGCTTTAGGAGATATATGTACCTGATCAGGTAATGATTTCTTCAATGATGGAAAAGATTCTGCTGCAATAGTATTGGTAATATCGATTTCTCCCGCCAGATAACGATTTAAATCTGCTTTCTCTGAAGAGAGAGGAAGATAGGTCACTTTATTAATTACTGTATTTTTATCATCCCAATAGAGAGAATTTCTGACCCCTACTATCTTTTCATTTACGACCCACTCAGAAAGTTTAAATGGCCCACTGCCTACAAATACTTCCGGCCTGGTCCATTTATCACCATATTCTTTTATTGCCTGTTCACTTATCGGAAACATAACAGGATGGCCCAGCATCTGTAGAAAATCTCCGACGGGTTTATCTAATCTCACTTCTAAGGTCATGTCATCCAGAGCCTTTACTCCAAGCTCTTCCGCTTTTTTCTTACCTATCAGCACCTCATTTGCATTCATTACAGCAGCATTTTCAAGATAGCTTCCATAAGGAGAAACCGTATCGGGAACAATCAAACGCCGCCAACTAAATACCACGTCATGAGCTGTAATAGGGGAACCATCTGACCATTTTGCATCTTTTCTTAAATGAAAGATCCATGTTTTATTATCTTTAGTTTCCCAATGAGCTGCTAATCTTGGTTCAATCTTTCCCTGACTATTAACATAAATAAGGCCATCAAAAAAGTCGCTAATAATATTGAATTCAACATCACTTGAAACTTTATGTGTATCCAATGAAGCAGGCTCTGAGCCATTATTACGCACGATTTCTTGTTTATCTGCTAACTGTGTTCCTTCTGGTACAATCGCCGCATAAGATAGTGATATATTTCCAAAGATTAATGTAATGGCACAGAATAATAATTTTATTTTTTTACTGATTGTTATTTTCTTCATACTTTAACTCTCCAAATTGGTATTTGTGCTTGTATTTTTTTATTTATCCAGATAATAAACCCTTTAGCTTAATAAGCTCTATAACAATCAGCACCTGTTAACAGGTGCTGATTCAATTTAATGTTTAATAATATAGAGGTCTTTTGTAGAAATATAATCCATGGGGCTTGCATAGAACCCGCCAACATGCGGTTTTACCATTCGATTACTGACATAACTATAAATCGGAATCACAGGAATATCATTGTTAAAAATATCCAGCGCCTTTTGGTAATAAACGATATCATTAGTTTCACCAGCTTTAATCACCATTTGGTCGAAAACACTATTTTCATAAAGCGGGATGTTATGGCTGCTTCCTGTCAGGAAAGTATCCAGAAAAGACATGGGACTATTGTAATCCGCTGTCCATGCGTATCTGACGACATCAAACTTGTTCTGGTGCATATTATCCAACATCACTTTCCACTCTTGGTTTTGTAAGTTGGCTTGCACTCCTAAGTTCTGTTTCCACATTGAAGTGACAGCAATAGCAACCTTTTTATGCAATTCTCTTGTGTTATAAAGTAGGTCAAATTTGAGTGGATTATTTTGATTAAAACCTGCTTCATTTAACAATTTTTTGGCTTCTTTAATCCTTTGTTCCTGTGTCCATGAGGCATATTTTGGTGGGTTTAATACAATTCCTCCAATATTAGGAGGAAGAATATTGTAAGCGGGAAGTTGCCCCATTCCCAATACCTTTTCAGCGATTACATCTCTGTCTATAGCTAAATTTAATGCCTTCCTGACTCTGACATCATTAAATGGCGGTTTTTTAGTATTGAAGACGTAATAGTAAGTACTGAGCATCGGATCAATATGAACTTGATCGCCCAATGTTTTCTTTAATGATGCAAAAGAGTCCAAGGGAATGGTCATGGTCATGTCAATTTCACCAGCAAGATAACGGTTTAAATCTGACTTTTCTGATGTAATAGCAAGATAAGTGACTTTATTAATTATCGTGTTTTTATCATCCCAATAATGGTGGTTCCTGACCCCAATAACATTTTCATTCACTTTCCATTCAGACAATTTAAACGCACCACTGCCTACAAAAGTATCTGGATGCGTCCATTGATCACCCTGTTTTTTGACCACTTTTTCACTGACAGGAACTAAAATCGGATGAGTTAGCATCTGCAAGAAATAAGCCACTGGCTTATCAAGTTTTACTTCCAATATGAGATCATCCAGTGCTTTAACACCAAGCTCCTCCGCTTTTTTCTTACCTAACAATACATCGTTTGCATTAATGACATGAGCCGTCCCAAGATAACTGCCATAAGGGGAACCCATTGTCGGATCAAGTAAACGCCGCCAGCTAAATACCACATCATGAGCGGTGATTGGTGAGCCATCAGACCATTTTGCCCCTTTTCTTAAATGAAAAATCCATGTTTGATTGTCATCGGTTTCCCAACGTTCTGCCAATCTCGGTTCGATATTGCCTTTTCTATCGGTATAGACCAAACCATCAAAAAAATCATGAATAATATTCAGTTCGACATTACTTTCTACTTTATGCACATCCAATGAGGCGGGGAAAGAGCCATTATTACGCACAATCTCTTGTTTCTCAGCCAATTGAGTGCCCGGTGGAACGACTGCGGCATGGGACAGTGCGATATTTGCTAATAGTATTCCCATTGAGCAAGTAAGGATCTGGGTGATCTTGTTTTTACGTATCCTCGCCATGATTTTTTTCATGTTTTACTCTCCATTAATTGCAGGTTTTATTATTACATTACGCTACCATATTTATTTAGATTATGATTTCAATTAACTTAATCAAGTAATAAGAGCCTGATTTAATCGGCTCTTATTATTGAATCTTTATTGTTTGATAATATAAAGATCTTTTGTTGGAATATTTCCCAATGAATCAATATGAACTCCACCAACATGAGGCTTAATTAATTTCACACGGACATAATAATAGACAGGAATAGCAGGAATCTCTTTATTGAGAATATCGATAGCCTGTTGGTAATCGGCTGGATCGTTAGCTTCATCTGCTTTTAAAACCCATTTATCAAATTCCTTATTTTGATATCTCATGTGGTTATTGGTATTTCCTGATGTGAAAATATCTAAAAAGCTGGTCGGGCTACTATAATCAGCATTCCACGCGTATCTCGTCAGCTCGAAATTGCCTTGGGTCATACTATCATTCTGTGTTTTAGTTTCCTGATTTTGTAAAATAACTTCTACACCGAGATACTTTTTCCATGCCGAGCTGGCAGCAATAGCAATTTTTTTATGACCATCAGAGGTGTTATATAGCAGGGTAAACTTAAGTGGATTCTTTTCATCAAAACCCGCTTCACTCAGTAATGCTTTGGCCTTTGCAACACGCTGTTCTTGTGTCCACGAAGCATATTCAGGATGTTTTAAATAAATACCCCCACTGCCCGGAGCCACCACGTCATAAGCGGGTTTTTGTCCATTGCCCAATACTTTGTCGGTGATAATGTTTCTATCCAATGCTAAAGTCAGCGCCTGTCTGACCCGAACATCATTAAACAACGGTTCTTGCATATTAAACAGATAATAATAAACACTCATTACGGGTTTGACATGCAATTGATCACCAAACTTTTTCTTAACCATTGGCAAGAATTCCGATGGCCCACCATTGGATATATCAATCTCTCCTGTCATATAACGGTTAAGGTCAGCTTTATAATCTGATAATGGCAGGTAAGTGACTTTATTAATTACGGTATTTTTATTGTTCCAATAATAGGGGTTTCTGACACCAACAATTTTTTCATTCACCACCCATTCAGAGAGTTTAAAAGGCCCATTACTGACAAAATTTTGGGGCAGAGTCCATTTACTACCATGTTTTTTGATAACCTTCTCACTAACAGGAGATACTGCGGGATGTGCCATCATATGCAGAAAACCCGCTTTTGGCCTTTCCAGTGTAATTTCTATCGTTGTATCATCCAGTGCTTTTACTCCCAGCTCTTCTGACTTTTTCTTGCCAGACAACACATCACGGGCATTCACAATCTTAGCTTGGATCAAGTAACTACCGTAAGGAGAAATGGTGTCGGGCGTAACCAGACGCCGGAAAGAAAAAACCACATCATGAGCTGTAATCGGTGCACCGTCAGACCATTTAATCCCTTTTCTTAAATAGAAGATCCATGTTTTATTATCTTTGGTTTCCCAGCGTTCAGCCAAAGCGGGGATAATATTCTCTTCTTTATCCGTATCAACCAAGCGTTCAAAAAAATCCTGCAAAATATCAAATTCACTACTACCCTCAGATTTATGTGGATCTAAAGAACCTGGCTCAGAGAAATTATTACGGGTAATTTCTTGCTTATCCGCCAATTGAATATTAGGAGGAACAACAGCAGCATAAGAGAGAGTAACACTTCCTAAAATCAGACTGATAAAATAGGTTAATATTCTGGCTATTTTATTTTTTATTATCCTTATCAAGATGTTCTGCATATTAGAGGTCTCCATAACTGTTTTTATTATTAAATAATCATTACATATATCACTATTACCTTATAGCCATTGCCTTATAACTATTGCCTTATAACTATTGCCTTATAACCATTACGGATATGAAAATTACTACATTCAGTTATATTTTCGAGTAATTAGAATTCGCTTTAAAATTAAAATGTGTTCCAATACATGTTCCAATAAAAAAGTGCAACGCATAATAATTAGCGTTGCCCTTCTAATCTGGATCAAACAACCACTACAATATCTTTGATCTACTTGTTTTATCTACCACAAGTTGCGCTATCTTTTACCGCTGTCACATTATTTTGCCCCGAGATCAATGATTCGATCTTGTTTCGGGTAATAGATCGGGAATTTTTCCGAGAAGTATTTCACTACCGCATCAATATCCGGCACGTTATATACTGGATCGGTTCCCTCTTTAAATACGGAGAAGTTACTTCCGCCTGTCGCCAGATATTCATTGGCCGCCACACGATATTTTGCTTTCAGATCGATTGGCTTCCCATTGATTTTGATTGAATTGACAATCACGCGATCACTCACTGGTTTGGTGCTGTCCCAAGAATATTGGAGACTATGGGATACCGCCAGTACCTGCGGACGTGAACGATCCCATTGCTGCTCCAGCAATTGTTTAATCTGCTCACCAGTCAGTGTCTTGGTCACCATCACATTGGAGAATGGCTGAACGGTATAAATCGCGTTATAAGTCACATCTCCCGCATCCATAGGCGCCCGGATACCGCCGCTGTTGACGAACGCGATCTGCGCTCCGCCATTTTCTTTAGCGGTTGTTGCGTATAAATGGGCATCCGCGATAACTTTACCCAATGCAGACTCCCCGCCAGCGCTGGTTTCCTTGGTCAGATTGCTTTCCAACTTGCCAATAACGCGATTCGCCAGTGGTGTGGCTATTTTTTCGTAGGATGACAGTAGTTCAGTGATTTTTGGATCTTTGCCATATTTACGGTTATCAACCCAGATATTTTTAGCCTTGAAGTCCACCACATCTTTGGTGGTTTTATCCAATTTCAGATCTAACTGAGTAAGCAGTGCTCCATTGGATTGAGCAGAAGTGACGGATTTACCATTAATCACGCAGTTATAAGCCTGATGGGTATGACCGCTGATCACAAAATCCACTTCTTTATCCAGATGATTGACGATCTCCAATACTTTGCCCGTCACATCATTACAGGCATTGACATCAATGCGCCCTCCATCACGTTTCTGTGCAGCACCTTCGTGGATCAAAACCCCTATTGCTTTCACCCCTTTTTTCTGCAATTCCGGCACTAAGGCGTTAATGGTTTTGACTTCATTGGAAAATGTCAGTCCTTCTGTGCCTTGCGGAGTCACAATAGCCGGGGTTCCTTCCAACGTCAGACCGATAAAGGCAACCGGAATACCATCAAATTCTTTGATGACATACTCAGGGAACAGCGTTTTCCCCGTTTCATTAACCGTAACGTTGGCAGACAGATATTGGAACTCCGCCCCTTTAAACGGTTTTGGCCCCTGACAACCTGTCACAGGATGGCAACCGCCATTTTGCTTGCGCAGCAATTCACTCTTACCTTTGTCGAATTCATGGTTGCCGACCGAAGTCGCTTCCAATCCAGCCAGAGATAGCGCTTCGATGCTCGGTTCATCATGGAACATGGAAGAAAGCAGTGGGCTGGCGCCAATCATATCACCTGCGGCAACGACGATATTATTCGGATTCTCTTGTTTCAACGCCTTGATCAAGGTTGCCATATGTTCAATGCCACCCGGCTGGTTAGGGCCGGGGGCTTTCAGTGCTCCATGAAAATCGTTCAGGCCCAGAACCCGCACATCCACGACATTTGCAGGATCATAAGCTGGCTTGGTTACACACCCTGCCAATAATGCAGCACCAATCGCAATCGGAATTAATTTATATTTATAATTCATTTTGTTATCTCTTAATGTTCAGGTTTCGGACAATCAATCACTTCAAAATTTTTGCTATAGCAGATAAATAATTTGCCTGCCCTTTTGCTATGCAGGAGAGCAGGCATTAATACAATTAAGTTCAGTAAGTTTTATTTCTTTTCTGTCAGATCAATTTGATAGATCGCAAAACCGATATCATCATTTTTCAAGTAATTCACTGGGTATTGGGCATGTTCTTTAATGAATTTCGCCGCTTTTTCTGATGGTGAAGTTTCGAAGCGAATATCTAACTTTTTATCTGTTTTGATTGGCAAGAATGACCAATTTTTCTCAGCCTGTGTGGATACTACGCCCTTCTCCTTGGTGATTCTGGAAATGTAAGAAGCCAGAATGGTGCGGTTTTCATCCGGTGACGCAAACGCGATGTGATCTTCTCCGGTTCCTGCGAATTTGCCGCCATAACCACGGTAATTATTGGTGGCGATCAGGAAAGTAGCTTTCGGGTCAATCGGCTTACCCTGATAGGTCACATCTTTGATGCGGTTCGCACCTTTATTGATAAGCTGGCAATCTGTGTCGTATTTTGCAGCTTGGGTTAAGTCTATCTTATAGTTAACTTCCGCGATGGTATCGAAGTTATAAGTGCGGAAACCATCCCAGTTCAGCAACTCTTGAGGTTTGGCGGAATCTGGATCGATTTGGTTAAACATGCCCGCAGAGCATTCCAGCCATTCAACCACATCCTTCCCGGTTGCCTTCACTACTACCAGTGTATTTGGATAGAGGTACAAATCAGCCGCGTTACGGAAAGTCAGATTACCTTTTTCCACTTCTACAAAGTCAGCCGGTGCATTTTTACGTCCGCCCGCTTTGAAAGGTGCGGCCGCCGCCAGAACAGGCAGTCCATCCAGATTTGGATCGCCTTGAACAAAACGTTTGGTGTAATCCACCTGCGCATCATTGACGATCTGCACGGTTGGGTCACTCTGGATCAGCGCCAGATAGCTATACATGTTGGCAGAGGCTTTACCGATGAATTTACCAACGAAATCGCGGGTTCCCTGATGATCTTTTGCGATGATGGAGGCCAGTTTACTATCACGTTCGACCAGTGCTTTTTTATGCACTTTGTCATAGATAGGGCGGGCTTCTGCTTTGGCTGATGCGACTTTCCACTCGCCACTGTCGTTATTGATCACCATATCAACAACGCCCAGATGATCGCCCCACTGTCCCGGCATTACAGCAGGAATTCCGTTAACTGTTCCATTGGCAACATTAACGCCCTTGATACCGGCATATTCCTTGCTTGGGAACACGCCGTGGGCATGACCAAACATGATGGCATTAATACCCGGAACTTTGCTCAGATAATAAACGGAGTTTTCTGCCATCGCTTTATAAGGTTCCTGAGAAAACCCTGAGTGCGGAATGGCAATAATCAGGTCTGCACCCTCTTTTTTCATTTGAGGGACGAATTTTTTCGCGGTTTCAGTGATGTCATTAACAACAACTTTGCCATCCAGATTTGCTTTGTCCCAAATGCTGATTTGCGGTGGAACAAAACCGATATAACCGACTTTAATGGTATGCTCTTTGCCTTCGCGATCTTTAACTGGGGTATTAACGATAATATAAGGTGTGAAATAATTTTTGCCGGTTTTGGCATCCATTATATTGGCGTTGATATAAGGGAATTTAGCACCGGCAATGGCCTGTTTCAGATAATCCAATCCGAAGTTGAATTCATGGTTCCCAAAGTTACCCACGGTATAGCCCATGGTGTTCATCAATTGGTGGGCTGGGTGAACGTCTTCTTTCTTCAACCCTTTTGCCGCCATGTAATCCGCCAGCGGGCTGCCTTGAATCAAGTCACCGTTATCTACCAAGATCGCATTGGTTGCTTCAGCTTTGGCTGCCTTGATTAAGTTCGCTGTACGAACTAACCCAAACTGCTCAGTGGATTTATCTTTAAAGTAATCGAAATCGATCAGATTGCTGTGAATATCTGAGGTTTCCATTACCCGTAAATCCACGGTTGCCGCGTTTACATTAAATGCCACCAACATTGCCAATGTTGACACTTTCAACACATTCTTCATCATGCTATGCCTCTTTATAGAATGATACGGGAGAATCCGGATCAGATTCTCCCTATGAAATTTGGCTTAAAAAGACAAACGTGCTCCTGTTCCCAGAATGGTTTGTTTTTTATTTTTGTAAGCCGGATTATCGCTACGGACATCATCGTATGCCGTTTCGACAAATAGGATCAGGTTATTGTACTTAGAAACCACAAAACGTTTATCTAAACCGACCGTGTAAGTCTGTTTTTTATAGTTGAATGTATTGGCATCCCCGTCACGCAGGTAATATCCTGCATACATGCCGCTTTCAATCTTATCCCAGTGCCATTTCATGCCCACGCCATATAAGTTTGCTTTCCAGTCTCCTTTGACAGATTTGCTCTGTAGGCTTGTACCTGCACCTTCCTTGTACACTAACCCTGAGTTTTTGGAACGTGCTATCCCATAATCCAAACCAATGGAGAATTCACGTCCAGGGAAATAATATTCCGCACCAAAAGCCAGCAAGCTATCTTGTGGAGAAGCCAGTCCAGCATTAACGGTACTTTCCCCTTTATTTTCAGTTCCTATCGTTACCGGTTTTTTCCTCTCTCCCGTTGCTTGAGAATAACCAGCACTGGCTTCCAGACCAAAGTCCGATTTATAGAAACCAACTATTGAATAAGCGTGACGAATATCACCATGATGGCGTTCGTTATCCGAACCTGATTTACCACTGTAAGTTGCTGCAAGGTTGAAACCTTTATAACTATTAGTTTGAACGAAAATAGTCTGAGGCAAGCGGGTAAGGAAGTTATTGTTACCAACACCCTTGCTGTCATAACCCGTTGCACGGCCCAGTACGTCGCTGAAATAAAACACTCCCGTGTTACCGTAGCCGTAACTGGATTTTTTCACCCAGTCGATGGGAATATAAGTGCGGCCAATTCGCATTTCGCCAATATCACGATGAGAGGCTCCGATATAACCAACTCGGTTATACATATCGAAGCTCGTTTTGACGTTATCGCTGTTAGTTCTTTGGGTATCAGAACCCCACTCCATTTTGCCAAATACGTGAATGTCTTTAGTCAGTTCATGACTGGCATTAACCCCGATGCGGCTACCGTCATCTTTAATTTGAATATCACGATCATCACTGGTCACTGTCGTTTTCATACGCACTTGACCAGTCAAATCTACCTTGCTTCCTTTATCGTTATATACTGTAACCGCATTGGCACTACCAGACATTACTAATAAACCAATTAAAGCAGCTAATGGTTTTATGCTTCTCATAAATAAGACACCCACAAAATATTAAATTTAATAGTTTGATTTTCTTTCAGGCAAAAGCTCGCTCTATCGCAGAACAAACTGCAATAAATTTAGGGCAATATATTTAAGACAATACATACCCGTCACGATTTTTTATCAAAAGAAAATCGCTCAAAAAATGACAAAATTGAATGCTATTTAAAATTATCTAATCTCTATTACATCTTCCCGTTGAGAGTTTAATAAACATCAATATGGAGTAAGTAATCAAAATGGAGTGTAACAATGTTTTGTTTTATTTTTAAGCAAGAACAGGGATTGGAGAATCAAATAAAACTCTCCTAAAAGCTTAAGTTCTCATTTATTACACATAATAATAATAACCTAAAAAAACAGTGTATTTCGTGAAGAAACCCACATTAACACAAATATATAGACAAATTATTGCAATACTATGTGATACATATCACATAATATCATCAATTATGGTTTCCATTTTGAAGACCAATTCATGAGAATATTAGAAATACTTTTATTTATCATTGCCTTGAAACAATTTCATTAGGTACATCTCTTTTCATCGGCACTTTTTATTTATTTAATATCTCGTATTTTTTATCGCCTAAGAGTTAATAAAATTAAAGTTATTCCTATTATTTTATTCATTAGAAAATAAATATATTTTTATTTATATTAAAATATTCATCATAAATATAATGAATGAGTTGATTTATTATTTCCATTATTACGGGTAACATGAAAATAGAATTAACTGATCAAGTTAAAAATTTCACTTAAGCCAACCTTTAATAAATCATCCCTTTTTAAGAATAAGAAAAATAAGGCAATCCCGAATAGAATTTACTTATTATGATTATTCATCTTTCAAGTTACAGTTTTTTAAATCCGGCAACGTTTGGTAAAGACAAGCGATATTGCCCATTCCACCACCAATTCTGCAAACTTACAGATTGTGCTGAACATCCGAGGCCTCTACACCGTCAATCCACAAATGATACGGGAGAACCCGAATCAGATTCTCCCTATAAAATTTTGCTTAAAAAGACAAACGTGCCCCCATTCCCAGAATGGATTCCTTTTTATTTTCGGCCTGAACATCACTATGGATAGAATCATATTTCGTTTCAACAAATAAGGTCAGTTTACTGTACTCAGAAGCCATTAAATTTTTATCTAAACCGACTATGTAAGTTTGCTCTTGATGTCTTATTCCTTGCTCGTTATTCGCATCACGCAGGTAATATCCTGCATACAAGCCGCTGTCCAATTCGTCCCAATACCATTTTACACCCACCCCGTATAGATTTTCTTTCCCTTTACCTATCAGTTTTGCCTGCGAACCTTCATCACTACCTTTCTGCACCTCCTCTCTTTTTGAATTTCGGGAACGTCTTTGCTGATAGTCCAAGCCAATGGAGAATTTACGACCGGGGAAATAATACTCCGTACTAATAGCCATTAGGTTATTTTGCGGAAAAGGCAGCCTGATATTTCCACCACCCAATTTTTTATCTTTTCCTTGCCCTGTTACTTGAGCATAACCCGCACTGGCTTCCAAACCAAAGTCTGATTTATAAAAACCGACGACTGAGTAAGCATCGTGAATATCTCCATGATGACGTTCGTTACCTGAGCTGAATTTATCACTGTAGGTTGCTGCGAGACTAAGACCTTTATAACTATCGGTCTGAGCAAAAATAGTCATAGTTTCAGGCAATTTGTCAAAAAGATTTATTGTCTTATGTTTTCTATGATTATCATCGAATTCATATACGTAGTTGAAATAAGACAGATCGTCGTTAAAATAATCGAATCTGGATTTGGGTTCCCATTTGATTGGCATATCAGTATGACCAATTCTCATTTCACCAATACCGCGATAATGAGCGCCGATATAACCTATTTGTTTATACACACCAATATCCGTATTACAATCGTAATTGTATGTTCTTTGAGTTTCAGAACCCCACTCCATTCTGCCAAACACTTGAATGTCGTTGGTCAATTCATGTCTGACATCAGCTCCAACGCTGCTCGCTCCTTGGCTATCAGCATCCCATAATACGTTACCGAATACTTGTATACCTTTGCTCAGTTTATGACTGGCATTAACTCCGATATAGTCATTTTGACCTAAAATTCTGCCCTTAGGATTATCGTTGGTTAGTTTCATTTCTATACCTAGTTGACCGGTCACATCCACCTTACTTCCTTTGTCGTTGTATACTGTAACCGCATTGACGCTGCCAGATATTACCGATAATCCAATTAAAATAACCAACGGTTTCATGATAGTTTTCATAAAAAAGCACCTATCAAATATCAAGTCTAATAATTAGATTTTCTTTCAGACAAAAGCTCTCTCTATCGCAGAATAATCGACAAAATATTTAGGGCAATAAATGCCCGTCACGACTTTTTCACCAAAGAAAATCGCACAAGAAAAAAGATGATAAACTTTAAATAATATTTAAAGTTATCTAATCTCTATTAGATTTTTACGTTACGCAGCTCATAAATAAAAACATATGAGGAAAACAATTAAAACTATGAGTATAAATTTTTATATTTACTTTCAAAAAATAGTTGAAACCGGATATCCCAACAATACGACACCAAGTGTCTAAAGTCCAGTTGATTGCCAAGCCAACAATAATATAAACAAGACGGTGTTTCCGCTAATAAAAAAGTAAATGAATTTAAAACAACACACTATATTTTATTGATTAATAATGAATATATTTTTATTAAAAAAATAAACAATTATTAATATGAAAAACACATTTATTTATTATCAACATTATTCCATACAACATAGAGTGATAATTAACTGATTAGGTTAAAAATATTGATTAATTAAACTTTTAATCAACCATTTCTATTTTTCCGGATAAGGAAAATAAGACAACCCCAAATAGAATTTATTTATCATGATTATTCATCTTTCAAGTTGCGGTTTTTTAGTAGCTTTCTTCACCGTGACACACAACTTGAAATTTTCTGGATAGATTAGATTGAAATGTATTCTAAATTATGCCGTTATCGTTGGCAGGAATACGGTTTATTGCTGAGGAGGCCATAACCAAGCCGCACCACGCACACCACTGGAATCACCATGCGCTGCTTTTCTGATTGGTGTCGCACACTCTCCACCAAAAACCCACTCTTTGACTAAATCCGGCAATGTTTGGTAAAGACGATCGACATTGCTCATTCCACCGCCGAGTACAATTACATCCGGGTCCAGTAAATTAATCACCTGCGCCAGTGCCCGCGCCAAACGCCTTTCATAGCGACACATTGCCAATTCGGCGAACTTATCTCCCTGCGCCAAAGCCTCTATGATTTCATAACCTTTTTTCTGAGTTCCGCTTAAACGGAAATAATCCGTCATAAATCCAGTGCCCGACACAAACGTCTCAGTACATCCCGGTTTGCCACAAAAACAGCGAACTTCATCCTGATATGCCCGATCTTCTTCATCCATCCACGGTAATGGATTATGTCCCCATTCTCCCGCCAATCCATTGCCACCGGCGTGAACCCGCCCCTCAAATGCAATCCCTGAACCACAACCCGTTCCAATGATAACGGCAAATACCATTGGCTTCCTTTCTCCTGCACCATCAGTGGCTTCTGATACCGCCAGACAATTTGCATCGTTGGCGATACGCACTTCACGCCCCAACAAAGCAGCTATATCCTTATCCAAGATTTGTCCATTCATCCAAACTGAGTTAGCATTTTTTACTTTTCCGGTAAAAGGCGAAATAGCGCCAGGAATGCCAATTCCCACAGTTCCTTGCTGCCCAGTTGCCTGTTCCGCATCGATAATCAGCCCAACAATGGCTTCCAGTGTTTTTTGATAGTTATTACGGGGCGTATCCACCCGTTTGCGAAATAACTCTTTCCCCTGATCACCTAATGCAATCACTTCAATCTTGGTTCCACCGAGATCAATTCCTATACGCATAACTTACCTTTCCTATTTAGCAGGACGACGCTTTTTATTATATGAAACTGAGGAAGTTATTATATGAAACTGATGAAGTTCTAGGGCTTCGTCACATGATTCGTTATTATGCACCCTTATATTTTAAGATAACTTTTGTCACGATGCGCAACAATATGGGGTAACCGCATGTTATGGTTCAAAAATTTAATGATTTACCGTCTAAACCGAGAAATTTCCCTTTCGGCGGATGAACTGGAAAAACAATTAAGCCCATTGGCATTCACCCCATGTGGTAGCCAAGATATGATGAAAACTGGCTGGATTTCTCCAATGGGTTCTCACGGTGAAGCATTAACCCATGCTTCCGGCAATCAAATCCTTATTTGCGCGCGCAAGGAAGAAAAAATGCTGCCTTCTCCTGTAATTAAGCAGGAATTACAGGCCAAAATAGCCCGTCTGGAAGGTGAACAGCACCGCAAACTGAAAAAAACTGAAAAAGACTCACTGAAAGATGAAGTGATCCACACTCTGCTGCCGAGAGCGTTCAGCCGTTTTAGCCAAACCTATATTTGGATCGATACCGTCAACCATTTGATCATCGTTGATGCTGCCAGCGCAAAACGTGCTGAAGATAATCTGGCACTACTGAGAAAAACATTGGGTTCCTTGCCCGTTGTTCCACTTACTTTCACTGACCCCATAGAGCTGACCTTAACCGAATGGGTACGTTCAGGTAATCTCCCTACAGGCTATGCTCTGATGGATGAAGCTGAGTTGAAAGCCATTCTGGAAGAAGGTGGAGTGATCCGCTGTAAGAAACAGGATTTGGTCTCAGACGAAATTGCGGCACATATTGAATCCGGTAAATATGTCACTAAGTTGGCTTTGGATTGGGAAGAACGCATTCAGTTTATGCTGTCAGATGATGGCGCTTTCAAACGTATCAAATTCAGCGAAACCTTACGTGAACAAAACGATGATATCGATCGTGAAGATGTTGCCCAACGATTTGACGCAGACTTTACCTTAATGACGGGTGAATTAAGTGCGCTGATCAAAAACACTATTGATGCACTGGGTGGTGAGGCAGAAAGGTAATATAAGACAGAAGGGAATAACTAACGAACTGCCTACAAAGATATATCCAGTGAGGCAGTTCGATAAAATAGCACCGTGCTATTTTCGCGGTGCTAATTTCAAGGCATTTACTTCAATTAGAATTGATAAACCAACCCGACACCAAATACATCGTCAGTGTTGAGCTTAGTATTTTTAGAGAAGTTATTATCTTTCAGCAAATTAAACTGATATTCAGCGTAAGTACGCATATTCTTATTAAAGTTATAGGAAGCACCGACAGCAACATATTTCACCAAATCTTCAGATCCCTTGTCTGTCAATATGCTCTTATCAGCTAAGTCCTTGCCCAAATCTTTACCTTTGGAATAAACAAAACCAACTGATGGGCGCAAGCCAGAATCAAACTGATACTGAGCCGTTAGTTCAATGTTTTGAGTTTTATTGGCAAACATAGTGTGTTTGTCCACAGAACTACCAAATCTGGTCAGGTTGCTAGCTTCACCATACATGGCCGCCAGATACACATTATTTTTGTCATACTTGGCAGAGACGATCCATGCTTCCGCTTTATTCCCTTTAGCCAGAACTTTAGCTTCCTCAGTACCCAGTTTCTGTGCCGAAGTGCGGTTAGAATTACCGTATGCAGCACCAACACTGAAACCATTACCAAAATCATAGGAACTAGAAAGACCAAAACCGTCACCGTTTTGTCTTGCGATATCACTGCGGCTATTTCTGGTGCTACCATCATTTTTAGCTTGATACTGCAAGGCAAAATTCAAGCCATTCACCAAACCAAAAAAGTCAGTATTACGATACGTTAATAACCCTGTTGAACGCCCCATCAAGAAGTTATCAGTTGCTGCCATGGAATCACCACCAAATACTGGCAGTGCATCCGTCCATGAGTTGGCATCATAGACGATTCCCATATTACGGCCGTAATCCAGCGAACCATATTCACCGTACTTAACGCCAGCAAAGGCGTAACGTGTTCTGGTATTTTTACCGCTCTCCACTTCTGTTCCATTGGCACCCATATTGAATTCCCAGCGCCCGAAACCAGTCAGTTTATCCGTAACTTGGGTTGAACCTCTAATACCTATACGACCAACAGAGCCGTCACCAGCCTCGCTACTTGATTTAGAGAATGTTCTCTGGACATCGGCCTTTCCGTATAAATCGATTTTATTACCATCTTTATTATAAATCTCGGCGGCATTTACAGCCCCTGCCATGAGAAGTACCGGAATTGCCATTGCTATTGTGTTGCGTTTTATCATTATCGTGATCCTCATTGGTCTTGTTATTATTTCGCCACTGCCAAGAAATCCATATCCCAAGAAATGTTTTTTCTGGAATAAAGAATCAGGTGAGCGGAATGTTTTACACACTTTCGTTACTTAAATGTTAAATTTGTAACAAACAATGACGATACTAAGGTCTAATAAAACCTTTTGCTAACAAAAATTAGCAAAAAATGCCATCCTGTGAAGAGAGTCACATCATAGGCATAAATCCCATAACCAAACAGCATTAATTATGACAATAACTTATTTAAAACAGTAAGTTATAAATAATAAATAAATTGATAAAAAATGAGTTTTTCCATAGCAGAGAACTGCTTGATTATTTTGAATCTGTATTTTTCACGAATATTTATAATAGGTTACGTGATAGTCATTGTTCGATACTGTTGACAAGCACCTAAGAGTTCTGTATTTGGTGAAATGTGATTTATTTCTTCCATTTAAACTTAAATCAGTATGTTCTGTTTATTAATGGGATCACGCCAGTGCGGTACAAATATTCACAACTTATAAGGTGCTAAAATGGCAGAAAATCATTCACGTCCACGAGGCCGGCCCACAATTCCAGAGCAAGAAATACGCCAAAAAATTCACGAAGTCACCTTACTACTTCTTATTAATCAAGGTTATAACAAAACGACCATGGATGTGGTTGCCAAAAAAACGGGTATTGCCAAAAAAACTCTCTACCGTTTTGTCAAAAATCGAGAAGATTTACTCGAACAGATTGTTACGCGTTGGAAAGATAGTTCTATTCCTGCCTTTGAGAAAGAGGCCAATAATTACCAGAAATTCATAAAATTATTGAAAATATATTTAACTGAACTGGCAGAGAAATCATTATCTATGGAAGCCGTAGGGTTATTTAGATTATTACAGTCTGAGTTCCCTTATCGTGAAGCACTATTGGATAAATATCAAAAAAGTAGTATCGAAAGAAGCAGAAATATTTTGGCCCATTGGCTTGAACGCCAATATCAACAAGGATTACTGAAAAAAATGGATTTTAATATCACCAGTGAACTCATAATCTCAATGGCCATTGCAGAGCCGCTAAGACAAATGGCACTGGGACTGCTTCCGCCACTACCAGAAACAGACATTACACCTCGCATTAACGCAGCAGTGACTTTGCTTAAGCATGGGATTGTCGAGAAATAGCCATTTTGATTAACTAGTTACTTACTGGCTATCTCAGTTTCACAAAAATATAATCGGCGCTGAAACAGCTATTTCATCAGCGCCCTTTCTAATCAAAAAACTCACGTTATAAAAAATTTCTTACTGATTCATAAAAATAAGATACGAGAAGAAATACCATGAAATTTACCTTTCGCCCTCTATTATTAGCTGCTGCCTTAAGTTGTAGTTTTTCATCCATTGCAGATTCTGCCAATCACCTGCCTCTTATGCCGTGGCCACAGCAAGTTTCAGTGCAACCGGGGCGCCTTTATCATATTGACCGGAAATTAAATATCACCGTCACGGGGGATGATATGCAAGATGCGATATCCCACTGGCGAAAACGCATTGAAGCGCAAACTGGCTGGATATTACCATCGCCCGAAGCTGCTGTTTCCCCTGTCTCGACGATCAGAATTAATATTGCCAGAAAAGTAGCACCGATTCCCCAGCCCAACAGCGATGAAAGTTATCAGTTGGTCATTACCCCCAACGGTGCCACATTGAAAGCGGTGACTCGCTTTGGCGCCATGCGTGGCATGGAAACCTTACTACAGTTACTCCAAAATGATGCCAAGGGGACTTATTTTCCACTGGTCAATATCAGCGATAATCCACGATTTTCATGGCGCGGTGTCATGCTTGATTCAGCTCGCCATTTCCTGCCCGTTGAGGCGATAAAACGCCAACTGGATGGTATGGCGGCTGCCAAGATGAATGTCTTTCACTGGCACTTGACTGATGATCAAGGCTGGCGCTTTGCTTCTGAGCATTACCCCAAACTGCAACAACTTGCCAGCGACGGACAGTTTTACAGCAAGGAGCAAATGAGGGATGTCGTTGCCTATGCGAGTAGTTTGGGTATCCGTGTTGTACCTGAAATTGATTTACCGGGTCATGCCTCCGCCATTGCCGTTGCTTACCCTGAACTGATCAGCGCACGTGAAACTTACCCAATGCAGCGTACATGGGGAGTTCATAAACCAACACTTGATCCGAGCAATCCTCAAGTGCATCAATTTGCCGATACCTTGATTGAGGAAGTCGCTGAAATTTTCCCTGATCCCTATATTCACATTGGTGGTGACGAAGTCGATGCTTCCCAGTGGCTGGCTTCCAAAAAAATACAGGTATTTATGCAGGAAAAAGGTTTGAAAGATACACATGCCCTGCACGCTTGGTTCAATCAGGAACTGGAAAAACTGCTTGAAAAGCATGGGCGCAAAATAGTGGGTTGGGATGAGATCTACCATCCTTCATTGCCTCGCTCAATCGTCATTCAATCATGGCAAGGGCAGGATTCATTGGGCAAAACGGCCAACGATGGCTATCAAGGGATTTTGTCCACGGGATTTTACCTCGATCAACCCCAAAGTACCGCCTATCACTATCGCAATGAAGTATTACCACAACCACTCAATATCGATGGCAACGTGAAAGCGGATGAGACAATACAAAGCTGGTCGTTTACGATGCCACGTTTAAAGGGCAGTCCCGTGACGGGCAGTTTTACCCTGATTCAAGACAACAAAGGTAATTCGCGTGGTTTTATTGATTTCGCAGGAAAATCACGTCGCGCCGTTGATAAGATTGTTTGGCAAGGAGATACAGTCAGGTTTACGGTGGATAGCTGGATGGGAGAAACCACGCCTGTTGTGACGCTCGATCAGAAACAGAAAACGGCGGGCGGTTATATTTTACTGGGCAATGTACGCTATCCGATCACAGGAGAAAAACTGGCAGTAACTCCCATTGGCAAGCAACCTGTCGTGCCAGCGAGCGATCATCAACAAAATATTCTTGGGGCTGAAGCCGCGTTATGGTCAGAGAATGTCACCGCAGAAATGCTGGATATTAAACTCTGGCCACGCACCTTTGCCATCGCTGAACGGCTCTGGTCTGCCAAAGATTTGACAAACGAGAAGCACATGTATCAGCGTCTGCAAGCCATGGATGCGTGGACAACGGTATCTGTCGGCTTACAGCAGCAGGCCAATAGCCAGCGCTTGATGACCCGTCTGGCAAACAGTACGAATATTGAGCCATTGCAGATTTTAGCTGAAGCTGTGGAACCGGCCCAATATTACTCCCGCCATCATGCCAAATTTCAAGCCGGTAATTACCATCAATATGAACCGCTTTACCGTTTTGCCGACGCGATAGGGCCAGAAAGTCATGTTGTCAGGGAAATGGAGACTTTAGTTAACCGATTATTGAAGAATAAACGGGATTGGCAAGCGGAACAGGTATTACGTGCCCGGCTGATACGCTGGCGGGATAATCATGATTCCCTGATAAAAATCGTCAATGCGAACTATATGATGCGTGACCTTGTGCCCGTTGCCAATGATGTTGGTGAAATTGCTGAACTTGGTTTAGTCATGCTGGATCACCTCAAAGCCGGAAGAACCTTTTCTCCACAACAACGGCTAGATGCTCAGAAGCTACTGTCACGGGGAGCGCAAATGCGTGATGAAGTGGTGATACGAGCAATATATCCGTTGGAACGGATGTTTGATTATTTGAATAACCCAGCTGATTAAAAATCAAAGTATTTCATCATAATAAAGCGGTGAATAATAAGGCTGAGAGTATTCTTCTCAGCCTTGTCATTACTAATATATTTATTTCAGCATATTATATTGCGATGCCAAATTATCCAAGAAATTTAATTGGTCGTTTATCAGAACCGTTATATTGGCCTGATTAATTTCCTTGCCTGATAATTTGTGTAATTGATTGGCGAATGCACTCCACGCTTGATCCAGTTTAACCGCCTCGGAAAGCATAGTGGCGCGTTCTGTGTCGATTTGCATCACATCTTTTAAACCAGAAAGCCGCTGTTCAGTTTCCCGTAATGTGGTTTTCAGCACATCAGTTTCTTGTATCAACTGATCAATTTGATCACTGAGTTTCATTCTGGCATTTGCCAAATCGATATATTTTAACCCTTCAGAAACTTTACTTAATATTTTTCTGGCGATCTCCGCACCTTGTTTAATTGCCTGTTTTATGGCTTCTTTTTTAGGTTGTGTCAGATCCAAACTATCGATGTCACTGGCGCTTGGGATAAAATCCTTAAACATGTCTGCGATATTATTTGCGCGAATGACATCTTGACTTTCGATAATTTTATCCCGTTCTGCATCCAACTTATTTCTTTTTTCTGCTTTCTTTTCGATATCACTCTGTAATTCTACTTTTCGTGCTTCCGTTTGCACTAAAATATCGTTCAAACGTTCTGCAATCACGATATTACGAATATCTCTAATTTTGCCAGTTAGTTGACTGGTTCTGTTACTGAAATTAACAATCACATGATCGATATCTTTCGATAATTTCAGGATCAATTGCTCGCGTTCTTCCAGTAAAGCGTTGCGATCATCATCGCCTAGATCGGAGCCTGCCAAAGCTTCATCAATCTGGCTGATAGTTTCGAAAGTACTTCCGGCAGTGAGTTGGCTTAATATTGGTGTTAATTGTGATAGAGAATCGCGTATCATTTCATTGAGGTCGCGGCTATAAATACTAACCTGTTTGGCTTTTTCACCAATAACCTCAATACCTGATGTTTGTCGTTGTGCCAAAAGCCAAATATTATTTACCGCATGATTCAAATCTTTAATATTGATTTCTGGATACTGGATTTCTTGTTGTGAGATAATATTTTCAGACATTTTAATATTCCTTTTTATTTTATAAATTATTATAAGCAGATGTTAGCTATAGAGCTTTCTATATTCTGCCAATGCCTCATCGAAAGTTTTTACTAATTGTGCAGCAGAACCTTGTACTTCTTTCCAAGGACTAATAACTTGCTTAAACGTTGCCACAAAAGAGGTCAGTTTCAATGCATTATTAATCTCAGCAAACTTATCTTTTGAAGTCGTAATTTGCGTTAACATTGTGCTCCACATGAAATCCAAGTGATTTAGGGCAACTTCTGCATCCAGCATACATGTATGAATGCTATAAAAATTCAGGGATAAATCTTGAATAGATTTTTGTAATGCACTTTTATCTTTCACTTGATCTTGTAATCCTTTGACTTCACCAATCAATTCATTTTTTCGTTTACGGGCTTTTTCTGCTTTGTCACCAAAAATACCGCCGGTAATCGCCCAACCAATAATTCCTCCTGCCATGCCAGTAAATGCCAGGCTAACGTATTTATCATAGTCTTTTTTAAGTTGTTCTATCTCTTTATTCTTCTCATCAATTTTGTCTTGTAGTTCTTTGATAGTAGAAGAAAGATGATTGTCATCCATCAATTTTTTCTTACTATTGACTTGGGGCTGTAACCCTTGCGCAATATTTCCATCTGATAATGTCCCACCAATCAGTGTAATTTTAAAATCGGTTACCGAATTTTTAACTCGCAGGGTATTCTCCTGCTGTTTTATAATATCTTTTTTCATGCTTTCAAGAATATTACCCAATTCGACAGCGATTTCTTTATCATCATTGGTATAAGTTATTTTAGCTAATTGTTCATCAGTTAAATCGCCTAACTTTGTCTTGACGCGTTCAATAATCGGCATTTGGTCAATAACGCTGATTATTTCCCCTCCCGTTTCTGTAATTTGTCTGCCCGAATTTTCCAAGTCGATACTTTGCTGTTGAACTTTACTTTCCACATCACTCCAGCTAAGCACATGATCGTGAATGCCTTTAAATAAGGTGGTAATATCGACGGGTTTCAAACCATCGATATCAATATCATTGTAACCGATATATTCCTTTACTCCCTGCGAAGTAATAGGAAGTTCCAAACCATGTTTAACATATAATTTGATACTAATGAGATCTTGTTTAGTAAAGATACCCCCAGAACGGGCGGCTCCTTCTACCTGACTGGTTAATATTTTTAAGGTAACCGTGGGAACTTCTGATACGTTTATTTTATTTTCTGCCAAAGATTGATTTAATCTCATATTGTTCTCCATTAGTGTTATCAACTTAATTCACATTAATTAAACTTTGTATTTTTCCATCTGAAAACCATTTTATTTTAAAATAATTTAAAAATGCGCAATTACATTAAACCTAATGAAAAAAGTGACATTTTCATCCAATTATTTATTTTAATGTAGCTTATTTTCTTTGTTTGTTTTTATTAAGCAAGAGTTTTAATAAAATCAAAATATTATTCATTTACTATTTAATTAACTAAAATAATAAGTTTAATAAGCCATTATCAATATTTATTGACAGCGTATCATATAATGTATTTTAACTATTTATGGAAAGTTAAGTCAGAAGATATCGCCATCAGAAAATAAAATAGCAGAAGAATAGAACAAGCTAAAGACAAATATAATGATATGGATACAAATAAATATAGAAAAAACAATCTGGCCTTTACTTTTTTTAATACACAAGCACGATTTGTAATTCACAATAATAAACAAAAAAAAATAATGCCATTATAAATGACATTATCCTAAAAAATTTATATTCCGGTGAAACATCACTACTGGTATCTATATTTAATTAAAATATCGCGAAACTTTTCAAAATCGGTGATTTTATCAAGCATACCGCTGACATCATCACGATTAAAGATATCTAACAATGCATCATAACTCTCTGCAAAACATGTTCTGTCTACCCGATTTATCGCGATCAAAAACACCACATGGACTCGTTCATCTTTTCCCCAGCGGATGCCTTTAGGGCTTATTATTACAGCGATACAAGTCTTCACTGCATCCATCTTTATCGAGTGAGGTAACGCTAAAACACCAAATGCCGTCGATGATGCATTCTCGCGTTCATATACATAGTTGATGAAATCGGTTTCAACATATCCCCTTGTGAACATCTTATGACAAACGATTTCAAGTAGTTCATCCCGATTGCGAAAATCGGGATTAAACAGAAAAAGCTCAGGATCAAAGAATAAATCCACATTTCGCTTTAGCGTTGCCCATTTCCGATTTGCATTAACGGTGTCAATTTTATCAATCAGCTCAGAGCGTTTATCCCTCAAGTGGAAGGGAGAGATATAAACTGTTTCATAGCAACGTTCCAGAGGAAAATTTATTGTAGTAATCAATAATTCAAACTCTATACCTTCCAATTCAGAAGGTTGGGAAATTACCTTAATAATATTGATTTCATCACCAAAATCACGCAATAACTGATGATATATTTTATTTTCAATTCCCCGATAACCCGGACACAGAAGCACAGTCCCAACTTTAGTGATATTTCTTTTCTGTCGCTCAAATTCCGCCCCGACATGTAATGCAATAAAAGAAATTTCATCTTCATTCAATTTATTGCTGAAAAATCTATTTAATTGCAAGGAAATAAAGATAGCCACATCAAAGATAATCCTACATTCCTTTTTGATTATGTCCAACATTGGGTTTCTAGTATAAATATTGTGTTTCAGCCTTGTTTGCAACCCCGATAAATGTAAAGCCAGTAAAGAAATAAAATCATCGGAATTTAAGTTGATCAAATAATGTTCTTGCACAGATTCAGCAATCTGCTGAGTGAATTGATAAAGTTCAGTGCCGACTAAATCAATAAATTCATTGTCTGTTCTATTAAAGTTAGTGTTGGTTTTCAAAAAAAGGTAGCAAGATCTTCTTTCATTTTCGGGAAAACATATTCCAAAACAGAGTTGAAATTTGTCACATAATTCATCCGAGATTAATTTTAGGTCGCTATTTTCTATATGTAATATCTGATTGTCCAGATGCCTACTCTTTTTCAGTCGCTCAATAAGTATCAGGAAATGTAAAACAAGGTTGATATATGAAAGATCACTAAGATATAGCTCCGATCTATCAAAGACACTTTTAATTATTTCAACGACGTCTTTAACCTGATTACTTTCAAATGTTTTTTCTAATACTTTTAAATCTATGAAACGATAATTTGTTTGTTCAAAGATTGAGTAAGAAACTAATTTCCTTAAATCATGCTCAGCACCCAATATTTCAACGTGACTGTTTTTACATAAAAACTTTACGTTAAAGCGTTGAAATGATGTGTTCATTTTATATATCAATGCCTTTAATGTAGAGTCACTTATGCACAAATCATTACTGAGATCATAAATATTACTGCTTCTCTTAAATAATAAGATCGATTTTATAATAAAGTGTGCTCTATCTTGATATGTTTTAGGAAAACTGTTTTTCTGAGAATGTAACTGTTTTACTATATTTCTTGACAATAAATTATGTGATAAGAAATATCCCTGCCGACTGGAGATAACAATTTTTTGTTCATGCTCTCCATTAATCTCTACGACATAATTTTTTATCGTTCTTATTGATACCTGTAAGATTTTGGATAATTTCAATGCTGATACGGGAGTGTTTTTAGTGAATAGATAATCTAATAATTCTTTCTGTTTAGTCCTTAGCATAACAACACCTATGAAATCAAAAAACAACCAATTTATGTTACTGCTAATATTTTTATTTAAAAATAAAAACTTGCCCTCTATGAGTGCAAATAGATATTTGCACATGAAGTGAAAATGATAGAAAGTATGATCTTCATCCAAAAATAAAAATCCATCATTAACAAAATGAATTAATACAACACATTAATAAAACACATCAACAAAATAAAAAGAGGACCACATGAAGAAAATATTTATTATGCTATGTTGCGGTGCCGGAATTTCCAGTGGAATGCTGGCGACCAGAACTCGAAATGCGGCAAAAAACAAGGAACTCCCTGTCACTGTTGAAGCCAGAAGTGAAAGTGAAGTTGCAGAGTATTTTTCTGTTATCGATATTCTATTCCTTGGGCCACACTATGCTTCACAGCAAAAAGAATTTCAGAAACATGCCGAACGTTATCATATTCCTGTCATTGTTGTACCACAAGAAATATATGGAAGATTAGATGGTGAAGCATTACTTGAATTAGCCATAAATACAATTACTCATCCCCCCATTAAAAACTAACTTAATCACCTAAATTAACTTCACCAGGGAATTTTAGAGGAAAATAATTAAAGAGAGACGCAGAATGAAAGCATTTATGTCTTGGTTATCTGATTCATTTGCACCTGCTATGCAAAATTTTACTAAACGACCTTGGGTAGCTGCAATTTCTGGGGCAATGCAGAAAAATATTCCTTTTATTTTAGCGGGTTCACTTATCTTTTTTTATAACGTATTTCGTTCTTATTTTTTATTCTTGCCTGATCTTGGCAAAATAGCCAATTATTCCTTTGGAATGCTCGGCTTGATTACTGCTTTTATGATTGCTAACCAAATGATGGAAAAATTGCATCATTTCCGTTATACGCTCATTGCCGGACTCACTTCGATTTGTGTCTACATGATGTTCATCAAACCGGAATTTGTCGATGGCAATATGGTCGTAAGTTTTGATCGCTTTGGCCCTGCGGGGATTTTATTGGGGATTGTCACAGGTTTATTTGTTTCTTACCTCTTTCACTTATATACCAAGACAGGATTTTTGAAAGAGAGTGCTTTACCTGATTTCGTTGTCAGTTGGATACATGCAATTATTCCCATACTGGTTTCCATCAGTTCTGGAACTTTACTGGTCTTCACCTTTGATATTGATATTTTTTCCAAGTTACTGTCATTCTTTTCACCTATTGCCGCGTTCGGGCAAACCCTGCCCGGGTTTATCCTCATGGCGCTAATTCCTGCAATAGCCATGTCCATGGGTATTTCAGTCTGGACATTTACTGGCCTGCAAATGCCAATTTTCATGCTTGGGATCTCTGCCAATATTGCGCAGGTTGCTGCCGGACAACCTCCGACCAATATTGTGACTTATGAAACCATGTTCACCGCAGCTTTAATCACGATGGGAGGAACAGGAGCAACTCTTGCCCTCAATATTTTAATGCTATTTTCAAAATCCAGAGAATTGAAAACAACAGGTTATATCTGTATCGGCCCTTCTTGCTTCAATATCAACGAACCATTGGTGTTCGGGGCGCCAATTGTCCTTAATCCACTACTCATGCTGCCAATGTGGATCAATGCAATCACCAGCCCCATTATCGTATGGATTTTCATGCGCTCAGATTGGCTGAATATACCCGCGAAAATGATCCAAGTTGGTCAGATACCTGCGCCATTCTCTAGTGTCATCATTACAGAAGACTGGCGGGCCATCATTTGCTATATGGTACTCATGGCCGTTTTTCTCATGACTTGGTATCCCTTCTTTAAGGTTTATGAAAAGAAACGTATTGAGGAAGAAAATTCCAATGCAAGTACGCAGAATTAGATTGAATTGTATAACTTTATCAGGAAATTTAAAAAATGAACCGTGAGGACAATATTTTAACTCCCGTTGCGCTGGAAATTATTCTCAATGCAGGTAATGCCAGAGAAAAAAGTGAAGAAGCCATTAAATATGCCCATATTGGTGATTTTAAAAATGCCCATTTATATCTGGAGAAAGCCAGAAAAATGATGTTATCGGCTCATCATGCACAAACTGAGGTTATTCAAAAAGAGACTCAAGGCGAAAGTTTTTATTTAGGCCTACTGTTTATTCATGCTCAAGATACATTAATGACAATACGCAGTGAGCTTAATCTGAGAAAAGAAATCATTGGTCTTTATGAATTTATTCACAATATGACCAATAAAAATAAGTAAAGGAAAATATCATGATAAATAATAACAAATTATTCCCAGAGAATTTTCTTTGGGGAGCATCAACCAGTGCTTATCAAGTTGAAGGAGCGGCGGAAAAATACGGTAAAGAACTTTCACAGCAAGATATTCTCAATAACAATCCAGATTTTGCAGATACTCATATAACCAGTGATCATTATCATCGCTATAAAGAAGATGTCGCATTAATGAAAGAGCTTGGTTTGAAGTCTTATCGTTTTTCCATTGCGTGGTCGCGTATTTTTCCAGAAGGTATTGGGAAGGTAAATGATAAAGGAGTAGAGTTTTATCATAATCTTATTGATGAGTTGTTGAAAAATGACATAACGCCGATTCCTACTCTTTATCATTATGATATGCCTATGGCGCTAGTCGAAAAATATCATGGCTGGATCAATCGGCAAAGTGTAGAGGATTTTGCTTATTATGCAGAGTTTGTGATCAAAGAATATGGCAAGAAAGTTAAATATTGGCTAACGATCAATGAACAAAGCATTATTGTGCAATTCTGGACGAAAAAATGTTTAATTCCAGATCATTATCTTCATGATGAGCAGATCAAATATCAGATCAATCATCATATGAATCTCGCCCATGCCATCGCCTGCAAGCTGGTTCATCAATGGGTTCCCAACGGTTTGGTCGGAGCAGCATTAGGATATTCCGCCATTTATCCGCTGACCAGCAAACCGGAAGACAATGTAGCCGCTCAAAATGCTAATGATCTACGTAATTACTATTTCACAGATATCTATTTGAAAGGACACTATAATCAATCGGCGTTAACCTACCTAAGAAATCATGGTCTGGCACCACATATTGAAGTCGGTGATATGGAGTTAATTAAGGAAGGTTATTCTGATTTTCTGGCAATTAATTACTATTGCAGCCATGCCGCAGCCGCAGCCCCTAAAGGTGCTCAACGGCGGATGGACGGTTTTAATCCAACAGGCGTTAAAGGACAGATAGACGGATATGAAATTCAACCGGATTTTTTTCAAATCCATAAAAATCCACACATTGATACGACTGACTGGGATTGGTCGATCGATCCTATTGGATTGGAATATCTCTTGCGTGATTTATATAGCCGTTATCAAAAACCCTTAATGATCACGGAAAATGGTTTTGGGGCCGATGATAAACTGGAATCTGATAACTCTATTCATGATGATTATCGTATTCATTATATTCAACAACATCTTAATGCCATTAAACGAGCGATGAATTATGGGGTCAAGGTTATTTCCTATAATCCGTGGAGTTTTATTGATGTACTGTCCACCAGCAATGGATATAAAAAAAGATATGGTTTTGTCTATGTTAATCGAACCGATAAAGACATTAAGGATCTCTCCCGTTATAAGAAAGATTCGTTTTATTGGTATCAGAATGTAATTCAAACTCAGGGTGGATCATTAACAAAACGCTAATCTTATTTTTTATTGGCAGGTAAATTTTATGGTTGAATATTCGGTAGTAGTTACTGCACCTTCAGGGCTGCATACTCGACCTTGCGCCCAATTGTGTAATTTTGTCAAAAATTACAGTGGCAAGATTGAAATTATCAGAGGAGATAAAAACGCTAATCTAAAAAGCATGTTCAAAGTTATGTCGATGGGAATCAAAAATGGCATGGAAGTAACGATTCGGGTTGAAGGAGATAACGAGCAGGAAATGGCTCAATCAGTTATTGCATTTATCCGTAATATAAAAGACTGAGCCGTTTGTTTCATTAATCCGTTCAATCATGAGTAAGGAGCATTTTGTGATTTCTTTTGATGAAATGGAACATATAGCACATCAACTAATATCTCCAACGCAATTAAATAAATATATTAAATATGGTCATGTCAGTGCCGTTATTCAAAGTGAATCCGGCCATATTTATACTGGAATTAATATTGATACCGCCTGTTCCATGGGATTTTGTGCCGAACACGGCGCAATCGCGGAGATGATAAAACAGGGAGAAACACGGATAATCAAGCTTATTGCTGTCAATCGACATGGCGATATCATCCCTCCCTGTGGTCGCTGCCGGGAGTTTATCAGCCAAATAAACCCAGAGAATATTCACGCTGAAGTGAAAATCACCCAAGAAAAGATTTTGTCTCTCAATGAACTGTTGCCTTTTGACTGGAAGAAACGGCATTGATGATTTCCTGATAGGATGTTCACCTTAAGGTGAGGTAACTTTCAGGAATTAAGTGAGACAGAATAATAATATTGAATGATTATCTTAGAAGTTAAAACTGCCCGATTTTACTATTCGGGCAGTTTGCTATTCGGGCAGATTTCTATTTTTGTAGTTTACTATTTCGATAGTTTATCTTCTCAGATAATCAAAAGGGTTATTGGGCGGAAACGGATTCCATCCCCACTAATCCGACTTTGAGATAACCAGCTTTGCGTAGAGAATCCATTACGCTCATCAGGGTTTCATAATCCACAGTTTTATCTGCCTGGAAGAAAATCGTTGTTTCTTTGTTGGATTGCGTGGTTTGATCCAATACCAAAGACAAGTTATCACGATTAACCGCCTGCTCCCCCACATACAACTGTTTATCTGCTTTCACAGTCAAAAATACGGGTTTTTCCGGTCGTGGTTGCGGTTTAGCGGACGATGCTGGCAAATCAACTTTAATATCTACGGTTGCCAATGGCGCTGCCACCATGAAAATAATCAGCAGCACCAACATCACATCAATAAATGGCGTGACGTTAATTTCATGCAGTTCACCGCTATCGTCCAAATCTTCATTAAGACGTATTGCCATAATTTATTACCTTGCTTCTGCTTTTTCTGCTTTGCTTTCAGCCAGATCAAGATCACGCCCCAGCAACAGGATTGCCTGAGCTGCCATATCTCCCACCTGACCACGATATGATGAAATAACGCGGGCAAAGACGTTATAAATCACTACCGCAGGGATCGCCGCCACCAGACCCAATGCTGTTGCCAGCAGAGCTTCCGCAATACCCGGTGCTACAACGGCCAAGTTAGTGGTTTGTGAGTGAGCGATACCAATAAAGCTGTTCATGATCCCCCAAACCGTACCAAACAGACCCACAAATGGTGAAATTGCGCCAATGGTCGCCAGATAACCGTTACCACGTCCCATATGGCGGCTGATTGCTGCAACGGTACGTTCCATGCGGAATGAAGTTCGCTCTTTGGTTCCAACCTTGTCAATGCTGTCAGCAGACAGGGCACGCTCTGATTGTGCTTCACTCAACAGCAAACGGCTGATGCTGCGATTGCCAAAGTCTGCTGCAATTTTCACTGCCGTATCCAGATTGGCAACGTCACCCAAAGCCAATTGCTCTTTACGTAAACGGCGGCGAGCCATTAAGAGTTCAACACCTTTGGAGAAAAACAGCGCCCAGGTAATAACAGAAGCGATCACCAGCCCCACCATGACAGTTTTTACTATCGCATCCGCGTTTTGGTACATGCCCCAAACAGACAGATCTGTTGCGAAGCCACCGGACAAGTTTTCAGAGTCGTTTTGGATTGGAGCCACAACTGTTTCAGTGGCCGGGGTTTCTGTTGTTGTCAGAGTTTCTGTCGTTACCAGATTTTCTGCTGTATCAACCACCACAGTTTGCGCTGCTGTGGTTGATGTTACGTCAGTTTTCTGCGTGTTAACTGTTGGCTCAGTCGCTTGGGAAACTACGGGAGATGCTGGTGTTGCCGGAGCGGCTACCTGAGCAGCAGCCTGATTTTCTGGCGCGGTTGGCACTGTATCAGCCCATGCTGAACTTGTTAATCCGAGTGCCAATAGAATAGAAGCTGTCAAATTACGCATCAGTTAGCCTTACTCTCTTTCTTATAGATTCTGTTACTTAGCAGTGAATCACGTTTACTCATCTTGCTAATCCTAATATTTCCTGAATCATGGCTCTCTTTTTCATCTCGTATCTCCATCATCTTGCCGGTTACAGCTTGATTACTGCACTGCGGGGTGAATTCAGGGAGATGCAGACTACGTTTGAGTCCTGATTCATGCTTCTTACCACGAAAGGGGAAAAAGTCCGCTGCAAATAATATCAGACATTGTGCGATTTGATAGTAATTATCATTACTATTTAATAAAAAAGTACAAATTAATGATGTTCCTTCGTTAATCTATTCTGATTTACCGTCAACAACTCACCTTGAATTTTCGTCAAGTTGCGCGAATCCTTTTGGCAAAACCGTCCCAAATCTTTTAACTTGCTAATCATTATTTGAACAATTTTATTGAAATCATAAGCAAGAAATCAACTTGGGAACGACGCCATGACAGAAAAAAAGCTAGAAACCTTATTGGTCAGTGCAGGGAGACAAAAAAAATTTACGCAAAGCGCCGTCAATCCCCTTATCCAACGCACTTCATCTGTCATTTTCGATACTGTTGAAGACTTAAAGCAAGCCTCGAAGAACCGTACCAAAGGTGAATTATTCTATGGACGCCGTGGCACACTGACTCATTTTGCCTTTCAAGCTGCAATGACGGAGCTGGAAGGTGGTGCAGGCTGCGCCCTATACCCTTCCGGTGCGGCAGCCATTACCCATTCGATTCTGGCATTTGTGGAAACGGGTGATCATGTTCTAATGACGGGTACTGCCTATGAACCCACGCAGGAATTTTGCGATCATTTTCTGCAAAAAATGGGGATTTCCACCGATTATTTTGATCCAATGATCGGAGAAAGCATTGCTTCGCTGATTCAACCCAATACCAAAGTGCTCTTTCTTGAGTCACCCGGTTCTCTGACGATGGAAGTCCAAGATATTCGCACCATCGTGCGCGTTGTTCGGCAAGTTAGTCCTGAAATTGTGATTATCATCGATAATACGTGGGCGGCTGGGGTACTGTTTAAAGCTCTGGAGTTCGGTATCGATATTTCCGTTCAATCCGCCACAAAATATATTATTGGTCATTCAGACGGAATGCTGGGTACAGCAGTCGCCAATGCACGATGTTGGGATCAGCTCAGAGAAAGATCTTACTTGCTGGGGCAAATTGCCGATCCCGATACGGTATACATGGCAAACCGAGGGCTGCGCACATTAGCAATCCGTTTAAAACAGCACGAAGAAAACAGTATCAAAATTGCAAAATGGCTCGCACAGCGACCGGAAGTCGCTGAGGTCTATCATCCTGCTTTGCCTTCTTGTCCAGGACATCAGTACTTTCAGCGTGATTTCACGGGTTCCAGCGGGCTATTTTCTTTTATCTTGCATACTCAGCTGACTCCTCAACAATTCGCTGATTATCTCGATAATCTGAACCATTTTAAGATGGCCTTTTCGTGGGGAGGTTTTGAGTCATTGATTTTGGGAATTCAGCCGGAAATGCTTAAGCAACTACGCCAGTACCACTCGCCACAGAAAACCGGCACCTTATTCCGCCTCCATATTGGGTTGGAAAATCCACAGGATTTGATTGATGATTTGGAAGCGGGCTTTGCTCGTTTGGCAATTCGTTAACGTCAAGAGGGCCTTAATGAAGGCTCTCAACATCCCAAAGCGGTTAAATCATGGCCATTTTATTCATTGCTCATCGCTTATCGTAAGGGGCTGAATCAAATCAACCTCCATCACATCATTTTGCGGTACACTGGGATAGATCTGTTTGTTAATTATTTTACTCGCAAAAATCACAGGATAAACAATGGAAACGTTAAGCGAGATTGTGCATGCACTCTGGCAACATGATTTTAACCAACTTGCCAATCCGGATTTCATCTGGATTATTTATGGCGTCCTCTTTATCACGCTCGTGTTGGAAAACGGACTACTGCCAGCCGCCTTTTTACCCGGCGATACTTTGTTGGTGCTTTCCGGTGCCTTAATTGCCAAGGGTGTCATGAGTTTCATCCCCACGGTAGTTCTGCTGACCATCGCAGCAAGTCTGGGTTGTTGGCTGGGTTATTTGCAGGGGCGATGGCTCGGCCACACTCACATTGTCAAAAACTGGCTGGCTCAGCTTCCCCTTCAATATCGTCAACGTGCCGATGTGTTATTTTCCAAACACGGCCTGTCTGCCCTGCTTATCGGACGCTTTTTAGCATTTGTTCGTACTCTCCTGCCAACGTTTGCCGGGATTTCTGGCCTAAATAATAAACGCTTTCAATTTTTTAACTGGTTAAGTGGCTTCTTATGGGTCATTATTATTGTGGGTTTTGGCTACATCTTGAACCAAATACCTTTCATTAAAGCACATCAAGATCTGGTCATGAATATCTTGATGATCTTGCCTGTCATTCTACTGATCAGCGGGTTGTCTGCTTCTCTGCTGATGTATTGGCGTCACAAGAAAGGAGCATCAAAGAAGAACAAGTAACATGCTTACCGCTTTAACGTACTTATTTGTTTTGACGCGATCGCAAAACCACTATTTTTCTATTTACTAGACTATCGACTTACTAGGTTATCAGTCCAAAACCTGAAGGAGGTCAGAATGGGTCAGCAGACAATTATTAAACTCGCTGATGAAAATCACATACCACAATTGGGGCTTGGGGTTTGGAAAGCGAGTAATGAGCAGGTTGTTAAGTCTATCCATACCGCGTTAGAAGTCGGTTATCGCTCCATTGATACGGCAGCGATTTTTCATAACGAGGAAGGTGTGGGGAAAGCCTTGAAGGAAACTGATATCCCACGCGAAGAAATCTTCATCACCACCAAACTTTGGAATGATCGCCATCTGGATGCTAGTGCGGCATTACAAGAAAGCCTGGACAAACTACAGCTAGATCATGTTGATCTCTATCTCATTCAGTGGCCTGTACCCGAACAAGATCATTATGTTGATGCCTGGAGACAACTGATTGAACTGAAAGAAGCCGGCCTGACTCGCAGTATTGGTGTGTGTAATTTTCATATCGAGCACTTGCAAAAAATAATGTTGGAAACTGGTGTGCTTCCCGTAATCAATCAAATTGAATTGCATCCCTTATTCCAACAGCGGCAACTTCACTCATGGAATGCCACCCATCATATAACAACCGAGTCTTGGAGCCCGTTATCACGAGGTGGAAAAGGTGTTTTTAATGCTCCATTGGTTGAACATCTGGCACTTAAATACGGCAAAACCCCAGCGCAAATTGTGATTCGCTGGCATCTTGAATGTGGAATGATTGTCATTCCTAAATCTGTTACTCCTTCCCGTATTAAAGAAAATTTCGATGTATTTGATTTCAGACTGGAAAAAGAAGACCTGACAACCATGGCTGAGTTGGATATTGGCAAGCGGATAGGGCCAAATCCCGATACTTACAATCAGTTTTTAGTATAAAAAACATTAAAAATAATAAATCGCTATGCAAGCAACACATCCACCCACTTAATTCAATCCATTCCTGTAGACCTGAATTCTGTTTTTCAACAGGGTTCAGGTCGTGTACCTCATCATGCACCTAAGCAAAACCTTCTCCTTAAAACACTATAATTCATAGATCAAATCAAAAATATTAATAATAACTATGTTTACTATTTATTTATGGTTGATGATATAAACTTATTTCACGACACCAAATAATATTAATATTAAATGGATAATTGAAATACTCTGCGTGTCCATGACAACCACCAATCCATCTATTTACATTAATACCTCAAACAAAACTTAAGGAAATGATAATGATTTATATAGTTATTTCTTTATTAATGCTTATCCCTTTTTTCTTCACCTTAAAATGGCTCCTACTGTCGCACCAGATCCACCACAATGCGGCAGGAATCATGCTTGCAATAGCAGCTATGGCCTTTCATATGTATATCTTCCGTTTTGACAATATTCCAATTGTGAATATTGATGTTTCTCATAAGCCATTTGTGTTTTATGCCGCTGTGGTGATTGCGCTTTTACACGGCATACTCTATTCCATTTGTCACAAATGGTATTATGAAACGGACATTTATGATAAGGATTGATGAGGAACGTTACCGTCTGGACTCACCATCTTTATCCTTACTTTTTACTTCTTCATCAGAAGGTTTAGTTTCTTCATCGGAAGGTTTAGTATTGGCTGTCAGTAGATAGGGGGATTGTTGCCAGCGGCTAGGGGAGAGTTTCAGTAAGGTGTGGGCCAGAATAAACCCTATCGCCAAAGATAGCAGGAGCATTATTCTAAGTAAGTTAGTCGTGTTATCGACCTGCTTGGCCTCAGTTGCCAATTGATGAGTATCCAGTGTCAGACGAAGAAAACCTTTTGGACGATCTTTTCCCTGTATAGGTACTACGATTTGTTGGTTGAAATAACCACTGGATTTTTTACCTTTCAACGATAATCGTTCACTAACAGAAATAGGTTCACCACTTTGTGCTATCTGTGTTCCGTTCTCCAGATAAACGGCAGCATCCAAAATACGGCTGTAGCTAGTCAAGTAATCTAAACTAGCTACAATCTTTTTGTTATTAATATCCTGGCTATCATTCCCCATATCATCAGACAAGCTGAATGCGACCTGTTTTGCCAAAGTTTTCGCCAGATCTTCAAACTGATCCATCGGAACCAATTGTTGAGAACGGCTGAAATAGGAAACTCCCTGTATCAGCAGAACTAACAGTGCTATACATATTAATATAATCGCTGTCTTGTGCAGTCTAAGTTTTAGCTTTGCTTTTATCATAGTTATCTCATTCCATGCTCATAAAGCACATGTTGCCAGATGTAGTATTGATAGGATAGTTTGAAAATAGAATAGTTTGAAAAGCGTTTTTTGCCTCCACCAAATTATATGGAATTACAGGAGTCTATGTTCATGTCGAATAATCTGGCCTATCGTTACTTACCGGATGAGATCCATAAATGGCCCGGGTTACCCTTGTCCCTCAGCGGCGATGAAGTCATGCCACTGGATTACAGAGCAGGAGATAGTGGCTGGTTGCTGTATGGACGTGGTTTGGATAAACAGCGTATCAGTGATTTTCAGCACCGGCTGGGAGCAGCCATTGTGGTGGTCTCTTCATGGCGGATTGATGATTATCAGGTTGTCCGCATTGCCGGTAGCCTTTCTCCTCGTATTAAACGACTGGCTGATGAGTGCCGCTTGGATGTCGTTCCATTGGGGCAAATCCCGCGTCTTCGCTCCCCCGGTTTATTGGTAATGGATATGGATTCCACCGCTATACAAATTGAGTGTATTGATGAGATTGCCCGTCTGGCAGGTGTTGGCGATAAGGTAGCGGAAATCACCGAGCGGGCAATGCAAGGCGAACTGGATTTTTCAGAAAGTCTGCATGAGCGAGTTGCTCAGTTGGCAGGTGCCGACGCATCCATCTTGCAGCAAGTGATGGAAACTCTTCCCCTTATGCCGGGGCTAACCAGCCTTGTTCGCAAATTACAATCATTGGATTGGCACGTCGCAATTGCCTCTGGCGGCTTCACTTTCTTTGCCGATAATCTTCGCCAACAACTGCGTCTTTTTGACGCAGTCGCTAATCAGCTGGAGGTAAAAGATGGCAAGCTAACCGGTAACGTCAAAGGCCCGATTGTCGATGCAAAATACAAGGCAACCACGTTGATAAGATTGGCAAAAACTCTGGATATTCCTCTGAGTCAAACCGTCGCCATTGGAGATGGTGCCAATGATCTGAAAATGATCCGTAAGGCAGGATTAGGAATAGCCTATCACGCCAAGCCAAAAGTGTATGCCCAAGCCAAAGTTGCTATCCGCCATGCAGATTTAATGGGTGTCCTGTGCGTGTTGAGCGGTGGTTTAAAACACGAAGAACGTTAATACCAACAGGCAAAAGTCATTATATTGAGGGAGAACAAAGTGGCAAAAGCAGCAAAGCGGGCATTTGTCTGTAACGAGTGTGGCGCGGATTATCCCCGTTGGCAGGGGCAATGTACTGCGTGCCACGCATGGAATACCATTACGGAAATACGTTTGGCCTCAGCTTCATCATCCCGTAATGAGCGTTTTAGTGGTTATGCTGGGGATACAGGTATCAGCAAGGTACAGAAACTTTCTGATATCAGCCTGGAAGAACTGCCCCGCTTTTCAACCGGGTTTAAAGAGTTTGACCGTGTTCTCGGCGGCGGTGTGGTTCCGGGCAGTGCCATTTTGATTGGTGGTAATCCCGGAGCAGGGAAAAGTACCCTGCTTTTACAAACCATGTGCCAATTATCAGCCCAGATGAAAACCCTGTATGTGACAGGGGAAGAATCATTGCAGCAGGTGGCGATGCGAGCACATCGGCTGGGTTTGCCGACAGATCAACTCAACATGCTGTCGGAAACCAGCATTGAACAAATTTGTCTGATTGCAGAGCAAGAACAGCCCAAACTCATGGTAATTGATTCAATTCAGGTCATGCACATGGCTGATATTCAATCGTCACCAGGCAGTGTTGCCCAGGTAAGGGAAACCGCAGCCTACCTGACACGGTTTGCCAAAACTCGTGGTGTAGCCATAATCATGGTTGGGCATGTGACAAAAGATGGCTCTTTGGCTGGCCCCAAGGTACTTGAACACTGTATAGACTGCTCCGTTATGTTGGATGGTGAAGCTGATTCCCGTTTCCGTACCCTACGTAGTCATAAAAACCGCTTCGGTGCCGTTAATGAGCTGGGCGTGTTCGCGATGACCGAACAGGGATTAAGGGAAGTGAATAACCCTTCTGCCATTTTCCTGAGTCGTGGTGATGAAATTACCTCGGGTAGTTCAGTCATGATTGTCTGGGAAGGTACTCGCCCTTTACTTGTTGAAATCCAGGCATTGGTAGATCACTCTATGATGTCAAATCCACGCCGTGTAGCAGTAGGACTTGAACAAAACAGGCTGGCTATTCTACTCGCGGTTTTGCATCGACACGGCGGTCTGCAAATGGCTGACCAAGATGTTTTTGTGAACGTTGTTGGCGGGGTAAAAGTCACGGAAACAAGTGCTGATTTAGCATTATTGCTCTCTTTAGTTTCCAGCTTTCGTAATCGACCTCTGCCTCGTGATCTGGTGGTCTTTGGTGAAGTGGGATTGGCAGGTGAAATACGTCCCGTTCCCAGTGGACAAGAACGCATTTCAGAAGCAGCTAAACACGGTTTTAAACGAGCTATTGTTCCTCATGCCAACATGCCGAAAAAATCACTGCCTGATATGAAAGTATTTGGAGTCAAAAAATTGGCAGATGCCTTATCTATTCTAGATGATCTAGATTAAGAAAAAATTTTTTATTCCTTCTGGATCTATACACCCAATAGATTTCAAGTTAGCGCCTGAAATCTATTGGGTAAAGATTTAGGTGTTTTTCCTAATTATCAAGAATATTATTTGCCTGCCGTCACATAGCAAATGGGGAATTTAATTAAATTAATACTCTCTATTTATCGATTTAAATTTTAAAAAATGTTATTCAAAAATGAAAAAATTCAGAATATTCCTAATTTAAGAATGTAATCTAATAAAACTTTAGAAAAGTATTTTTATTCATTCTGCTTAAATAAAAAATCAAGCAGTTAAATATCATATTATTTAAATTTTTTCTATTCTTACTAAACGTCATTATTTATTGGCCACAAATTATTGATTAAATTTAAACCACAAATGGTTATATAAACATTTACATAGCGAGCAGAGCCAACCAACCTATCTAATAAAAATTCAACAAATCCCATTGCCATTCATTTTTTGAATTAAACTACTAATTTAGTATTAGGTTATTTTATTTTATATATATTCATAATTATACAATTTTAAATACCAATAGTAGTTAAAATGACAGAACTTAACCCCAAAACATCAATAAACAACCAATTTTGTTTTTACCTTTCATAATAAGCATGCTACTTTGTTTAGTATACTAAACATCAGGAGGTTTTATGGGGCAATTTGACTATTTAAAAGAAGCGATCAAACAGGCAGGTTACACGTTGCAGCAGATTGCTGATGCCAGCGGAATGACAAAAGGCTATCTAAGCCAACTTATTAACGACAAGATAAAGAGTCCTAGCGCGCAGAAGCTGGCTTCTCTTCATCAATATCTAGGATTGGCGTATCCCATGGAAAAGAAAACAACTGGAGTTGTGTTTGGTAAATTTTACCCATTACATACTGGACACATTTATTTGATTCAACGAGCATCCAGTCAAGTTGATGAACTACACGTTGTGCTTTGTTATGACGAAGTGCGTGATCGGGAGTTATTCATTAATAGTTCGATGTCTCAGCAACCTACTGTGAGTGACCGCTTGAGATGGCTACTGCAAACATTCAAGTATCAAAAGAATATTCATATTCATGCATTTGATGAACAAGGAATGGAGCCATATCCAAACGGCTGGGAAGCATGGAGTAAAGGCGTTAAGTCGTTTCTGGCAACAAAAGGCATCAATCCTGAATATATCTATTCCAGCGAATCACAGGATGTTTCTCGCTATAAAGAGTATTTCGGCATTGAAACCGTACTTATCGATCCACAACGCTCATTCATGAATATTAGCGGTAGCCAAATCCGTCAGGCTCCTTTCCGTTATTGGGAATATATCCCGACAGAAGTGAAGCCATTCTTTGTACGTACAGTCGCTATTCTTGGTGGTGAATCGAGCGGAAAATCGACATTAGTGAATAAACTCGCCAATATGTTTAACACGACCAGCGCATGGGAATATGGGCGTAAATACGTGTTTTCCCATCTTGGTGGAGACGAAATGGCCTTGCAATACTCAGATTACGATAAAATTGCATTAGGTCATGCTCAATACATTGATTTTTCCGTTAAATATGCTAATAAAGTTGCGTTTATTGATACTGATTTCGTGACAACACAGGCATTTTGCAAACGCTATGAAGGAAAAGAACACCCTTTTGTTCAGGCGATGATTGATGAGTATCGCTTTGATTTAGTTATTTTTTTAGAAAACAATACTCCGTGGGTTGCGGATGGTTTAAGAAGTTTAGGCAGCGAACGAGACCGCAAAGAATTTCAACATTTACTTGAGAATTTGTTGAAGAAAAATAATATCGATTATGTTTGCGTCAACTCACCGGATTATGATCAGCGTTTTCTACGTTGTGTTGAACTAGTTCAACAAATGTTAATGGAGTAACTAACTTTTATATATAAAATAGATTACACTTATATTATTATCATGATTAATTGATAGTGACTTATTATTCACTACAATCTTTATCACCTTGTATACATACCATTTTAACATTGAATCAAATGTTAACTTTAGTTATTTTTACAATGATAATAAAATAAATTGTGATAATAATATTTTTTGATACTTTAATTTTACTGTTTTGACTTGAATTACATGGAAATAAGTCATTTAATGAACAGACCTATTGATTTATTTATATAAAATTTATTAGTCATTAACAAATCCACAAATATTCTAGGTGTTTTTATCAATAATGGAGGTAATGAGAAGTAGCTTTAAAACATTAACAAAATATAAAATGACTTTTTTCCTTATTATCAAAGTGGAATAAAAATAGAAGAACTTATGCTATTTTTATTTGTTTTAAGCATTGTCTTAAGCATAATTTATTAATATTCTTGATTTTTTATTCTAAGACTAAGAAACATCTCATTTATTAGATAGTCATTGTAAATAATAATTGACATAAGATGAGCATATCTTTGGTGAAGATGTTTCACATATAGACTATTTTTATTCGTATAATGCCATAAGGACATTAATGTTATTACGAATGGATTTAGACAGCATATGTTAAGGAAAAAGCTTTAATCTTTTAACCTAATTGTGTTGAGAATATGAACTTAAATCAATTTAAATCGATTGAGGTTATCAATATTTCATATGGTTTAACTGGTGCTACAGTTAATCATGAAATGATTTCAGATATCACATTTTCTATTATACCAGGTGAAATTACTTTGATAACAGGGCCGAAGGCATCGACTAACCGTACAATATTGTCGATTGCGTCGGGTATGTTACAACCAGATCAAGGAGATGTATTAATTAATAATAACAAGTTGAAACTAATGAATGATGTAGAATTAGGAAAGTTTCATAGTGAAAACAGTGGGTTTATTTTCCAAGATTTCAACTTATTTAGTGAACTCACGCTATTAGATAACTTGTTATTATCAACGTCTTATGGATTATCACTTTCTCGCGAACAAGCAGAAAAAATCGCGCTGAAATCGTTGGATGTTGTGAAATTAGGCGATAAGAGCCGTTATTATCCAGGGGAACTGTCTGAAAACGAGAAACAGCTGGCTGCAATGGCGAAAGCCATAGTCAGAAGACCTGAATATTTATTTGCAGATGACCCGACACGCAATTTAGATCATCAGGCATTTCAGACATTCATTAATATCTGTAAATTTATTGCACATGAACAAAAAGGCACAGTTGTCATTGCCTCCCAAGATAAACGCTTGGTGCAGCATGCAAGTAGCGTTATCACTTTAGCTAGGGGAAAGGCTGTTAAAACTTATGAACCCGTTATGGAACAACGAGTTTTAGTGCAGTAATGTAGTTAGTGCAATAATTTAGTGATTATCAATAAAAAACGGCCTGACATCAGGCCGTTTTTTCTATCTATTTAATTTTCTATCTATTTAATTTTCTATCTATCAAATTTACTACCCATCAAATTTACTTGCTATCAGACTTACTTGCTGATCTTTTTATATTTGATGCGGTGAGGCTCCAGTGCTTCAGCCCCCAGAGTTCGCTTCTTATAATCTTCGTATTCACTAAAGTTCCCTTCAAAGAAGGAAACTTTACCTTCATCCTGATAATCAATGATGTGTGTTGCGATACGGTCAAGGAACCAACGGTCATGGGAAATAACCATTGCACAGCCCGGAAATTCCAGCAGGGCGTTTTCCAAAGCACGCAGAGTTTCAATGTCCAAATCGTTGGTTGGTTCGTCAAGCAGCAGCATGTTGCCGCCAACTTGCAGCAGTTTGGATAAATGCAAACGACCACGTTCACCACCAGACAATTCGCCAACACGCTTGCCTTGATCTACGCCTTTGAAGTTAAAGCGGCCAACATAGGCACGGCTTGGAATTTCAAAGTTGCCAATGCGCATGATGTCTTGACCGCCTGAAACTTCTTCCCAAACGGTTTTGCTGTCATCCATGTTATCGCGGAACTGATCAACAGACGCCAATTTAACCGTTTCACCCAGTGTAATCGAACCAGAATCTGGCTGCTCTTGACCGGACAACATACGGAACAGAGTTGATTTACCCGCCCCGTTCGGACCGATGATCCCAACAATCGCTCCTTTAGGCAGAGAGAAACTCAAGTTGTCGATCAGAACGCGATCACTATAAGATTTGGTCAGATTGGTGACTTCCAGTACCTTGTCCCCCAAACGTGGGCCAGGTGGAATGAACAATTCACTGGTTTCATTGCGCTTCTGGTAGTCGACGTTATTAAGTTCTTCAAAGCGAGCCAGACGTGCCTTGCCTTTTGCCTGACGTCCTTTCGGATTTTGGCGAACCCACTCAAGTTCTTTCTCAATGGATTTACGGCGAGCCGCTTCTGACGCTGCTTCCTGTGCCAGACGAGCATCTTTTTGTTCCAGCCATGAGGAGTAGTTGCCTTCCCATGGAATGCCTTCACCACGATCAAGCTCCAAGATCCAGCCAGCAACGTTATCAAGGAAGTAACGATCGTGGGTAATCGCAACCACAGTGCCTTCATAATCATGCAGGAAGCGTTCTAACCATGCGACAGATTCAGCATCAAGGTGGTTAGTCGGTTCGTCGAGTAACAGCATGTCTGGTTTTTCCAGTAACAGGCGACAAATCGCTACACGACGACGCTCACCACCGGACAGGAGTTCAATCTTAGCATCCCATGCAGGTAGACGCAGGGCATCAGCCGCTCGCTCAAGCTGGTTTTCCAGATTGTGTCCGTCATGAGATTGGATAATCGCTTCCAGCTCACCCTGCTCTTTTGCCAGCTTATCAAAATCCGCTTCCGGCTCAGCATAAGCAGCATAGACTTCATCAAGGCGAGTCAGGGCATTTTTGACTTCGCTAACAGCTTCTTCCACTGCTTCACGAACGGTATGTTCAGGATTAAGTTTAGGTTCCTGCGGTAGATAGCCGATTTTAATGCCCGGTTGTGGGCGAGCTTCTCCCTCAATATCTTTATCAATACCCGCCATGATGCGCAGTAAGGTAGATTTACCTGCACCATTCAGGCCGAGAACACCGATTTTTGCTCCAGGGAAAAAACTCAGAGAAATATTTTTCAGAATATGCCTTTTCGGGGGCACAATTTTACCCACCCGATGCATACTATAAACATATTGAGCCAATGTATTTTACCTTTTAATTAATCAGGAAATTTTCAAAATTGTTTGCGTTTATAGGACTTGAATGGCGTATTTTACCCTAAATTTTACGTAGCGTGTTTTTACGTATGATGTCTCCACCTAATTAGAGTTAAATTTAGGCATTCCGTGGCCGCAAACGGTAAAGATCATCTGAATGGAACGTCTGTTTATGGACAGTATCATTATGGACAGTATCGCCATTCCAGCGTGTTGATTGTATTCGCTACGGAATGGAAAACAAACAGGATTGCCGCTGCTCTTTTCAAATAACACTATTCCAATCAAATAACACTATTCCAATCAAATAACACTATTCCAATGCGTTCCGTTCTGTCTTCACCAATTGTAATAACTTGTATCAATAATATGATTATAATTACATAGCATTTAGACAATGCACTTGGGTATTGAGATATTGATAGTCGTCTTCTGGAGGAGTATGTGGCAATGAATAAGTGGCAGCATTTCGTTATGGCTGTAAGTATGGTTTCTGTTGTTGCTGGAGCGGCACATGCTGATTCTCTGGATGCTCAACGTCAGCGATATAAAGAAATACAGCAGGCATGGAACGCAAAAAATATGGCGGAAGTGGCGCGGTTGATGCCAACGCTGAAAAATTACCCGCTGTACCCCTATCTCGAACACCGTCAATTATCTCAGGATTTGGCAATTGTAACTCCTCAGCAAGTACACTACTTTATTAATACTTACCCTACTCTGCCATTAGCGCGTTCACTGACTCCGCAATTTATCAATACACTGGCCAATAATGGTGACTGGAACGGCATTCTGGCATTCAGTTCCAGCCCTCCAAATACAATTAAAGCACGCTGTAATTATTACTTTGCGCAATGGGCAACAGGACACCAGCAAGTCGCCTGGAAAGGAGCACAAGAAATTTGGCTGGACGGCAACTCACTGCCTGATGATTGCAATAAACTATTCAATGTCTGGGAGCAGGCTGGATACCTCTCTACAAATTTAATTTTGCAGCGTATCCAATTGGTAATGAAAACCAATAACACCAAACAGGTTACCTATCTTGCCAAGCGTTTGCCATTGAGTTATCAGAGTCTGGGAGCAAGTTTGATAAAGTTGCAACATAACCCCGCATTTATTGAACAATTCGCCACGACCACAAAACCAACCAACTTTACCCGCTCGGTTATCATGATAATCTTTCCCCGATTTGCCCGTATAAATGCTGAGAATGCCATAGAAAGCATCCCAAAACTTGTCCGCTCACAAAAGATGAATGATACCGAGCGACAGCAATTAAAAGATAGCGTCGCATGGCAATTGATGAAAAACATCACACCAGAACTAGCAAAATGGCGGGACGATACTATTCTCCATTCACATTCAATCGGGTTGCTTGAACGACGTGCTCGCTTGACATTACAGAATACTGGTCATCCAGGGCTTGAAAAATGGATTGCGTTGATGCCCCAAAAAACGTTGCAGCAAGATGAATGGCAATATTGGAGTGCCATGATTCTGCTCAATCAAGGAAAAACCGCTGAAGGCAAGGCCATATTACGTAAACTGACCGGGTATCGTGGTTTTTATCCCATGGTGGCAGCCCTGAAATTATATATGCCCTATTCTCTGATCATCAATAAAATAGAAAAGCCCGATAGCTCCCTTGCCAATATGCCGGAAATTAAGCGTATCCGCGAGTTACTGTATTGGAATATGGATGACCGGGCACGCTCAGAATGGATTAACTTGGTTTCTTCGCAAAATCGCGTGAAACAGGAGCAATTAGCTCGTTATGCGTTTGAACAACACTGGCCAGCATTCAGTGTACAGGCGACCATTACGGGAAAAATGTGGAATCATCTCGAAGAACGTTTCCCGCTGGCGTGGAAAAACGAATTTGCAAACTTCACGTCAGATAAAAGTATTTCACAGAGTTATGCAATGGCAATTGCCCGTCAGGAAAGTGCATGGAACCCACAAGCCCGTTCTTCCAAAGGAGCCAGCGGGTTAATGCAGATCATGCCAAAAACCGCCGAATATACGGTAAAGAGTAAGAAAATTCCGGGTTATGTCGGCAGCAGTCAATTAATGAACCCTATTACGAACATTAAAATTGGTACGGCTTACCTTGACTCGGTCTACCAGCGTTTTGGTAATAACCGGATTCTTGCCAGTGCTGCTTATAATGCTGGCCCTGCAAATGTTGAGCGTTGGTTGGCTAATACCTCAGGGAACATCGATCCAATCGCTTTTATTGAGAGCATTCCTTTTCCTGAAACACGCAATTATGTCAAAAACGTTCTTGCCTACGATATGTTCTACAATTATCTTATGGGGAAAATGACTAACGTGCTGACTGATGGCGAATGGCAAAGACGTTATTAATTTAAGAGATATAATGTGATATGCTGCCGTACTAGTTAAATAGTATGGCAGTTAATTATGACACCAAATCACTTGATTGATCCTGCACTTTCCCCAGAAGATGGTAATGATTGGCTCACTTTTGTCGGGCTGTTACAAACCGCATTTGAACAAAATTTGCAACATTCTATTTTGCAGCTATTATTATCCCCCGATGAACGTACTGCTTTATCAACTCGGGTGAGAATCATTCAGGAATTGATACGTGGGCAAATGAGCCAACGTGAACTGAAAAATGAGTTGGGTGTAGGCATTGCAACAATTACGCGTGGTTCCAACAGTTTAAAAAACGCACCAGATCATGTTAAGAAATGGCTGGAAACGCAGTTATTAACTGACTGAAAATAACCACTATAAAATAACGGCTGAAGTCACTCGGTGGGGGCCATCCAATTGTGCCCCCAAACAGCTACTGTATTACATATCGCGTATTTATATACAGTCAGCGTTAGGTAGACTAACATTAAGATTAGTTATTCAACTCTTTGTAAACTTCATGATGGATAGGCACAAGAGCCAGTATCAGAGCTTGATGATAAACGCTGGTACGCGTCAGAATACCATTGGTAAAGAAGCCGATCGCACCGCCTTTCTGCTTGATATTATCGACGCCAGCCACGCCTGCCATTTCATGGCCAAGTTCGCGTCCTTCACGAATGCCTTCCAAGACTTTTTCAGGCAACATCAGGCTAGCGGAACGCGATTCTCCCCGAATTTGTTTATGCTCAACGACCATCCAGGCAAATGTCATGTCACCTTCAATTCCTGCTTCAACCCCAACCCAGAAATCAGCTTCTGGCCGGACTTGACGAGCAGCCATAACTCGATGACGAGCACCTGTGCGGGTTTCAGTATTACCAATCGGTTGCTGAGGTACACTGCTATCTACATTGACATCTTCTATGTGGTAAGTGCCCGGACCAAAAACATCATCGAATGCAAGGCTAATCGCTTTTATCTTCGCAGGGTTAGTTGTTGCTGCAATAACGTGGTACATATAAATAAATTATCCTTTGAATTATTTCATGATGCAGTATAACGGAAAATAACTATGTTACAGGTCTATCTTGTTCGTCATGGCGAAACCGAATGGAACGTGGCTCGTCGTATTCAGGGGCAATCTGACAGTCCTTTGACTGAAATTGGTCGGCGCCAAGCTCACTTGGTCGCGCAAAGAGTTAAATCAGAAAACATTACCCATGTTATCACCAGTGACCTTGGTCGGACACGCCAAACAGCAGAAATCATCGCTAAAGCCTGTGGCTGCGACGTCATACTGGAACCACGCCTGCGAGAGTTACATATGGGCGTTCTGGAAAATCGCGAACTAAATTCCCTCACACCAGAAGAAGAATCTTGGCGTAAAAGTCTTGTCGATGGTACACCAAATGGACGGATCCCAGAAGGTGAATCGATGGATGAAGTATCTGCCCGTATGCGCGCCGCACTGGAAAACTGCCTCAATCTGCCTGCTGGCAGCCGTCCACTGTTGATAAGTCATGGAATAGCGCTCGTCAGTTTGATCTGTTCTATTCTGGGTCTTCCTGCCAATTCAGAACGCCGCCTGCGGTTAAGAAACTGCTCCATCTCACGCGTGGATTATCAGGATAGCCCATGGCTGGCTTCAGGTTGGATAGTTGAGACAACGGGCGATATCACACATCTGGATATGCCCGCCTTGGATGAATTACAAGGTTAACGCTCAATTGGGATGAGATACTCAAATTCAACAACATGATTTTGGGACTCATCCCCAAGATTTTTCCATTCAAGGTTAGTGAGGTAATACCGCTCGACATCGTACCCCTTTCTGCGAGTGATGTTTAGTGTTGGCAGACAGACACCATAAATGGTAAAGAGGAATTCTTGTAACTGTTCTTTATCACCAAAATAACTGAATGAAATATAATCCCCACCCGGCAAGACAACGGGATGACTTTCTTTAGTATCAAAGGTCGCATATTCTGGCTCGATGGCCGTGGTATAGAATACAGTCTGTTCATCTTCATGCTCCATACTGAGAGTAGTATGGTGTAACCCATAAAGTCTCGGTGGTAATACCTCAGCCTCCTGTAGGTAGTTAATCCAGAAATCATGACGCATATTCTTGCAAGCTTCTGACCATTGCTCGAGCATATAGCTACAAGTGTGCTCAGTACCGATAAGCGGCTTCTCTTCCAATGTGACATATTTGTGCTCTGGCAGGGGTTTGTTATCCAGCAAGATAGGAGGACATATTCCCTTTGCGCACCACTCTTCGCTCCGACGATAGGATGCTGGCGTTCGGTCAAATTGTTTCTTGAAAGCTCTAGTGAAAGTTTGCTGAGAATCAAAGCGATATTGCAAGGCAATGTCCAAAATAGGACGGCTGGTTAAACGTAATGCAACGGCGGCTCTGGATAATCTTCGCGCACGGATATAAGAACCGATTGCCTGACCTGTTACATCCTTGAACATGCGTTGTAAGTGCCATTTGGAGTAACCCGCTTTTGCTGCAACATTATCAAGGGACAATGGACGATCCAGATTATTATCTACCCAATGCAGCAAGTCTCGAATGATGTTGGTTTGATCCATACATCTCCCTAAGTCATTAAGACAAAAAGAAAATCATATAAATATAAAACAACTTATTAGTTTGAAAATAAAAAGTTTTTCCTAAAAACATATTTTTATGTAGTTTGATCGATAATCAGCATCTATAATTTTCCCAAAAAAATAAACATAGATTTAAGGCCACTGATAGCCTGCCATTCAGGCATACTGCGGGCTTTGCATTCAAAACACGATCCTTACTCAAAACACTATCCTTAATTTCTAGCCATAATACCCATTCTCTTAGCGCAACTTTTATCCTTTAGCATCATTCTTTTTCCTGAGTATTATGCAGCATACTTACTTTAATCAATTGATTGATAAATCTTACTATCACTAACTGATATTTATTTCATGAGTACCATGAATGCCAAAATTATTTCATTCGATACGATGACTGTTACATATATTATAAACAAATCACAATAAAATTAACCAAGCTTAAGCTTGGAATAAATTAATAGTAGACCTGTTAATATGTCAAGCATTGTCTTGGCAAATAAATCAATAGTATGAAATATAAGAGAAAATCACTATTGACGTGTTGAATGTCGATCTGGCACCAATGCCGCAGCTTTTTACTTGAAGTGCCGCCTATTTTTTAGCGCCTTAAACGGAACAAATCGTCAACGAAATAGATTTAAAAGCCATTGATCGTTCGTCTTGGGTGCATATTCAGCTATAATGCCACGGCTTTTCACCACAGATGTATTTACCATAGATGCATTCACGGTGAAAATGGCTTGATTGAAACTATTAATTTACATTATATGTGAATGATAGATATTTTCACTGTATTTATTTAATTCAAATGGACTAAATATGGGAACAATAAAGAAAGTAGCAGTAGCGGCAGCCTTACTCTTTTCTCCTGTGATTCTACATGCTGAGGAGATCGGTTCGGTCAACACAGCGTTCAAAATTTTGGGTCCTGATAATAAAATAGTAATAGAAGCCTTTGATGACCCTGACGTTAAAAATGTCACCTGCTATTTGAGCAGAGCCAAAACCGGAGGAATCAAGGGAGGATTAGGATTGGCAGAAGATACATCTGATGCGGCTATATCCTGCCAACAAGTTGGTCCGATTGAGTTAGCCGATAAGATAAAGGAATCCCCCCAGCAAGGACAAGTCGTCTTCCAGAAACGGACTTCTTTGGTATTTAAAAAATTACAGGTTGTACGTTTCTATGATAAAAAGCGCAATTCGCTGATTTATTTAACCTATTCTGACAAAATAATCAATGGCTCTCCTAAAAATGCGATCAGTGCCGTACCAATTATGCCATGGAAAAAGTGAATAGCTCATTAAAGCAAACACCTCCCCCCAAAAAAAGCCCTGTATGTTTTATGACATCAGGGCTTTTTGACAAATAAGCTACATCACAATCAAACGATTATGTGCCTATAAAGCTATCTACCTATAAGGCTATCTACCTATAAAAAATAATACCTCTAAAGAAGTATCGAAAAGGTATCAATTAGTCTTCTAACACACCACAGAAACGGTAACCTTCACCGTGGATGGTCACAATGATTTCTGGGATATCTGGTGTCGACTCAAAGTGTTTACGAATACGACGAATAGTAACATCAACAGTACGATCGTGAGGCTTCAGTTCACGGCCAGTCATTTTTTTCAACAACTCTGCACGGGTCTGGATTTTTCCTGGATTCTCACAGAAATGAAGCATCGCACGGAATTCGCTACGCGGCAGTTTGTACTGATCTCCCATTGGGCTAACCAAAGAGCGGCTATTGATATCCAGCTCCCAACCACTGAACTTATAGCTTTCAACTTGACGGCGTTCTTCACCTGAATGATTCAGATTCATTGTCCGCGAAAGCAAATTCCGCGCACGGATGGTTAACTCACGCGGGTTAAATGGCTTGGTTATATAGTCATCAGCACCGATTTCGAGACCAAGGATTTTGTCCACTTCATTGTCACGGCCTGTTAAGAACATCAAAGCGACATTTGCCTGCTCGCGTAATTCACGGGCAAGTAGTAACCCGTTTTTACCTGGCAGATTGATATCCATAATCACTAAATTGATAGCGTTATCTGACAGAATGTTGTGCATTTCTGAACCGTCAGTAGCTTCATAAACGACATACCCTTCAGCTTCAAAAATGCTTTTAAGGGTATTGCGTGTGACAATTTCGTCTTCAACAATCAAAATGTGCGGGGTTTGCATGGTTGCTACCTAAAATCGCTAAAAAACAGAATCTGTGTGACACAAGCTGTTATTATGAAAAGAAAATATGCTGATTTTGTTCTGAGTCACAAAAAACCAGCTTATGCCCAAAATAAATATTTTGATATGTTTTACGCTAAAAGCCAGCGTCGCTTTGCCGGAGGGTACATACCTGAAAAAACCCGATTTAAACAAGGCACTATATTAATCTATTAACAGCAATATAACAGCTAGTAATGCATTTGCCTTCTAAAAAAACTAACTTTTGTTGATGCATATCAAAACCAATTGTAGCACGTTAACATTAATTGTAATTGTTAATTTTAGTTTAGGTTATTTGTTATTAACTTGAATGAAATATGTTAATTAACATCGAGATCTCGTGAATGCTTGAAGAGATTGGCTCGGCATTAAAATATCCAAACAGCACGTTTTTATCATAAAGATAAAATAATTACAAAATATGTTTTTTACAAAATTAAATGCTAGTAAAAAATCCAATTAGCCAGATAATAATTCGTCCATTTTGTTATATTTTGAATAATTACGATACAAAAAATGATGATTTTTTCTTCTTTCATCCTAAAAAATATTTGACATTGACCACAATTTAATTTACCCAATATAGGGTCAAACAAATCAAAAGACAGACAGGAAACTATGCACCATATCAGCCCAAAAAAAATGGCTCTTATAAATGCCACTATAACTACCACCACGATTACCACCGGAACCATGAGTTGCGGTGCGGGCTGACGCATACACATAAAATAACAATAAGCCCGTATCCCACAAGATACGGGCTTTTTTTTGGCAGAAAATCAGGAGAAGAATGTTAATGAGAGTATTGAAATTTGGGGGAACCTCAGTTGCAAATCACCGCCGTGTACTGAGTGTCGCAGATATCGCCGAGAATGAGTTATCCCTTGGGCAAATTGCCTTAGTACTCTCTGCACCGGCAAAGATCACCAACCATCTGGTGGCAATGATTGAAAAAACGATCGCAGGGCAAGACATTGTTTCCAATATGAGCGATGCCACCCAAATCTTTACTGATTTGCTGTCAGGGTTAAAAGAGCAACAAGCAGGGTTTGATTATGAGCGGCTGAAAGGGATAGTAGAGCGTGAACTAGCCAGCCTTAAGCAGATTCTGCACGGCATTTCCTTGTTAAAACAATGTCCAGATAGCATTAATGCCTCCCTGATCTGTCGTGGTGAAAAACTGTCGATTGCTATCATGGAAGCAGTATTACAGGCTCGTGGCCATAAAGTGACTGTCATTGATCCCGTCAAAAACCTTTTGGCGCATGGGTATTGTCTCGAATCCACCGTTGATATCCATGAATCTTCCAAACGAATTGCTGAACTTAACATTCCTGCTGACCACATCATCCTGATGGCTGGCTTCACTGCGGGTAATGAAAATGGCGAATTGGTCGTGCTGGGACGCAATGGCTCTGACTATTCAGCCGCAGTACTGGCGGCCTGTCTGCAAGCAGATTGTTGCGAAATCTGGACTGATGTAGACGGTGTTTACACGTGTGATCCAAGGGCGGTTAAAGATGCACGCTTGCTGAGAAGCCTGTCATACCAAGAAGCGATGGAATTATCGTATTTCGGTGCGACAGTTCTTCATCCCCGTACCATCGCCCCCATTGCCCAATTTCAAATTCCTTGCCTGATAAAAAACACTGCCAATCCCGATGTACCTGGTACTTTTATTGGCAATACTCCTATTGGCAATACTCCCGTTCGTGATGAACAAAAAGATCAGGACATGCCGATTAAGGGTATTACTAACCTGAATCATATGGCGATGATCAACGTTTCCGGACCCGGAATGAAAGGCATGGTCGGGATGGCAGCACGGATATTTTCCGTCATGTCACGCAAAGGTATTTCTGTTGTGTTGATTACACAGTCTTCATCGGAATACAGCATCAGTTTCTGTGTGCCACAAAAAGAGCTGCTGAAAGCGCAAAAGGCATTAACAGAAGAGTTTTATCTGGAATTAAAAGATGGCGTACTTGATCCCATCGACGTCATGAATAATCTTGCCATCATCTCAGTCGTTGGAGATGGCATGCGTACCCAGAGAGGAATTTCAGCCCGCTTTTTCTCCGCCTTGACACGCGCCAACATCAACATCATTGCTATTGCACAAGGCTCTTCCGAACGTTCCATTTCCGCTGTAATTGAAAATGATGCAGCAACTACGGCTGTCCGACTCTGTCACCAAATGCTGTTTAACACTGCTCAAGTTGTTGAGGTCTTTGTTGTCGGTGTAGGTGGTGTGGGCAGTGCTTTAATCGAGCAAATACGCCGTCAACAAACCTGGCTCAAGCAGAAACACATCGAACTACGCGTCTGTGGTATAGCCAATTCCCGCGCTTTGTTGACTGATATGCAAGGCATCTGTTTGGATAACTGGCAACAAGCGCTCTCAGAAGCAACTGAGCCTTTTAGCCTGAGTCGTCTGATCCGTCTTGAAAAGGAGTACCATCTCCTGAATCCGGTCATTGTGGACTGCACTTCTAATCAGTCGATTGCAGAACAATATGCCAGCTTCCTCAGCGACGGCTTTAACATTGTTACACCGAACAAAAAAGCCAATACTTTGTCGATGGCTTATTACCGCCAAATCCGTCAGGCGGCAGAAAAATCAAAACGCAAATTTCTGTATGACACCAACGTAGGGGCTGGATTGCCTGTTATCGAAAACTTACAGAATCTGCTTAATGCCGGTGATGAATTAGTCCAATTCAGTGGCATCCTATCTGGTTCTCTGTCCTACATTTTCGGCATGTTGGATGAAGGTATGACGCTTTCACAAGCAACCATGCTGGCAAAAGAGAAGGGCTTTACTGAACCTGATCCACGGGATGATCTCTCAGGCATGGATGTTGCCCGAAAACTGCTGATCTTGGCGCGAGAGGCGGGCTATGAACTGGAACTGGGAGATATCCATGTTGAACCAGTTTTACCAGCATCTTTCGATGCCAGTGGCGATGTTGGCAGTTTCCTGCAACATTTGCCGCAATTGGATCAGGAATTCAGCCAACGTGCTGAGGATGCCGCTGAACAAGGGAAAGTTTTGCGTTATGTTGGCCTGATTGAACATGGCCGTTGTACAGTGAAAATGGTCTCTGTTGATGGCAACGATCCACTTTATAAAGTCAAGAACGGCGAAAATGCGTTGGCTTTCTATACCCGTTATTATCAACCCATCCCGCTGGTATTGCGTGGTTATGGCGCAGGGAATGATGTAACGGCAGCAGGGGTTTTTGCTGATATATTACGCACTCTATCATGGAAATTGGGGGTTTAATGGTTGTCAGGGTTTATGCGCCTGCTTCTATCGGGAACGTTGGCGTCGGATTTGATGTGCTCGGCGCAGCGGTTTCTCCCGTTGATGGCTCGTTGCTTGGAGATTGTGTCTCCGTAAGTGAAGCTGAAAGTTTCAGTCTGAATAATAAAGGACGATTTGTCGGCAAGTTACCTACTGATCCCAAAGAAAATATTGTCTACCAATGCTGGCAGCTTTTTTGTCAACGGCTGGGGGAAAAATTGCCCGTTGCCTTGACATTAGAGAAAAATATGCCGATTGGTTCAGGATTAGGCTCTAGTGCCTGTTCTGTCGTTGCGGGTCTGGTGGCATTGAATGAGTATGCAGGCCGCCCATTTAACCAAAACCAGTTGCTGGACATGATGGGAGAATTAGAAGGACGCATTTCCGGTAGTGTTCATTATGATAATGTCGCTCCCTGCTATTTAGGAGGGCTACAATTAATTTTATCCCAGGAAGATACTACCTGCCTGTCGGTTCCCGCGTTTGATGATTGGTTGTGGGTAATGGCTTATCCCGGCATCAGAGTATCAACATCAGAAGCCCGTGCGATTCTGCCAAAACACTATGTCCGCAATGACATCATTGAGCATGGACGTCATTTTGCTGGTTTTATTCACGCTTGTCATACCCAACAACCAGAATTGGCTGCCAAATTAATGAAAGATGTTGTCGCGGAGCCTTATCGCACAAAACTCTTACCAGGATTTGCCAACGCACGTGATACGGTCAAAAAGTTAGGGGCGCTGGCGTGCAGTATTTCAGGTTCAGGCCCAACCCTCTTTGCCATTTGTAATGAAATGGCTGTAGCAGAAGAAGTCTCACAATGGCTGCAACAAAATTACGTACAGAATGATGAAGGCTTTGTACATATTTGCCGTCTGGATCTCGCAGGCGCACGACAGGTAAAGTAACCATGAAATTATATAACTTAAAAGACAGCAGTGAGCAGGTCAGTTTTTCACAAGCGGTAAAACAAGGGTTGGGTAAGCGACAAGGCCTCTTTTTTCCGCAGGATTTACCAGAATTCAGCCGTGATGAGATTGACGACTTATTGAAATTGGATTTTGTCAGCCGCAGCCAACGCATTCTCTCCGCCTTTATTGGCGATGAAATTTCCACAGAGCAATTAGCAGACCGAGTGCAGAACGCTTTTGCTTTCCCTGCTCCCGTAACCGCTGTCGAAGATGATATCGCTTCACTGGAGCTTTATCACGGCCCAACACTGGCTTTCAAAGACTTTGGCGGTCGTTTCATGGCTCAAATTCTTGCGCAGATCGCGGGAGAAAAGCCCGTTACTATTTTAACAGCAACATCCGGTGATACCGGTGCCGCAGTTGCCCATGCTTTCTATGGTTTGAATAACGTACAGGTTGTGATCCTCTATCCCGAAGGCAAAATCAGCCCATTGCAAGAAAAACTCTTTTGTACTCTGGGTGGCAATATCCATACAGTCGCTATCAAAGGAGATTTCGATGTTTGTCAGGCCTTGGTCAAACAGGCTTTTGATGACGAAGAATTGAAGCAAGCCTTGCATCTCAATTCAGCCAACTCAATTAATATCAGCCGCCTACTGGCACAAATCTGTTATTACTTTGAAGCGGTTGCGCAGATCTCTGTAGAAAAACGTGAGCAATTGGTCATTTCCGTCCCAAGTGGCAATTTCGGTAATTTGACCGCCGGGCTACTGGCAAAATCGCTGGGACTACCGATAAAACGTTTTGTTGCGGCAACTAATGTCAATGATACAGTTCCCCGTTATTTAGCAGAAGGTAGTTGGATGCCGCATCAGACTATCCCGACTCTGTCCAATGCAATGGATGTCAGTCAGCCCAATAACTGGCCGCGCATTGAAGAACTGTTCAAACGCAAAGGCTGGGCACTGAGTGAACTGGCTAACGGAGTTGTGGATGACGCGACTACTCAAAGCACCATGCGTGAACTAGCGGCAAAAGGCTATATTTCCGAACCGCATGCTGCCATCGCTTATCGTGTCTTGCGTGATCAATTGCAAGAAGGAGAATATGGCTTATTCTTGGGCACCGCTCATCCAGCCAAATTCAAGGAAAGTGTCGAAGCAACCCTGGGCCAGACATTGCCATTACCTGTAGAATTGGCAGATCGAGCCGATTTAGCTTTGCTATCACACTTTTTACCTGCTGATTTTTCAACGTTGCGTGAATTCCTGATGGAAAGAGCGCCGAAATAACATAGTATTTATCACTCCCCCTATGAATGGGTGGAGTGATTCCATACTGGACTCTATTTATATTGTAAATAAATTTATATTGTAAATAAGTTATGTTGAAAGATTAATGCTGCTCAGTGCGCTTAAATACCAGCTCATTTCCTTTGGAAAGAGACTCATCAAAGACATACCCTTCCAGATTGAATTCCACCAGCCGAGCTGGATCGGTCAGTTGATTCTGAATAATAAAACGGCTCATCAATCCACGGGCTTTTTTAGCATAGAAACTAATGACTTTGTATTTGCCATTTTTTTCATCAAGGAAAACAGGTTTGATAATCCGGGCGGTCAATTTTTTGGTATTTACCGATTTGAAATACTCATCTGATGCCAGATTAACCAAAATATCATCGTCTTGCTGTTCCAGTGCTGTATTCAAGTTTTCAGTAATACGATCGCCCCAAAACTTATACAGATCTTTACCACGCGGATTTTCCAGTTTAATTCCCATTTCCAAACGATAAGGCTGCATCAAATCGAGAGGGCGCAAAACCCCATACAAGCCAGATAAAATCCTCAAATGCGTTTGAGCAAAATCAAAATCTTCAGCTGAGAAAGTTTCTGCCTGCATACCAGTATAAACATCGCCCTTAAATGCCAAAATCGCCTGACGAGCATTTTCTAGTGTGAAATTTGGCTGCCATTCACCAAAACGAGCAGCATTCAATCCCGCCAATTTATCACTAATACTCATCAAACTGCCGATTTTCGCAGGTGTTAAAACCCGGCAAACATCAATCAGTTGTTGGGATTCCGCCAATAATAATGGTTGGCTAAATTTTTCTGTCGCAAGTGGACTTTCATAATCGAGTGTTTTTGCAGGTGAAATGGTAATAAGCATTATTTTTTCCTAATAATCCAAACTTTCCCTACTTTAGCAAAAAAAACAGAAAGGGGAGAATATCAGCGATAGGATTTTCCTTCCTTACAGCCGCGCTTGACCATGTTATTATCACGGGATGGCGAGGCAACGTTGCCAAAGATTTTACGTATAACGATGAGATATTAAACATGACCGATAAACTGACTTCCCTGCGTAAACTGACAACAGTAGTAGCAGATACCGGGGATATCGCGGCGATGAAACTGTATCAGCCGCAAGACGCAACCACCAATCCTTCCCTGATTTTGAATGCAGCACAAATTCCAGAATATCGCCAACTGATTGATGAAGCCGTTGAATGGGCACGTGGTCAAAGCGATTCCCGTGAACAGCAACTTATTGATGCCGGCGATAAATTGGCTGTCAACATTGGCCTGGAAATTCTGAAACTGATCCCCGGCCGTATTTCCACTGAAGTTGATGCTCGCCTGTCTTATGACACCGAAGCTAGCGTAGCGAAAGCAAAACGTCTGATCAAACTGTACAACGAAGCGGGCATAAGCAATGATCGCATTCTGATCAAACTGGCTTCCACATGGCAGGGCATCCGTGCTGCGGAACAGCTGGAAAAAGAAGGCATCAACTGTAACCTGACCCTGCTGTTCTCCTTCGCCCAAGCCCGTGCTTGTGCAGAAGCTGGTGTCTATCTGATCTCCCCATTTGTTGGCCGTATCCTTGATTGGTACAAAGCAAATGGCGACAAGAAAGAATTTGCACCACATGAAGATCCAGGTGTGACTTCCGTTTCTGAAATTTATCAATACTACAAAGAACACGGCTACAACACAGTTGTTATGGGTGCAAGTTTCCGTAACTCTGGTGAAATTCTGGAACTGGCTGGCTGTGACCGCCTGACTATCTCTCCAGCACTGCTGAAAGAGCTGTCTGAAGCAGAAGGCGAAGTTGAGTGCAAGCTGGGCTATGAAGGCGAAATCAAAGCGCGTCCAACCCCAATGACTGAAGCTGAGTTCTACTGGAACCATCATCAAGATGCAATGGCAACTGAAAAACTGGCGGAAGGCATCCGTAAGTTTGCAGTAGACCAAGGTAAACTTGAGAGCATGATCGCTGATCTGCTGTAATCTTAGGCGACCCGCTATTTTTTCTTATATAAAGGCGACATAATAAGTCGCCTTTTGTTTTTCATTTCACCATCAATAACATTTTCTCTATTTTTATCGTTAATTGAGGTTTGTATGAACGTATTGCGCATTGGCCTCGTGTCTGTTTCTGATCGGGCTTCCAACGGAATTTATCAGGACAAGGGGCTGCCTGCACTGAATACATGGATCGCAAAAGCAATTACTACGCCTTTTAGTGTAGAAACTCGCCTGATTCCTGATGAGCAAATCCTGATTGAGCAAACATTGTGTGAATTGGTCGATGAACTCGGATGCCATCTGGTTCTGACCACAGGAGGAACAGGGCCAGCACGCCGCGATGTCACACCGGATGCAACGCTGGCGATTGCTGATAGAGAAATGCCCGGATTTGGCGAACAGATGCGCCAAATCAGCCTTCAATTTGTGCCAACGGCAATCCTGTCCCGACAGGTAGGAGTGATCCGCAATCAAGCGCTGATTCTGAATCTTCCCGGACAACCTAAAGCCATCGCAGAAACACTGGAAGGACTGAAAGACGAAAATGGCAAGGTACTGGTAGCAGGAATTTTTTCCAGTGTTCCCTACTGCATCCAACTGCTGGACGGCCCTTATGTTGAAACGGATGAAAACATTGTGGCAGCATTCAGACCAAAAAGCGCACGTCGTTAACAACCCGCATTTTTCTCTTTGTCATCAATAATTTTTTGTTATCAATAATTGAATGACATAAATGAATATCATAAAGGTTCTGAACAAGCTCAGAACCTTATGGATAAGAGAGCTTATAGATAAAAGATAAAAGATAAAAGATAAAACTATTCACTCAATTCGCTCAAATTACAGCCATTGGTTTCAATCACCTGCTTATACCAATAAAAACTCTCCTTACGGCGTCGTTCTAACGTTCCTGTCCCTTGCTCATTTTGATCAACATAGATATAACCGTAGCGTTTGGTTATTTCACCTTTTGAAGCGCTGACCAAATCAATCGGCCCCCAACTGGTATATCCCATAACATCCACACCATCTTCAATTGCTTCTCTGACTTGGATAAGGTGATCTTTAAGGTATTGAATGCGGTAATCATCCCGAATACTGCCATCCGCTTCTGGTGTATCTTTCGCGCCCAAGCCATTTTCAACAATAAACAATGGCTTCTGATAACGATCCCAGAGCAAATTCAATATAGTACGTAAACCAAGAGAATCTATCTGCCAGCCCCATTCTGAACTTGGCAAATGAGGGTTGGTCACCATATGCAGGATATTGCCCTGTTGTTTCTGGTATTCCGCGTCATCTGTTGTCGTGCAGCCGCTCATGTAATAACTGAATGAAATAAAATCGACGGTATTCTTCAGATCATGTCTATCCTGTTCTGTAATGGTAAATTCAATACCATTCTCGCGAAAATAACGCAGCATATAGCTGGGATAATTTCCACGGCATTGAACATCACCAAAAAACAGCCACTTTTGATTTTGTTGAAGCGTTGCCAGTACATCTTCTGCTTTACAGGTTAATGGATACATCAAATCCCCAAGCAACATATTGCCAATCCGGGCATCAGGAATGATTTACCGGCACAATTTCACCACTCCTTATTCTGGTAGCGGGTAAATACCGTGCGTGCATAGTGTTCAAAAAATGCGATCAGCTTACGATTCCTCCACCCACCATATTTTTCGACTAACATCCACGGCATTTCATAATGAGATAATGTAATCAAGGGTTGAATACCATATTTAGCCATTTCGTCGAACAGCCTGTCATAGAATGCCAATCCCGCTTCATTGGGTTGCTTTTCATCCCCATGAGGAAAAATCCGGCTCCAGGCAATCGAGGTACGTAAGCATTTAAAGCCCATTTCTGCAAACAAGGCGATATCTTCGGGATAACGGTGATAAAAATCGATAGCAATATCTTTGATATAGAGAGTTTCATCCGAAGGATCACGCTCAACCACGGGGCCAGTAATCCCCTGTGACAAAACATCTGATGTAGAAAGACCTTTTCCATCCGTCAAATAAGCACCTTCAACTTGATTGGCGGCAATCGCGCCTCCCCATAGAAAATGCGTTGGAAACTGTTTCATTTAAATCTCCTTTCATGGACACTTAAGGCTTATGCGGGAACTCAGATTGATGCTTATTGATTTTGCCTTCCGGGGGGCTGATCAGTAATAGCAGGCAGCCCAAACATCCATGTCAAAATGGTAGCAATGCTAAACGCCAGCAACGTACCAATAATTGCTCCCCATACTGTATTATCGATCCCTGTTGGGGGGATCATTTGAGTAAAGGTAAAAATATTGGACAGACCTATTGAATAGATGGCACTTTGGTAATAACCGATGACAGCACCACCAATTGAGCCGGCAATACAGCCAAAGAAAAATGGTCGGCGGTAAGGTAGGGTGACACCATAAACCGCAGGTTCAGTGATACCAAACATACCCGCAGTAATAGCAGAACCAGACAGCATTTTTAATTTAGCATCGCGGGTTCGCAGGAAAACGCCAAATACTGCCCCTGTTTGCCCTATGACAGCAGGCAATAACAAAGGAGCTAACGTATCGTGCCCCAAAACTGTTAAGTTGTTGAATATGATTGGCACTAATCCCCAATGCAAACCGAAAATGACACAGACTTGCCAGATTGCTCCCATAATCGCGCCTGCCAAAACTGGAGCAAATCCATATATAGTTTGATAGCCATTAGCTAATAATTGGCTTAGCCATGTAGCCTCTGGTCCAACAACAATAAATACAAGCGGAACAACCAACATCAGGCAGATAAGAGGAGTTACGAAGGTTTTGATAGTAGCAGGCAGGAGTGCATCCAATTTTTTTTCTATTTTACAGCTTATCCAAGAAGCAAAAATAATTGGGATCACAGAAGAGCTATAATTCAAAAATGAGAGTGGAATTCCCATAAAATATTCAGTTGTACTGCCAGCAACAAGTGAAGCATCGAAAGCCGAGATAATCAGAGGATGTACCAATGCCCCGCCAATACCCATTGTAATAAATGGATTACCCCCGATTTTTTACCTGCGGTATACCCAAGTAATAAAAGGAAAAAATAAAACAGCGAGTCGCTGGCTGCATACAAAATACGATAAGTACCACTGTCAGGCGTTGTCCAATCAAATGCAATGTATAGATAGAAAAAACCTGACAACGCCAGTCCTCCATATGGTGGAGAGAGCCAATGTCAGGTTTTTCCTGTCTAATACTACAGCCGTAATTGCTCTGTAAGCCGATGATCTCCCCGGCGGCGGTAGTGACATTGTTGCGCCCGGTATTGATGCCGTCGTCGCCAGTCTGACCAATGTAAAATCTGTTCTATTGTCTTTCCCGCTTTTTCCATCAGCTTTGACAGCAGCTTACGGAGTTCCGCTACACTGAGTGGAACCCGGCCTACCGGTGTTTTTTTTCTCCTGTACCCGCAGAACCGCCAGGACTGCATGGGCCAGCAACGACAAGGTAATATGTCGGTGCCAGCTCTGCCATCGCCGCAC